>NZ_VIFM01000331.1 GCF_006636215.1 Myxococcus llanfairpwllgwyngyllgogerychwyrndrobwllllantysiliogogogochensis | reverse complement strand
CGTGGGGGGCGTGCTGGGGGGCGGTGGCTGCGAGCGGCAAGAGGACAAGGTGTCGACGCGCACTCCCTCGGCGGACGACCGGGAGGTGCGCTCGGCCCTGTTTCGAGACCTGGTCGCCTCGCGTGAGCGCGCGCCAGACCCCGAGGCCTTGAAAGGTCTGGATGCTCAGGGCCGCACGGGACAGGGTGGCTCGGGGCGACCCGCGCCCACGGGGAGTGTGTCGGGGCGCGTGGAGTGGGTGGGGGACAACGAGTTGCTCATCCGCGATTCGGGCGGACAGGAGCGGGATGTCGAGGTGACGTCGGACACGCTGCTGCGGTTGAACGGGAAGCCGGTGGGTCTGGCCTCGATGCGCGAGGGGGACTCCGTCGAGGTGACGTACGACGACGGCCCCGGCGGCTGGGTGGCGCGAGATGTCGAGGTGGTGATTGCCCAGGAGCCGCTCATCCCGACGGAGCGTGAGCTCCGGGCGCGCGAGCGCGACAAGGCCTCGTCGCGTCCGTGAGCAGCCGCATCACGAGGACAGCTCCTGCGTGTGCATGCGTGAGCGCGGACGAGGCCGCGCCGCCGTCAGTGAGCGGACAGCGCCCGGCTCATCCCGCGGCGAAGCGGCGCGGGTGCTCACGCCGAGTCGTCGGTAGGTCGAACGTGCCGTCCGCTGACAACGGGGCCTTGCGTCAGAACGCGTTGCCGTTCGCGCGACGGCCCGGTGACGAGCCAAGGCTGGGATTGAGCGTGGTGTGGAGGACGAAGTCGGTGCCGCCAGGGAACGCGTCGGGTGAGCGATTGAGCGACACGTTGTCCACGGTGCTCGTATAGGTCATCACATCCACCGCGGTGTTCTGGAGGTTTCGCAGGGTCACGGTGTCGCCGCCGTTGTTGAGGCCCAGCTGCCCGGTGGAGGCGTGCACGGTGTCAGGCGTGCCAGGTGGGAAGCCGTTGGGGCCGCCGAAGACGACATACGCCTTTCCCGGCGGGACGAGTGTCCCCGTGGCGAAGGTGTGCCGGACCACGTTGGCATCCGACAGAGACCAGCCAGACAGGTCCGCGGTGGAGCCGCCGGTGTTGATGACCTCGACGAACTCGTACTGACTGTCGGGCACGGTGCCGCCGTCGCCACTCGGGACCGAGGGTTCGTTGGCGAGCACCTCGTTGATGAGCATCGCGGGAGGTGTGCTCGTCCCACCGTCGGGGACGCCGCCTCCTCCGCCGAAGGCATAGTGGCTGACGACGGGGTAATGGTCGCTGACGATGTTGTTGTAGTTGGGAATCCACGAGTCGGGGCGAACGACGCGGACGGAGTCGGGGACGTAGACGGCGGCGACCTCGTCGCTGACGAGCGTGTGGTCGATGGTGTCGGGGTATTCGGTGGTGGTGCGCTCGGCGCGCTCCGACAGGGCCCGGGTGATGAAGGTGTAGTGGGTGGGGTTGGAGATGAAGTTCTCGAAGGGCGTGTTCAGATACACGCCTCCGCTGTACGTGATGGAGCGGTCGACATCGTCATTCCAGTCGCCAATGACAATCACGCGCGCGGTAGGCATCCCGTCGAGATAAGCCTTCAGCGCGATGCTGGCCTCCTGTCTTCGCCCATGAGACTCCACGTCGGCGAAGGCCTTCATGTGCATGACGATGACGATGAGGGGGGCCGAAGCGCCGTTGATGAAGGTGGTGAAGTTGACGCGCAGGGGAGGGCGACCTCCGAAGACATTGGAGTTCTCGGTGAGGATGAGCTCCGCGCTCTGGAAGACGAGGCTGCTGTCGTAGAGGATGCCGGGCTTCTGCTCTCCGGCCGAGTACCAGAAGCTGGTGTTGGGGACGTAGGTCGAGTCGTTGGCGAGGAAGCCGTCGTATTGGGGGAGCTGCGCCTTGAGGACGTCGAAGTCCGCGTTGTCCACGATCTCGACCAGGCCCCACACGTTGGCGCCCGTGTCCGCGAGGATGTCTCGCGCGTGAGCGAGCTGCAGGTCATCGAGATTCCCCCCGGGTGACGTGGAGTTGGGCGGGCCCTGGGTCTCCGCGCCGAACCACTCGATGTTCCAGTGGCCCACAATGAAAGGCTGTCCCGAGCCGCTGACGGTGAGTGACAGCGCGCGCGAGGCGGAGGAGCCCTTGGCGTCCTGCACGGAGGCGCTGAAAGACGTGATGCCCTGGACGGTGGGAGTGCCGGAGATGAGGCCGCTCGCGGAGAGGGTCAGGCCGGTGGGCAGCGCGCCCACGTGGCCCCAGGTCAGGGGTGCGCGCCCATCGCTCGCCGTAAGGGTGGTGGAGTAGGGCTGGCCCGAGACGGCCTGGGGCAGGGTGTCCGTCGTCACGGTGGGGGGCACGTAGACGGAGAGAGACACGCTGCGCTCGGCGAAGCGGCCTTGGGCATCGGAGACGCGGACGGTGAAGGTGCGGGTGCTGGAGGTGGTGGTTCCGCTGATGGTGCCGGAACTGGAGAGGGACAGGCCGGTGGGGAGCGAGCCTGAGACGACGCTCCAGGAGAAGGGGGCCTTGCCACCGGAGACGGCCATGGTGGCGGAGTAGGGCGCGCCAGTGTCGGCCTCGGGGAGCGCGCTCGTGGTGATGGTGGGGGGGGCGTAGACGACGAGCGCCAGGGTCCGAGGGGCCGTGCGACCGTTCTCGTCGGAGACGCGGACGGTGAAGGACGCGGTGCCGGCGGAGGAGGGTGTGCCGCTGAGCGTGCCCTGGGGCGAGAGCGAGAGGCCAGGAGGCAGCGTGCCGGAGACGAGCGTCCAGGTGAGGGTGCCTCGGCCACCGGTGGCGGTGAGCGCGTGCTGGTAGGCGGTGCTCAGCGTCGCATCGGGGAGGGCCTGGGTGGTGATGGTGGGAAGGGCGAGGACGGTGAAGGCGACGGAGCGAGTGGCGGTGCGGCCATTGGCGTCACGAGCGATGACGTCGAAGGTGAAGGCGCCGCCCTGGGTGGGCTGTCCGTGGAGGAGTCCCTCGGGAGCGAGTGAGAGTCCGGTGGGAAGGGGGCCCGGAGTGGAGAAGACGAAGGGGGCCTTGCCCTGCGAGGCCTGGAGGGCGCGAGCGACGTTGTCCTGGACGTAGACGCTCTGCGGGGCCACGGCGGCGAGCAAAGGGGGCAGGTAGGTCGCGAGGGAGAGCTCCCGCGTATCGGTGGCGCCGTTGGCGTCGGTGACGCGGAGGCTGAACGTGGAGGTGCCGGCGGCGGAGGGAGTGCCATTGAGGATTCCGGAGCCGAGCAGCGCGAGTCCGGGAGGCAGGGCGCCGCTGACGAGGGTCCACGCGTAGGGCGCCTTCCCGCCGAGGACGGAGGGGGCCTGGCCATAGGCGCTGTCCGTATAGGCATCCGGGAGGGTGGTGGAGGTGATGGTGAGTCCGTCGCGGACGGTGAGCTGGAAGTCCGCGGAAGCGGTGTGGCCATTGGCGTCACGGGCCTCGAGGGTGAAGGAGAAGGAGCCCGAGGTGGTGGGGGTGCCGGCGAGGGAGAAGGCTTCCAGTTGGAGGCCGGGGGGCAGGGCACCGGAGGTGACGTGGAGGCTCAGCGGGGCGAGTCCACCGGAGGCCGAGAGGGCGGCGGAGTAGGGGAGGCCGACGATACCGAGCGAGAGGGACGCGGTGGAGAAGGTGGGCGGCGCGAGAACGGAGAGGGTGAGTTGCTGGGAGGACGCGGCGCCGGAAGCGTCCTGGACGTGAACGGTGAAGGTGAAGGAGCCGGAGGCGATGGGGCTGCCGGAGAGGAGTCCCTGAGCGCCGAGCCGCATTCCCGAGGGAAGGTCTCCGCTGGAGAGGCTCCAGGCATAGGGAGGCGAGCCACCAGAGACCGCGAGGGGCGCGGAGTACGCGTCACCGAGATAGGCGTCGGAGAGGGAGGTGGTCTCGACGGTGAGCGAGGTGTGGCCGCCGTCGGTGGGATTCGGACCGGCGTCCCGTTCAGGGAGCAGGGGCGTGGAGGGCTTGGAGCCGGGGCATGCGGACAGGCTGAGGGCGAGCAGCAACGTCAGTGCACGTTGGAACCGCATGGAGACTCCGAACCAGCAGGGGCAGTGGCCCCAGGTGAGAGCGGGCACTGTAGTCCGTGGTGGTGACAGCAGCTCAATGGCGTGTCGGGTGATTCGGCCAAGAAAAAGGCCGCGGCCCCCGAAGGGACCGCGGCCAGGAAGGATGAGCTTGGGGGCTCAGCCCCGTGTCAGCCGATTACGGCGTCGGCGCGCCCGGAGAGCTGGGCAGGAACACGAAGTCGGCGTTGTTGTCGTTGGTGTCGCCGCCGTTGGGAACGCGCTGGAGCGAGCCCGCCGTCGAGCCCGAGTCCGAGGCGAGGGTCCGCGTACCCTCGACGAAGCTGAGGGCCAGGTCACCCGCGCCGGTCAGGATGTTGAACACAGGGTTATGGAGAACTGGGGGAGCCGGGGGGATCGGGGCAGGCGTCTCGTAGAAGATGGTGTCGACCATCGTTCCCGTGGAGAACTTGACGAGGCCAATGCCGTCACCAGTGCCATTCTGGATGATGTTCTCGTTCGCGTTGGCCGGCGGCGGCGTGGCGATGACCAGACGAAGAACGCCGGGCAGCGGGTTGTTCGTGAAGAACGGCGCGGGTGCGGCGACCAGGTATCCACCCGCAGGCAGCGACGTCACCGAGGTGCCAGCCGCATCGGTCACGTTGCTCAGGTCGAAGAGGCTATATTCGCGCCGCGGCGTGGCGGTTGATTCACCGTTGACAAGGACGAGGCGGAGGTCGCTCAAGTCTGCGGCCGCGTTGCCTCGGTTGTAGATTTCGACGAACTCCGCAGTGTCGGTGCCGGGGTTGTCGTAGTCCACCTCGTTGATGACGAGCGAAGCGCCCTCGGGCGGAGGCGTGAAGCCGGTGAAGTTCGCGCTGTTGTTCGCGCTGGCGACCGGCTTGCCGCTCAGGTCGGTGACCTCGCCGGAGACGGTGGCCGTATAGGCCGTGCCCGCGGTCTGCTCGCTCGTGGTGAGGGTCACCAGCGTTCCGTCGACCGCGACGCCCGAGACGGTCAGGTTTTCGATGGTGAAGTCCGAGGCCTGCGCCGAAGCCTCAGCAATCTTACGGTCGAACGTGAGCCGGACCTGAGTGGCGGACAGGCTGGTCGCCGTGACCAGCTTGGGCGCGGGGCAGTCGAGCGTGATGTCCGAAGCCGAGAAGGCCGACGGCTGCGGGGTGGTGCCGAACCGCCACATGGGACCCACGAGGGTGAACTGGCAGCCCGGGGCGGCTTCGAGCGCCTGGGGCAGGGCCGTGGGCATGCGCAGGCGAATCGTGTTGGTGGTGGACATCCCGGTCGTCGTGATGGGGAAGCCCGTGAAGCCCGCCCCCGCGCCGCCCACAGCGCCCAGGGTACCGGAGAGCGTGATGAGCTGATACTCGTAGCCGTCCAGTGCGGTAACGAGGTCGTTCGCGCCGGAGCGGTCCACGGCAAGCGAGCGCACCGAGTGACCCTGGCTGAGCCGCGTGAACTCCGCGACGGTGCTGGCCAGGTCCTGCTGGTTCGCGAGCCGCTTCGTGGCGACGGTCAGGCTGATCCGGT
This sequence comes from Myxococcus llanfairpwllgwyngyllgogerychwyrndrobwllllantysiliogogogochensis, assembly GCF_006636215.1. Classification (GTDB taxonomy): domain Bacteria; phylum Myxococcota; class Myxococcia; order Myxococcales; family Myxococcaceae; genus Myxococcus; species Myxococcus llanfairpwllgwyngyllgogerychwyrndrobwllllantysiliogogogochensis. The sequence goes on along the minus strand of NZ_VIFM01000331.1, from coordinate 6,076 downwards.
CTCCCACGGCCACCTGGTTCACGACGGCGGGGTCGGAGACGAACATCGCGGGGCCGTTGGCCTCCGCCTGGAGGAAGAAGCCGACAGGCTCGGTCTCGTTGTCCTGGCCCGGCACGGCGGGCTTGAGGAACGTGACGTAGGCTCCATTGACGGGCAGGTTGGGGGAGCCAGCCTCGGCGGCGAGGAAGGCGGCGATCTGCGCGCTGGTCTCAGCCGCAGTGGGGCCAGGGGCCGTCTCGCAAGCGTGGCTGGTCGTGTTGCAGACCTGGCCCGCCGTGCAGCTCGCGTTCGTCAGGCACTGCACGCACTCCGTGCGGTTGTTGCAGACCGGCTTCAGCGGATCCAGACCCGCGCACTGGGTGTCGGTGACGCAGACCTCGCACTGACCACGGTTGTTGTTGCCCGTGGGGTCGCAGAAGTCACGCGCGCTGTCCGGCACCGCGGCGCAGTCGGTATTTTCCGTGCAGCCACACAGGAAGTTGGCGTTGCAGGCCGGCTTGGTCGCATCGCAGTGGGCGGTGTTGCCCGGGGAGCACTCGACGCACGTCGTCGGCGTGGTGTCCGTGCGGCACACCGGGGTCTCCGGAGCGCACGACGCGTTGTCCGCGCAGCCCTCGCAGGCGGAGCCCGTGGCGTTGCACGTCTGCTCACCCTGGCAACCCTCAGTGGCGTTGCAGACCTTGCACTCGCCGGCGCCGTTGTTGGCCGCCGTGTCGCAGATGTTGGTGGGCGAAGAGCAGCCCTGGTCGGGGCTCGTCTGCGAGTCGAAGCAGACCTTGCACGCGCCCGCGCCACTGTTGGCGGCCGTGTCGCAGATGGGGGCCGTGGCCGAGCAGCCCAGGTCCTGGCTATTGCCCGTGGCGGAGTCCGTGCACGCCTTGCAGACGCCCACGCCGTTGTTGGCGGTGGTGTCGCAGACCGGCACTTCAGCGGCACAGCCCAGGTCCTGGCCGTTGCCCGTGGCCGTGTCGCGGCACGCGGTGCATACGCCCTTGCCGCCTGTGCCGGTGATGTCGCAGACAGGAGCGGCGGCGGAGCAGCCTTCATCCGTGCCCGTGCCCGTGGCGGAGTCGCGGCAAATCTTGCACACGCCCGTGCCGGAGCTGATGTCACACAGCTCGCCCGAGCCGCAGCCCGGGTTGCAGGTCACGCCCGCGTCCGGAGTCCCCGAGTCGGGAGTGCCCGAGTCCGGCGTCCCCGAATCCGGCGTACCCGAGTCCGGCGTCGGTACGTTGATGGCGACCTGATCACAGGTCCCATCGTTACAGGTCCACTCCTTGCCCGGATCTGGCTGGCCATTATCGGCGCGACAGTCGAACTGGTCGACGCACTCATCTCCACAGCCCGTGCCCATCGTGACGAGCACGGCGGTCATGAGCGCTGCAAGCCAATTTCGCTTCTGCATGCGGTCCCCTCCAGGGATGCAGGTAGTAACTCGCCCCCCTTACACCTGAACCTGGAGAGGGTCCATTGCGGGGCCCCCGTGACACCGCCATGTCACGCAGGAATCCCTCGAAATGACTGGTTATCAGGGTGTCTTGCGGGAGGCTGGAGGTCGGGGACCCGCGTACAAGTCGATGACCTGTGAAATCGCGCTCTGACACACCGCGCAGAAGGGCACCCGGTCCCGGGTGAACATCACACAGTCGAGCTGGGGTCTGTAATACCCCCGGGCCTCGTAGTTGGCCCCTTCGAAGGCGCCCACCTTGTTCGAGTACTTCTGTGAGGAAAGGAACTTCTCCTCCCAGTCACGCTGCGCCACGAACAGTGAGTCCATCTCCGACTCCGGCTTGCGCTGGGCCCGGACCTGGCGGCGGCGCTTCTGCACGTCATTGGAGTGCGTCTCGTAGGCCTCCTTGCTCCAGGGTGTGGGCAGGGGCGTGCCGGGCGTCACCAGGTGTTTCCATTTGAGCTGCTCCGGGTCCTTGAGCGCGGTGACGTTCTTCTCCCACGGCTCCAGTCGGTCGGCGCTGGGCACGTAGACGGACTCGGAGGTGTAGTACTCGTCGGCGAGGCCCGCGAAGTGATGGCCGAACTCGTGGACGAAGACGTAGGGCGCCCACAGGCTGTCGGCCGCCACGGTGCCGTAGAGGCCGAGGATGCCGCCGCCTCCGTAGGTGTTTCCGTTGGACAGGATTTCGACGAACTCGTAGGGCGCGAAGGCAGACAGCTCGCGGAAGGCCTTGTTGTCGAAGGTCAGGATGTAGCGCTCGCTGCCGAAGGCGTCATAGGTGGTGCCCACGGGTGAGCGCCGGTGGACGCCGGTGGACGGCCGGGAGATTCCGGACTGCACGGCGGCCGGCATCAGGCCCCAGACGTTGAAGTCTGCCTTGCGCTCCTTGAAGGGCGAGAAGGTGAAGAGGATGTCCACCATGCGCCGGGCGTCCTTCTCGAACCTGGCGCGCTCCGCTTCGGTGTAGCCGTCGCCCAGGATGAGCAGGTCCACCTTCTGCTCCGGCGGCCCGTTCTCCAGCAGTTTCAGCAGCGGGCCCGGAGCGGGCGGTGAGGACGGGTCCACGAACATGTCCTTCGGGTCCACGATGAGCGACCACACCTCGCGGAAGGCGTTCTGTGCGTCCCGCTTCTTGAGGAGCACCTGGACGGGGCGCTCCGGCGTGGGGAAGCGAAGCGACTCGTGGAAGGTGCGGTGCTGGCTCTTCGCCTCGGTGGTGAGCTCCCACTCTCCGTAGATGGAAGCGAACCCCCGGGAGAAGAGGACCTGGTTCGTGTCCCGGTCCCTCACCTCGAAGAGGTACTTGCCGAGGTTGGTGTCATCGACCGCGCGTGCCGCATGGCCCGGCCAGGGCAGCGGCTCGAGGACCACCTTGTCGAGGCTGAAGCGTTCCTCGGTGGCATTGCCGGTGTGGAAGTAGTCCACCCTAAGGGTGCGAGGGGCCGCGGCGGAAGCGCTCGTGGCCAGGAGCAGGGCAAGAAGGGCACGCGTCATGCGCGGCACTCTATGCGGCGGCGAGGGTGTCGGCGCGGATGGCGAGCGATTCCCTGGGAGGCGTGGACGTCAGAAGGTGCCGGAGAGGCTGGCCGAGACCTCCTCGCCATTCGTGGCGACGCCCACTGAGACAGGCGGCGGTGCTTGGGGCGAGGGCGACAGGAGGAAGAGCACGGCCCCAGCAGCGACCGCTGCACCTCCTCCGGCGAGCAGTCCGGTGAGGACGTTGCTCTTCTGGACCAGCGAGTTCCGGAGTCTCAGCGCCTCCCGGTCCGTGGAGAGGATTCGGCCGTTCTCGAGCCGCTTCTCCAGGTCATCCACGTTCTTCTGCGCCAGGAACCGCACCACGCCCGCCCCTCCCAGGGCAGCCATGCCGGTGCCGAGCAGGACATAGGACGCCACACGCAGTGCCGGTGTGGGTCGGTCCGCGGAATCCGCGATGCCGTCCGAGAGGAGGTCCGGAGCGCTGATGTCCATACCTCCATGCGGGGCGCCAGACTTGTCCGAGGTCACGGCCTGCTCCCAGGGAGCACGCCCATTGGCGTTCATCACCACGAGGTTGGAGGGAGACCGACCCGTGGTCACGAAGTCCACCAGCGCGGAGAGTGCTTCCGCCGGGGCATCCAGGCCCTGCGTCTTGAAGCCGCCTTCACGGAGCTTCTGGCCGCCCTCGACATTGAGCACGGTGGCGGCGAACCACTTGGGGCCGCTGCTGGGGCGCTCCAGACGCACGACGATGACCTCCTCGACACCGAGCGTGCCGCCAAGCCGGATGGCGTGACTGAGGATCCGCTCGTCGCTTCCCTCAGGAGCGGCGAGGCAGGGGAACGGGGTGGCGGAGACGGAGCCCTCATATGCGAGGTCGACGAGCAGGGGCGTGTCGGCGCCTTGGGCCTGAATCTGTCGAGGGAAGCTGATGGCCTCGCCCTTCACCAGGTTGAGGTCGTAGGTGCCCGCCAGCACGTCGAGCGTCAGGGGCGTCTGCCCCATCTTGAGGCCGTCGAGGTACACGTCAGAGGTCGGCAACGTGGATTTCACCGAGAGCTTCACCTTTCGGGCGAGGTTCAACTCCCGTCGCAGCTTGTCGAACCCCTGGCGCACCGAGGGCGCGAAGTAATCCGGGTCGAGCTCGTAGGTGGGCTGGAGTCGCAACACGCTTCGGAACGCGGTGTCGCTCTCCTTTTGTTTGCCCATAGCCCGATAGTTCAGGCCGTGCAGGAGCTGGGCATTCACATAGAGCTTCCAGCGTGCATCGCCTACGGGCAGGCGGTTGATTTGCTGGAGGGCTTCGTCGATGGCCACGGCGGCCTTGCCGTTCCGGCTCTCGTAGAAGTGGTCCTGAGCGGAGTCGAGCTGCCGCTGGAGGTCTTCGTAGCTCTTGGTGGGTTGCGGAAAGAGCCGCTCGCTGAAACCGGACGCGCTCAGGACATCCTGCTCCGGGCTGGAGACGAGGGCATTGAGAAACGCGTTGGCCTGGCTGCCCAGCTCCGCGTCCTTGCAATCTCCACTCGCGACGACCAGACGGCGAGGAGCCGCGAGTCCGAGCGCCGGAAGGGTCGCGAGGAGAAGAAAAACGATTCGGAAATCTGTCATCGAAGTGGTTCCGTGAGGGGAGAGGAGCTGTTTGAACGCTAGCGATTGAGCCGGCGTACCCTCATTCGATCTTCGGAGAGGATGAGGTGTCGCCAGGACAGCACCATTTCTCCAGTGCTCGTTCGTTGAAGCGTGTGCTGGTTGGTGAGTACCCGGCCTTCGACAGTGAACGAGGCGTCGTCGAGCGACTCCCAACTCAGCCCCGTCCAGCGGCTGGTTCGCAAGCGACTGTCCGTAGGCGTGAGGGTGACGAGACTTGTCCACGCGACGAATGGGGTGCCGGTAGAATCCGTTTCAAGCGCGGGCCCCATTGTCGTGAGGGTTCCTGCGGTTGGAAGCTGGGGTGTCCCCAGCAAGGCCCAGTACGAATCAAACCAATTTTTAGTGGCGACGCAGTCGTTCCCACTACCGGTGCCAGCGAGCCATGTGAGGATGGGTTGGTCCGTGGGACCAAATGCCAGGGATACATATGGCTCCTGGACTTGAATGTTGTGGTCCTCGGCGTCGAGGACCGTCCAGGTATTGTTGAGGAACTGGCTGACGTGGATGGTGTTCTCAGTTGCGCCGGTGGCCACCCACGCGATGGTGGGGACCTTGCTGCGCGTGTATTTCAAGACCGGGTTCGTGACGTAGTTCGATGTGTCCCGCGCGTTGAAGCAGTTTCCAAGAGGACTCCAGTTGTTTGTGGCCCACTCCGCAGCACAAACAGTGTTTGCCACAGTGAACTCCGATTCGCTCCAGGCAATGGCGGGTTGGCCGGAGGGGGCCCACTCGAGATGAGGATGGGCCTTCTGTGGCATCGAAGCATCGACTTCGACATGCTCCCCGAGCGACTCCCATTGGGTTCCAGTCCACCTCTTCACCTGCACTGTCGAGGAGCCTGAGCTGCCAGGTTGGGTCCAGGCGACGATGGGGTTGCCAGCGGAGTCCAGGATGAGCGAGTTGTCATGGAGGCTCCCTTGGTTTGAGAAGGCGATGTGGTTTTGGCCGTAAGTCTTCCACTCGCCGCTTTCGTAGCGCTTGACGTAGAGCCAATGCAGGTTGCTGGCATACAGACTCCATGTGGCCACCAGGTTGCCGGCTGCGTCGAAGGCATGGCTCTTGATGTCACTGTCACGCGCACTCAGGAGGGCCCCATCCCCAGTGCCCCAAGGAATCCAGAAGGGGATGGTCCAGTCCCAGCCGCGCGACTCGATGTTCAGGCTGTTCCCCGCGAGGTCCACGAGTTGCTCGGTGAGGATCAACTGAACCGGATGCGATGGCGCATACCCGGCTCCCGGCACCACCGTCATCGTCTTCCCATCCCCCGACAGTGACACCGTCCGGGCCACCTCCACCCCGCCCACGGTGAGTCGCACGGAGGCGCTCGTCACGGTGCTCGCATTCACCGGCTCGGAGAACACGGCCTGGATGGGGCTCTTGACCCACACATCCTGCGCCCCCGGTTCCGGGGCCCGCGACACCACTCGCGGCGCGGTGCGGTCCACCACCACCACGCGCTCCTCCCCCGCGAACACCGTCTCCCCGAACACCACC
>NZ_VIFM01000330.1 GCF_006636215.1 Myxococcus llanfairpwllgwyngyllgogerychwyrndrobwllllantysiliogogogochensis | reverse complement strand
ATGAACTTCGTCTTCATCTCTCCGCACTTCCCGTCCCACTTCTTCCACTTCGTCACCGCGCTGCGCGAGCGGGGCGTCACGGTGCTGGGCATCGGCGACGCGGCCTACGAGTCCCTGCGCCCCGAGCATCAGCCGACTGGACACACACGGCCCCCGGAGCATCACCGCGCAGCTCGCCCCCTGCTCCACCATGTCCCGCATGGCCACGCGCAAGAGGCGCTTCTGCTCCGCGCGCGGCACCGACGCGTGGAAGGCGAGCAGGTCCACCAGGGCGATGGTCAGCGGGCCCCGGGCATTCATCTGAAGCGTGTAGAAGTTGACCAATCCTCGCACGGCGCCGTCGCGTTCCAGGACGAGGGTGCGCGGCACGTCCCGGTACTGGAGCTGATGCGCGAGCCGCTCGGGCGTATAGGCGTATCCCAGGCTCACCGACTCCATCATCCGTTCCACCAGCGCCATGCACGCAGGCAGGTCCTCCGGACGATAGGGCCGGATGCCCTCCATTGTGTCCACGGACGGAGCGCTCCCGCGCAGCCACGGCCGCGCGAGCGTGAAGAGCGCGCGCTCGGCCGCCGTCTTGGACCAGCGCGCCACCGCCGCCGCGTCGAAGACGTGAAGCCACATGCCCAGCGTGTCGAAGGCCCGCAGGCCAGGAGTCTTCCTCCAGAAGCGCTCCGCCACACTGCCGTCCTCCATACAACCCAGCATGAGCAAGGCCCCGCGCTCGCGCTGACGCGAGGACATCGTCTCCGTCAGCTTCTGCCCCACGCCCGTTCCTCGGAACGCGGGGTCCACACTGAGCCAACTCCCGTACGTGCCTTCCACGGTACGAGTCCCCAGTCGGAGCCGGATGGGCTCCGCGAACAGGACTCCCGCCAGCTTCCCACCCGAGTACGCGGCCAGACGGTACTCTCGCGTCGCGAGCCTGTTGCCGAAGAGAAACCAGTCCAGCATCCGAGGCTGGAAGTCCGTCAGCGGCCCCTGCGCTCCGTAGTATTTGCCCCAGACGCGGTTGACGAACTGGGACGCATCCACCGCGTCCCCTTCGTAGGTCCGCACCTCAACCATGCAGGCGCTCCGACGGAGCGGGGACGCTGGCGGTCTGCGCCGGATGTGGACCGAACAGGTGCGTGTAGAGCGCGCGGGTGGAGGGCGTCAGCGCCTCCCACTCGGGAAGATGGATGCGCTCCGACTCCACGAGGACCTTCGAATAGAGCGCCTCGTAGACACGCTTCACCTTGCCCGGGGCGATGGCATCCACGTCGAAGGCGGGCACCAGGCCCACCAGCTTGAAGCCCTGGTTCTCCGCGTTGCGCTGCGCGCGCGCCGTCTTCAGCGTGGAGTAGTAGAGCACCACCTCCGCGCCGATGTTGCGGCCCACGATTTCCAGCGCCGCGGTGCCCAGGAAGCCGATGCCCAGCCCGCGCCGCGAGGGCTCCAAGACACCCAGGGCCGCGGAGAGCTGCAGCCCGCGCACGTTCCGCTCCATCGTCAGCAGGCCGATGATGTCCCCGCTCGCGCGGTCACGCACGAGGATGCCGTACAGCGAGCGGTCCGGAGACTCGCCTCGGAGGAAGAACTCCCGCTCGTAGAACGAGGGCTCCAGGTGACGACTCTCCGTGCCGACCCGGATGTCCGGATACCAGCTCTCCAGCAGGGCCGTCAGGCGAGGGAGGTCCTCCCGCGCGAGCTGCTCCGCGGAGCAGCCCTCCGGTGTTTCAATCCCCGACAACATCTCCTCAAGACTCAGCCAGCGCATCAGGTTCATGCGCGCCACGGTAGGGTGCGCGGATGCGGAGCAAAGACCCGCGGGCCGGAATCCTCGCGGGTCTGTTTTTGATGAATCAGCCCTGGCCCGCAATCGTGACGTGCTCCACAGGCAACACGTCTCGGAGTGGGGCACCGCCGAAGCGGCCTCTCGACTTCTCAAGGACCGCTGTCCCCGAGCCGACGAGCCCACGCCTCGCAAGGCGCCGCACGCGAGTCTCGGGCGCGGTGGACTGGTGGACGCAGCCTCATCCCGGGGGACATGACGGCACGGGTGGACCGGCGTATGAAATGGGTGTCGCGCCCACACGTTGGGAACAGACAGTGATTTCCGGAGGAGCACCCAGGTGAGCCCTTCATGACTCTCGGCGGTCCCGTGACTTCCCCGCCCGGCCCCCAGCCCGCGCTCGTGCCCGCGCGACCCGCCTCGCCGTGGAAGCTGCCCACGGTGCTGCAGCCGCACGCGAGCCTGCTCACCAACTACCTGCTCGGCTCGCTGCTGGCGGGACCTGGGTTCCCCATCCTCGCGCTCCTGCGCTACTTCAAGTTCCGCACGCTGCGCTACGAACTGGACGAGGAGGGCATCACCATGCGGTGGGGCATCCTCTTCCGACGCGAGGTGTCCCTCACCTATGCGCGCATCCAGGACATCCACCTGTCCAGCCATGTCGTGGAGCGGTGGTTGGGACTCGCGCGCATCCAGATTCAGACGGCGAGCGGCAGCGCCCAGGCGGAAATCACCATCGAGGGCATCCAGGACTTCGAGGCGATGCGCGACCTGCTCTACTCGAAGATGCGCGGCACCCGGGACCGGGGCTCCGCCGTGGCGAAGTCCTCCTCGCTGGCGACAGGTGAGTCGGAGGCACTGGCGGCCGCGCTGCGCGAGGTCGCCGCCGAGGTCCGCGCGCTCCGTCAGGAGCTGGGCGCGCGCAACGCGAAGGAGCAGGCGGATGAGTGACGTGCCCCACGCCTGGCTCCTGCGGTTCTTGAAGGTGGACCCCGAGCCCCAGCTCCCCGAGGGCACGGTGCGCGTGTTCCGCGCGGCGCCGCAGTACCTGCTCTATCGACGGGTGCTGCTGGGGTTCAAGCACGTGGTGGCCGTCGTGGGCGCGGTGGTGGCATGGGCCTTCCTGAGCCAGATGCTCACGCCCATGCTTCGCGGCCTTCCCGCCACGACGCTCGTGACGACGCTCATCTACGCGGTGGAGGTCGTCGCGTGGCTGGGCTTCCTGGTGCTGGTGCTGCCCTTGAGCTTCTTCGTGGTCCGGCTCGACTACGAGCTGCGCTGGTATGCGCTGACGGACCGGAGCCTGCGCGTCCGCGAGGGCGTCATGTCGCTGCGGGAGAAGACGATGACCTTCGCCAACATCCAGCAGATCTCCATCCAGCAGAACCCCCTCCAGCGGATGCTGGGCATCGCCGACGTGAAGGTGGAGACGGCGGGCGGAGGCAGTGGCTCGCGCTCCCGCGAGTCGGACACGGACATGCAGGAGCACCTGCACGAGGCCCGCTTCCGAGGCGTGAGCAACCCCGAGGCGATTCGCGACGCCATCATGGAGTGCGTGCGGCAACACCGGGACACCGGCCTCGGCGAGCCCTCGGAGCTTGCCACGAACCCGGCGCCCACAGTCGGGCCGGCCCCATCGACACTGGAGGCGGCGCACGAAGTGCTCGCCGAGGTCCGCGCGCTGCGAGGCACGCTGGCGGAGCGACCTGCGGCGCGCGCGACTCCTCGGGCGTCGTGAGCGGCACGCCTGGCCGGTGCGCTGGCGGGGACGCCCTCTCGCCTCGCTCGACTCCTCGGAACTCGTGAGCGGTGCCGACGAGCCACGCCGCTCCAGTTCTTGGACATGAAGAAGCCCGGTCGGCCACCTGGGCCGCCGGGCTTCTGTCCTTCCGCGCGGCAGGCGACGACTACGCGTTGGGGCGAATCATCGACACGTCGAACTGGCGGCCGACGACGTAGCCCGTGCGGGGCCCCGGGCGGGTGAGGCCGCCAGTGTTCTCGTCGACGTAGAAGCGGTTGTTCGGGTTGGTGTCCGCGCCACGGCTCTGGTTGCGCGTCGCCGGGTCGTTGAACGTGTAGTAGGTGCGGCCCTGCTGGTCCACGCCACGACCGGTGATGACGACGAAGTGGTCGGTGATGCCGTCGGCGTTGCCCACGTTGGCGGTCGACTTGTGGTTGACGCCCACGACGACCGGCTTGCCCGCGGCCAACTGCTGGTCGATGTAGTTCCGGCCGCGCTCCGCCGCCTGGCGGTCCACGGTGATGCCGTTGGGGCCCTCGCCCGTGGCGACCTGGATGCGGCGGGTGACGTCCGTCACGTTGGCGCCGCTCTGCCGAGCCATCGCCGTCGCCGCGCGGAAGCACGCCTTGTCACCAGCGCGCTCCACCTGGCTGGCGTCGTACTGGCTGATCCACGGGGTGCGCGTCTGCACGGCCGCGCGGTCGGTCGTCGCCGCGACGCGCTCGGTGTCGTTGAGGTTCGTCGGCGTCGCGCCGTTGGTCGTGGTGGTGGGGCGCTCGGAGGCCGGGCGCGGCGTGGGCGCGGCCGTGGGGCGCTCGGAGGCCGGGCGCGGCGTCGGGGCGACCGTGGGGTTCTCCGAGACGGGGCGCGGCGTGGGCACCGGGACCTGTCCCTGGGGAACACCGTCGGCCTGCGTCGTACCGGAGCGATAGCCACGCGCATCCAGCGCCGTGACGAGCGCCGTCTCGCGGCGCGTCTGGTCGGCGCGCAGGCGGGACTCGCTGTGGTTGAAGCCAGCGGCGCGCAGGACACCCTGGTCGTTGCGGTACGCGTTCACGCGCGCATCGATGAGCGAGTCGCGGGTGACGCCGCGCGGGTCCTGCGCCAGCCGGGGCATCTCACGGTTGATGAAGTTCTGCGCGGCGCGAGGCGACTGGGTGTGCAAATCAAAGTACGTGGACGCCAGCAGCGCGTTGTTCGGATCCAGGCCCGCGGCGCGGGCGGCGGCCTCGTAGCGCGGCGTGGCGTTGGTCAGCTCGCGGTTCCAGATCTGGTCGGCCTGCTGCGGGGTGTTGGCGCCCGTGCCCTGATAGGAGAACGAGCCACGGTTGTGCGCCGCGTTGCCCGGGTCCGTGTGGCCGCCGTAGCTGGCCGTGAAGGAGCCGTCCGGACGGCGGTTGCCCTCGGAGGTGCCGACGACGATGGCCGCCTCGGAGTTGGAGCCGCCGCGGGTGAAGGCGCCCAGGTCCTGGATGTTGCGGTAGCCGTTGTTCGTCCCCGACGCGTTGGGGGACGTCAGGCCCGCCGCCGCGGTGGTGCCCGCGTCAAAGGTGTCGCCGGGGTTCTGCCGCGCGCCCACGTTGGTCTGCGTGGGGTTGGCCGTCGTGCCCTCAAACCCGTCGCGGGCCGAGGGAAGCTGGATGGTCGTCCCCGCCCGAATCCGGTTCGGGTCGGCGATGTTGTTGAGCTGGGCCAGCGCATCCACGGTGGTGCCGTTCCGGGCGGCGATCTTGCTGAGCGTGTCGCGCTCCCGGATGCGGTAGCTGTTGCTGTTGTCCCTGTTGCTGACGTTGTTCCTGACAGTCATGTGGATGGCTCCCTATGAGGTCCGAGGCGCCCCTCCCCAATCACTGCCACCTGGGAGGGCATCCACAGACACCTCCCGGATTTTCAAGATCATCCGCGAAAAGTTGCGAACCCACCGAACTTCGCCCTGCCCCAGAGGGAGCGCTACAACCCCGCACGGGCTGTCCGCCTATTAATGCAACGCGTTAATCCAGTAAATCCGGAGAGCCCGTGACCAATCCGTCACAATTCATGTTCAGCCTCACGACTATTTTTTGATCAAACTGATGCAATCAATTGCGGGCCGGGAGTCTGGGCTGACCACGAGGGTGTCTGTCCTGAAGACAACAATGCCCCGCCGGCCGAAGCCAGCAGGGCACTGTGATTGAAAAGATTCCATACTGCGGTATCCACGTCAGCGCGGCTTCGGACGTGGGAATCCGCGGGACTGCCGGCTACTGGCAGTTCGCGGGCTCCTTGCAGGAGTACGTGCGGGTGATGCTCATGCGGAAGCCATCCGTGCGGTTGGGACCCAGCGGGACGCAGGTGCCCAGGGAGTCAGAGATGGCGCAGCCACCCGCCGGGCACCTCGCGGCCACGGTGGAGGTCAGCAGGCTGCGCGCCTGGGTGGCCGCGGCGCCGCAGGTGGCCCCTTCACCAGACCGGGTCGCCGTGTAGCGCGTCGTGCCGCAGGTACACGCCGGAGGACAGTAGGTGCGCACGCCGTCGCACTCCACCCAGCCACCGTTGTCAGGGCCCGAAGTACAGCCTGTCGTCGGAGAGGAGCACGTCACCGGCGTCCCGCTCGGACACGTCTGCTCCACACTGCAGAGCGCGGCCTCGGACGTCTCCAGCGAGCCAGTCTCCTCGCCGCTCACGTCCCCCGCGTTGCAGGCCGCCAGGCCCAGCGCCACGGCAATCACTCCACTCCACATCCATCCGAGTCGAAGGTTCATTCCCCAACGGTAGAACCGCCAGTGAACCTTCATCAACCCCCGGAAACCCGGGGCTCCGCTCCCTCTGGGAGAGAGCGGAGAGATTCCCGTCTGACTAGTTCTTTGAAATGGGGCGGTAGCGGATGCGGTGCGGCTCCAGGGCGTCGGGGCCCAGGCGCTTCTTCTTGTCCGCCTCGTAGTCCTGGAAGTTGCCCTCGAAGAAGAACGCCTTGCTGTCGCCCTCGAAGGCGAGGATGTGCGTGGCGATGCGGTCCAGGAACCAGCGGTCGTGGCTGATGACCACCGCGCATCCGGCGAAGCTCAAGAGCGAGTCCTCGAGGCTGCGCAGCGTCTCCACGTCCAAATCGTTGGTGGGCTCGTCGAGCAGGAGCAGGTTGCCGCCGCTCTTGAGCATCTTCGCCAGGTGCACGCGGTTGCGCTCGCCGCCGGACAAATCCTTCACGCGCTTCTGCTGGTCCTGCCCCTTGAAGGCGAAGCCCGCCAGGTACGCGCGGCTGGGCACCTGCCCCGCGCGGCCCAGGTCCAGGTGGTCCAGTCCGCCGCTGACCTCCTGGAACACGCTGTTGTCGCCGTTGAGCGCGTCGCGGCTCTGGTCCACGTAGGCCATCACCACCGTCTCGCCAATCTTCAGCTCACCCGCGTCCGGCTTCTCCGTGCCCGTCATCATCCGGAACAGCGTCGTCTTGCCCGCGCCGTTGGGGCCGATGACGCCCACGATTCCGCCCGGCGGCAGCTTGAAGTTCAAATCGTCGATGAGCAGCCGGTCACCGTACGCCTTGCGCAGCCCCTTGGCCTCCACCACCAGGCCGCCCAGCCGGGGGCCGGGAGGGATGATGACCTCGCCGGTGGCCTCGCGCTTGTCCTGCGTCTGGTTGAGCATCTCCTCGTACGCGGAGATGCGCGCCTTGCTCTTGGCCTGACGGGCCTTGGGCGACTGGCGCACCCACTCCAGCTCGCGCTTGAGCGTCTTCTGCCGCTGGCTCTCCGACTTCTCCTCCAGCTCCAACCGCTTCTGCTTCTGCTCCAGCCAGCTGGAGTAGTTGCCCTTCCAGGGCACGCCCTCGCCGCGGTCCAGCTCCAGAATCCACTCGGCCGCGTTGTCCAGGAAGTACCGGTCGTGGGTGATGCAGACGATGGTGCCCTTGTACTCCTTGAGCGCGACCTCCAGCCACGCGACGCTCTCCGCGTCCAGGTGGTTGGTGGGCTCGTCGAGGAGGAGCAGGTCCGGCTTCTCCAGCAGGATTCGGCACAGCGCCACGCGGCGCTTCTCACCGCCGGACAGCTTCGTCACGTCCGCGTCGCCCGGGGGCAGGCGCAGCGCGTCCATGGCCATCTCAATCGTGCGGTCCAGCTCCCACCCGTTCGCCGCGTCGATGGCGTCCTGGAGCCGGCCCTGCTCGGCGAGCAGCTTCTCCATCTCCGCGTCGCTCATGGGCTCGGCGAACTTCGCGCTCACCTCGTTGAAGCGGTCCAGCGAGGCGCGAATCTCCTTCAGCCCCAGCTCCACGTTGCCCTTCACGTCCAGCGAGGTGTCGAGCTGCGGCTCCTGCGCCAGATAGCCGACCTTGGCGGTCGGGTCCGGCTTCGCCACGCCGAAGAACTCCGTGTCCACGCCGGCCATGATGCGCAGCAGCGTCGACTTGCCGGAGCCGTTCGGGCCGATGACGCCAATCTTCGCGCCCGGGAAGAACGACAGGTAGATGCCCTTGAGGATCTCCTTGCCATTCTTGACCTTGCGCAGGTCCTGCATCGTGAAGATGAAATTCTGGGCCATCTGGGGCTTCCTGCTCTGGAGCGGGTGGGGGCTCGCGGATACCAGGGTGGAACAGCGCACTCAAGGCGAGAGAGTCCCGCGGTCACCCACCCTCTCTGCACCGGACGTCCGCCGCGAAGCACCCGGGCCCTCGTCAACCGCGCCTTCGGTCCGCACTGAACGATTCCATCAATATCCAGACTTCATTGAATTGTTTGAATTACACCCTTAGCCTCCCGCCTCCATCCCGTTGCCCTGGAGGCAGTCATGAAGGTTTCGCCGAGCGTCCATCTCCCCCTGGTCCTGGCCGCGGCCCTGCTGTCAGTGGCCTGTGGAGGCGCGCTGGAAGAGGGGCCCGACGAGGTGGAGGAGACGGCCATTGCCCAGGGTGAGCAGGCCCTGGCGCCGCTGGCCTCGAGCATCTCGTTGTGCACCCCGCAGGGCGCCACCAGCCCCACCGCCTTCCCGTCGTTCCGGTGTCTCGGAAACGCCAGCGGCGGCACGCCCCCGTACAGCTATTCGTGGACGGGCCTCACGCACAGCCTCGTCACGTCGTGGACCACCAACACGGCGAGCTCGCGGGTCAGCGGGCTCTGCGACCCGGACGTGACGGCCCGGGTGGAGTTCACCGTCACCGACTCGCTGGGCGCCACGGCCTCCGCCACCCGGTCCTTCTTCTGCTTCGTCGTCGTGCCCTGACGCGCACACCGCGCACCGCCTCCGAGGTGTAACCCCCGGAGGCGGTGTCGGTCCGCTTCACCTCACCCGTGACTCAGAACGGGCACGGGTCGGCGGGCGTCCACCCGGAGATGCCCGCGTTGCCCAGGACGTTGGGCTGGTGCGGCGTCGTGCTCAGCCAGAAGTTCTGGTACGTGCGCTTGGCGTGGGGCATGCGCCGGAACGGCGAGCACACCGCGAAGTAGATGCTGCCTCGCTCCTGGAAGTCGTTGTTCGTGCCCGCCAGGCTCCAGTACCGCCAGCTCAACTGGTTCTCACGCGTGCTGTGGCAGGCGCGGCATGACGGCCCCTGCACCTGGAGGTACTCGTTCGTCTTGCCAGCCAGCGCCCAGTTGGGCTGCACGTAGGTGGAGTTCTGCGTCGCGGAGGGCAGCGTGGCCCCGCCGTACCAGCCCTGCACCAGCTCCTGGATGGTCGTCGTCACGTTGGTCTCCAGCACCGCCTTGTTCAGCTCCCGGAACTGCGCCTCCTGGCTCGCGCGGGAGAACGGGAAGATGCCGCTGACGGGCGGCGATTCGATGGTGGAGTAGCGATAGCTCTCCAAGTCGAACGGGATGAAGCGCGCGTTGAGGTCCCCGCGCGGGTCCGCGGAGAACGGGTCTCCGGCATGGCAGACGTTGCACAGGTGGGGCACGTACTTGTCGCCGTTGCCGTCCAGGTCCGCGCGGTCCACGCGGTTGCCCACGGCGTCGAAGACGTAGAACTTCGTGTACTGCGCGCCCGGCAGCGTCGGATGCGGGCTGTACTCCATGGCCACCGTGGCGATGGGCGCCACGTTGGCGGTGGCGAAGTCCACGCTGGCGTGGTTCGTCACGTAGAAGGCCCGGTTCGCGCCCGCGCGCTTCATGTGCATGCTGCGCCCGAAGCCCAGGTCCCCGTTGTTGAAGTAGTAGGCCGTGGCGTCGTCCGCGCCGAAGCCGTTGAGCGTCTTCCACGTGGCCAGCGTCAGCTTCGCGCTGCCGGGGTCGATGGCCGCGTAGTAGGCCGCCGCCGTCACCGCGGAGCCATCGCCGTAGTTGTTGAGGAAGTCGGTGCCGGTGGGCACGCCCAAGGTCAGCGTCACGTCCGACGTGCAGACGGAGTACGGATAGGGCACCGTCAAGGCGTTGGTGCTCGAGTTGCCAGGCCCCGTGGTCGGGTTCACCGTCGCGGTGCTGATGACCAGCCCGTTGGAGTCGAGCACCTCGATTTTGATGACGGTGCTGGCCGGCAGTCGGGTGACGGCGTTGAGCGCCGCATCCAGGGTGGTGGTGTACACGGTGGGGGTGATGGTCCCGTTGGGGATGGTGAGGCGCACCGTCAGCGGCACCGGCAGCCGCCCGGTGTCGATGTGCACGCGCATGCAGTCCGCGCCCGTGGAGACGATGTCCGCGTTGAACACGGAGAAGTGCGGCACCGCGCCCACGTACGAGTCCCCCTGCAGGAACAGCGTGCCCTCCTCGCCCCATACGCCCTTGCTCTCGTCGTAGAACCACAGCGGCATGGACTCGGGCAGGCCCGCGGGCAGCTCCGCCTGCCTCGGGTCCACGGGGAAGAACACCTGCGCGGGCGTCTCCTTGCGCAGATTGAAGCGACGGCCCTCGTCATCGAAGATGTTGACGTCCAGCGCGCCGAAGCTCGTCAGCGTCACCACGTTGCCCTCTTGGGTCACCGCGGACAGGTCTCCGGGCATGCGGCCCTCCGGGTCCCTCAGGTCCACCGGCGCGAGCCACGCCGTGAGCGGCTGGTTCGCCGGATTGCCTTCCGCATCCACCAGCGAGTTGGCCTGGAGCCTGAGCACCACGGGGCGCTGGTCGCCCGACACGCTCGCCTCCAGCGTCATCTCCTCCTGGGGAATCAGCGTGAAGCGCTGCGCGGGCACCAACCGGTACTGCCCGTCCGGCGCCTGGTCCAGCAGCACGCGCGACAGGAGCTGGAAGCCGGTGGCGCGCACGTTGAGCACGTACCGCGCCGACTCCTCCACCATGAGCTGGAAGCCGCCCCGAGCGTTGGTGATGGCCTCCTTGTTTCCCACCGTCACCCGCGCACCGGCCACCGGCTGGTTCAGCGCGTTGAGCACCTGCCCGCCGAAGTACGCCACCGGCCCCTGCGTGCTCACGCGCACCTCGCTCGTCGCCACGCCACCGCGTCCGTCGGAGGCCACCGCCCAGACGCTGAAGCGCCCCTGCGCCGAGGGCAGTGTCCACAGCACGTCCGCGTTGGGCTGCGCCGACACCGCGCCCGAGCCCGCGGACGCCACCCAGCGCCACGTGAGCGCGTCACCATCCGAATCGCTCGCCAGCGCCGTCAGTCGCAGCGTTTCACCCGGCTGCGCGTTGCGCACAGCCTGCGTGCCCCGCCACGCCACCGGCGCGCGCAGCACCGGCCGCGCGTTGCGGAAACTCAGGTCCCGCCGCACCACGACGCTGCCCACCTGCACCGACGCCGCCGCAAGCTCCGCCTCCACCCGCGCCACCACGTTCCAGCTTCCCGCAGGCGCATCACCCACCGCGTACTGGCCCAGGGCATTGACCTGCACCTCCGAGGACACCGTGGCGTTGGTGGCCGGATTCACCAGCCGCACCCGCGCCGCGACATTCACGCCCAGGAAGTTGTTGCGCGACAGGGGCACCGAGCCATCGCGCAGGAGCGCCCGTCCCCACACCAGCGGACGCACCGGCACCAGCGGCAGGTGGATGGGCATCACGAACGTCTCGTCCGCCAGGCTGAAGTTCGTCGTCTGGCATCCGCTCACGAAGCCCGGCGCGCTCCAGCACAGCCGGTACGTTCCCGCCGGCTGACGCGGCACCCCGAAGAAGCCATGCACGTCCGAGAACACGTGCACGCTGTCCACGCTGGTCGCGACGTTGCGCACCCACAGCTCCACGTTGGGCAGGTACACCCGCCC
>NZ_VIFM01000032.1 GCF_006636215.1 Myxococcus llanfairpwllgwyngyllgogerychwyrndrobwllllantysiliogogogochensis | reverse complement strand
GGATGAGCCCGCGCTCCACGGTCAGCGCGGCCTTGATGAGCCCCGCCACGCCCGCCGCGGTGTCCAGGTGGCCGAAGTTGGACTTGGCCGAGCCCACCACGCAGAAGCCCTTCGCCGGAGTTCCCAGCCGGAAGGCCTGGGTGAGCGCGGCGATCTCCATCGGGTCTCCGAGCGGCGTCCCCGTGCCGTGCGCCTCGATGTAGCCGACCGTCTCCGGAGGGATGCCCGCCATCGCCTGGGCGCGAGCAATCACCTCCGCCTGTCCGTCGCGATTCGGCGCGGAGAAGCCGACCTTGTCTCCGCCGTCGTTGTTCACCGCCGCGCCGAGGATGACGGCGTGGATGGCGTCACCGTCGGCGAGCGCCTCGTCGAGCCGCTTGAGCACCACGACCCCCGCGCCACTCGCGGGGAGGATGCCTTGCGCCTGGGAGTCGAAGGGGCGGCAGTGGCCGTCAGGGGAGAACATCCCCGAGCCGGGCTCCGCGAGATATCCCAGGTGGTGGGGCACCTTGATGGAGACGCCGCCCGCGAGGGCCATCTCGCAGTCACGGTTCCACAGGGACTGGCAGGCGAGCGTCACCGCGACGAGCGACGTCGAGCAGGCCGTCTGCAGCGTGATGCTGGGGCCCGTGAGGTTGAGCTTGTAGGAGACCTGTGTGGCGACGAAGTCCTTGTCGTTGCCGAACAGCCGCTGGAAGTAGGGCAGGGGCTGGGTGAGGTCGAGCTCGGGATAGATGTAGTTGCTCAGGCTCTTTCCGGCGAAGACGCCGACCTTCTTCCCTGTCGCGTCAGGGCGGTAGCCCGCGCGCTCCAGTGACTCCCACACGCATTCGAGGAACAGCCGTTGCTGCGGGTCGGTGAGCAGCGCCTCGCGAGCGGTGAGCCCGAAGAAGTCCGCGTCGAAGCCGGAGATGTCGTCGAGGACCGCGCCCGCCTTCACGTAGTGCGGATTGCCAATCATCTCCCGGGCAAGGCCCTGCGCCCGCAGCTCCTCGTCCGTGAAGAAGCGCACCGACTCGACTCCCTCGACGAGGTTCTTCCAGTAGGCCTCCACATCAGGCGCGCCCGGGAGCCGAGCGCTCATGCCGATGATGGCGATGGGGCTTCGCTCGAGGGTGTCCGCGCGGGCCTGGGTCACCCGCTGAGAGGGGCCACCAGTGTCTCCGCGTCGCACCCGTCCCAGGTGCGCGGCCAGCGCGGCGAGGTTCGCGTTCTGGAACAGCTCCACGGTGGGGATGTCCGCGCCCAGCTCCTGCCGGATGCGGGCGTTGATGCGCACGAGGTGGACGGAGTTGGCGCCCAGCTCGAAGAAGTTCTTCCTCCGCTCCACCTCCGGGAGCTGAAGGACGTCGCGGACGATGGCGGCCAGCGCGGCCTCGGCTTCGTGCGCGGGCGCTCCGTCATCGGTACGCGATTCGGTGAGGACTCGCAGGGCCTCCGGCCTGGGCAGTGCGGCGCGGTCCACCTTGCCCGTGGGGCCGAGCGGGAGCTGCTCCAGGAACACCACGATGGAGGGGACCATGTGGTCCGCGAGGCGCTCCCCGAGGAAGCGTCGCAACGGCTCCTGAGACAGCGTGGCCCCCGCGCGTCGCACCAAGTAGGCGAGGAGGCGAGGCGCGTGGCGGTCTCCATCCGCCACGACGACAGCGGCGGAGACTTCCGGGTGGAGTCGGAGCGCGGCCTCGATTTCACCGGGCTCGACGCGATGGCCGAGGATGGAGAGCTGGAAGTCGACGCGTCCCAGAATCTCGACGGTGCCGTCCGGCAGCAGTCGTCCCAGGTCGCCCGTGCGGTACAGGCGCTCGCCCGTCACGGGGTGAGTGACGAACCGCTCTCTCGTGCGGGCCTCGTTGCGCCAGTAGCCATGGGCCACGCCGACGCCCGAGCAGCACAGCTCGCCGGGGACCCACAGGGGACGCTCCCTGAGCGTCTCGTCCATGACGTGGTAGCGGGTGTCCGCGATGGGCTGGCCGTAGGGGATGCTCTTCCAGTCGGGGTCGACCTTCCCGATGGGGAACCAGATGTTCCAGAGGCTCGTCTCGGTGGGCCCACCCACGCTGACGGGCTGTACTCCCGGCACGAGCGCGCGGAGTCGCTCGGGCAGGTCCAGGGGAATCCAATCGCCGCCCATGAAGGCGAGGCGCAGCGCGGGAGCGAGCGGCTCGGGACGCCCGCTGGCGTGGGCCAGGAGCATCTCCATCATTCCAGGGACGGAGTTCCAGACGGTGATGCGCTCGGTGCGCAGAAGCTCTGCCCAGCGCGCGGGCTCCTTCCGCGCCGTGGCCTCGCAGAAGACGATGGCGCCGCCCGCAGACAGCATCCCGAACACGTCGAACATCGACATGTCGTGGTGCAGGGCCGTCAGCGCCAGGACCCGGTCCTCTGGGCCGATGGAGAACTCGCGCAGCGTCTCGTCGAGCGCGTGTACGAGCCCTCGATGCGCGAGCATCACTCCACCGGGGCGGCCCGTGGAGCCGGACGTGTAGATGATGACCGCGAGGTCATCCGCGCCCTGAACCGGAGCCTCTGGCAACGCAAGGCCGGAGGTCGGCTCCAGGGGCTCCACCGTGAAGCGTCGTGGGGTGGAGGGCCATTCGAGGCGCGGCTCCAGCCATGGCTGGGTGACGAGGTGCTCACAGGTGCTGTCCTCGAGGAGTTGCTTCAGTCGCTCCCCGGGAACACCCGCGTCGATGGGGAGATAGGGCGCGCCGGCGATGGAGCAGGCGAGGGTGGCCACCACCTGCTCCCAGCCCTTCTCCATCACCACGGCCACGGGGTGGTTCTTCCGCGCGCCCGCCTGGGTGAGCGCGTGGGCGAGCGCGGTGCACCTCTGCAGCAGCTCGCCGTAGCTCAGCGTGCGTCCGGGGGCGATGACCGCGGGCCGGTCGGGCTGTGCGGTGGCCTGCTCCACGAAGCGCGAGTGCAACAGGCGTTCGGAGCGTTCGCCGTCACGCCGTGGTCCGGCGGCGACCTGGGGCGCGGACAGGCGCAGGGGCTTTTCGTGGACGACGTCGGGCTCGTCCACGAGCCGGTCGATGAGCCGCTGGTAGGACGCGAACATCGCGTCGAGGAGGCCCGGAGCGAACAGCTCATCCGCGGCGTCCCAGTTGTAGAACACGCCGCCGTCCTGGAAGACGAGCTGGTGGTCAATCCACACCTGCGGCGTCTGCGTGACGGAGTGGACGACACGGCCGAAGGCGCGGCCCAGGTGGTCCACCCAGCAGGAGTCCCAGCCCTCGACGCCGCTGGCGAAGCTGGTGAGCACCACGGGCATCAACGCGCCGCTGATCTTCCCGCGCTCGCGGAACATCTGGCGGAGGATCTCCACCCCGCCGATGTAGCGGTGCTCCAAGTCCCTGAAGAGCTGCTCCTGGAGCGCTCGGGCCCGCTGCTGGAAGGTGCCGCCCGCGCGGTGGTCTACCTCGACGAGCAGGAACGAGGAGAAGGTCCCCACCATCTTCCCCACGTCCTCGTGCAGGGGAAGTCGGTTGTAGAGCGGCACGTTGAGCGTGAAGTGCGGGCTCTTGCTGAAGTGGGCGATGACCTCCGCGTAGCAGGCGAGCAGCAGCCCCGTGGGCGTGAGCTGAAGCTCGCGTGCGCGCTCCACCAGGCGCTCCCAACGTGCTCGCTCGATGCGGGCTTCACGGCGCACGAAGTGCGGATGACGGGGCGCACCCACCTGCTGGACCCTGGGAAGGTCGGGCGCAGGGGGCAGGGTGGCAATCCTTCCGCGCCAGTAATCCACCGAGCGACGGTAGAGCTCCGTCTCCTGGAGGGCGCGCGTGGCCAGGACGTAGTCGCGGAACGACTGGCCATGCTCGCGCGGGTCCAGCGTCGCGTCCGGGTCGGCGTAGAGCTGGATGAGCTCCCGGAAGAGGACCTGCACGCTCCACGAGTCGACGAAGGTGCAGTCGATGCTGAAGTAGAGCCGGTGGCCTTCCTCCAGCCGCACCGCGCGAATCTCGAACAGGGGCCAGGTGTCGAGCGGCAGGATTTGCTGCGCCAGCCGCTCTCGGTGGGCGTCCAGGCGGCGCTGACGTTCCTCCGGGGACAGCGCGCGGTAGTCCTCGACAGCCACTTCGTAGTCGGGGACGTCGCGGAGGATGCGCTGCGTCCCGTCGGGCAGGGCGACGGCGCGGAGCATCTCGTGGCGTTGGATGAGGCGTCGCCACGCTTCACCGAAGCGCGCGGGGTCCAGCGTCTCGCTGTCTATCTCGACGTAGACGTGGATGGCCGCGCCCAGCTCGAAGTCGCCGCCACGGCCGACCCAGTAGGCCTGCTGGATGTCGGTGAGCGGGAAGGGCTCGTCCCGTTCCTCGGGGCGGCAGATGAGCGCGGGCAGCTCCGCCGCGCGTGCATCCCCCATGCTGTCGTCGAGCAGCGCGATGAGCTCCGCCTTGCGTGCGGAGAGTTCCGCGCGCAGGTCGGCGGTGAGCGCGCCTTCCGGTGCATCCACCGCGAGCCTTCCGCCCTCCACCCAGAGACGAATCCCCAGGTCGAAGAGGCGGGTGAGCAGTGCCGTCACCCCGCTGTCCCGACTCAAGTCTTCCCCTCCTCGTTGATGGTGAAGCAGGGGAAGTAGTTGGTGTGACCGGCGCGGTACGCCTCCGCCAGCTCGGGCAGCTCGTCGAAGGTGTGGATGCGCGGGCCGACGTCGGGCATCCAGCCGTGGGCCTCTCCGAAGGCCACCGCGTCCACGCCCTCCTGATAGCGCGCGTAGTGGGTGTGGACGTGCTGATGCCGGGTGATGCACTCGCGGGCGCGCAAGAGGGAGATGGACATGCCTTCCTTCCAGCCGGCGGTGGCAATCACACCCTGTCGGGCCAGGGCCTTGATGGTGGCCCGGTAGACGGGCGTGCCGATGTAGTCGAGGAACAGGTGGACCATCTCTCCGTCGGTGCGACGAGAGACCTCCGCGAGGAACCCGGCCTCCGCGGCCTGATAGCGGGCGCGGTAATCCGGGTCGGAATCCCAGCGCTCCGGCTCGTAGCTCAAGCCGCTGAAGGCGCGCCGGTCGATGACCTCCAGGCCCGCTCCTCGAATCTCATCCAGGTGCCGGTGCGCGCCGGACAGCATGACGACGCGGCAGCCCTGGAGTCTGGCGAGCGCCAGCTCCGCGAGCGTCGTTCCTCCGCCCCAACCCCAGACATGCGGCGACGGGCACTCCTGCTCCGTCATCTGGGTTCGGAAGACCGCCGAAGCGACGCGCCAGTTCGCCCACGCGGTGACATAGCGGACGCTGAAGGCCGCCCACTGCGCCAGCGAGTGCCGTGTGTTCTCCGGAATGGGAATGACCTGCCGGCCCTTGAGCTTCATCAGCGTGGCCATGCAGCCCATCTGTCGCGGGGCCTCGTAGCCCAGGGCCTTCACGGTGTAGCCGTGGGCATCCGTCTCCCCGCTCGGGAACATCATCGCGAGCTGGCCGCCCTGGACCTGGGTGACGCCCTTGCCCGTCTCGAGCACCCGGACGACGCCCGCGTTGCCGAGCACGATCTCCTGCTCCTGGCGGACCTTGCAGATGTCGATGGGCTTTCGTTCGAGCGCGTGCTCGTTGTTTCCCTCCCAGCAGCCGTAGAGCGGCGCCGCGAGGACCTCGTCTTCCTGGATGGCGTCGACGGTGACGCGCGTGCGCGTCAGTCGGGCGCGCCGTGGCTCATCGGTGCCACCCTCGCGAATGACCCAGGCGTCGGCTTGATAGCTCATGTTTGGAATCCCCCTGTGCGCGTGGTGTGGCTACAGCGTGAGAAGCTCTCGTCGCCCACCGACCGCGGGGGCTCGGGGCTCCGTCAACTGCGCGCGCAGCCACCGCGTGAGCAGCTCATCCGCCAGCACATCCACGCTCGTCGCCTCGAAGAAGTGGGAGACGGGCATGTCGATGGACAGCTCAGTGCGGATTCGTCCCGTCAGCTCGATGAGCCGGAGCGAGTCGAGCGCGAGCTCCTGGAGGGATTGGAACGCGACGTCCGGCGTCTGTCCCCGGAGCGCGACGCGGATGACCGTGCCCCGCAGGTAATCCCTCATCAAGGCCCGGCGCTGCTCAGGCCTGGCCGCGCCCAGCGCCGCGAGCACGTCCGTGGACGGTGGCGGAAGCGGAGCACGTGCGGGCTCCGGGGTGATGGGCTCCGGCGGCGTGTCGGCGCGGGGCACGATGAGGTCGGGAAGGAAGGCCGAGAGCGCCTGCCCCGGCGCGGATACGGCCCGGCTCAGGATGGTCTCGAAGTCGCGGAGCAGCCTCGCCGCCTCATCCGTCTCGAAGCGCTGGCGGGAGAACTTGAGCGTGCCCGAGATGACGCCTTTCTCCTCGTGAAGCGCGAGGAACAGGTCGAAGTCACACGTGCCGCCTTCGAGCTCGACGGGAGCGACGTCGAGCTTCGTGAGCTGGAGCGGGAAGCGAGGGGTGTTCTCGAAGGCGAAGAGGGCCTGGGACAAGGGCTCGCCGCCCAGGTCGACTCCGTCGAGGAGCTGCACGGGGAGGTCCTGGTGCGCCAGCGCGCCCGCCACGACACCGCGCACCTGCTCCAGCAGTTGCTGGAAGCTCGGGTCACCGCGCAGGTCCGCCGGCAACACCAGCAGGTTGACGAAGTAGCCGATGAGGCGCTCGGTCTCCGCCTGCGGACGATTGGCGATGGGGCTGCACACGAAGTGCCGCTCCTGCCCGCCGGAGTGCCGATGCAGCAGGACGTGGAACGCGGCGAGCAGCACCATGTAGACGGTGGCGCCCGCTTCCCGGGTGAACTGGAGGATGGCGTTGGAGAGCTCTGGAGAGAGCGTGATGGGCAGCCGTCCCAGCTCGCGCAGGCCCGGTGCGGTCACGTTGCCAGCCCGCGTCCGCGAGGCGAGGCGGGGGCCGTGCAGCCGTTCCTTCAGGTGCTCCCGCCAGTACGCCTGAAGCGCTTCGCGAGCGCTGCCCTGGAGCCACTTGCGCTGCCAGAGCGCATGGTCCGTGCAACGCACGTCCAGCTCCGGCAGGGGCGCGGAGCCGCCTTCGTGGAAGGCCGTGTACAGCTCCGAGAGGTCCCGGAAGAGCACGTCCTGGGACCAGCCGTCGTAGATGATGTGGTGGAAGTTGAGCAGGAGGACATGCTCCCGCGCGCCCAGGACGAACAGCGTCGCGCGGAACAGGGCCTCCCGGTGGAGGTCGAACGGGCGCCAGGCCTCCCGACCCAGTGCCTCTCGCAGCCGGGCCTCTTGTTGCTCGGGCCGTTGTGCCTCGTCGCGCAGGCTGACGGTGGGGAGCACGAAGGCGCCGGGCGCGCGGACGCGCTGGACGACCTTGCCACGGCTGGAGTCGAACGAGGTTCGCAGGGACTCGTGCCGGTGTTCGAGCGCCTCCAGGGCCAGGCGCAGCGCTCGCCAGTCCAGCGGACCGGAGAGACGGAAGGCCACGGGCAGGTGGTACGCCGAGCCGCCCGGGTTCGCCTGGTCCAGGTACCACAGGCGCTCCTGCTGAAAGGACGCGGGCGGGTCCTCGATGTGCTCGCGCAGGACCAGCGGTGGAGCCTCCGAGCGCAGCGCATGCAGCTGCTGGAAGGCCCTCCAGATGTCCGGATGCATCAGTCGGTCTCCTGCCCGTCACGGCCGCGAAGCCGCGTGACGGTGAACGCCCGGATGGCCTGGAGGCTGCGGAAGTTCTCCATCACGATGTCGGGCGGACTGACGGAAATCTCGAACCGCTGCTCCAGGAAGTTGACGAGGCGGAAGATGCCCATCGAGTCGATGACCCCGCGCGCGATGAGGCTGTCGTCATCAGCCAGTCCGGAGTCCTTGGTCCGGAAGAGGAACTCCTGGTCGATGTGGGCGCGGATGATTTGCGCGACCTGCTCTTCGGTGTAGCTCGCCACTGTCTCGTTCACGGACGCTCACTCCGGCTTCAGGGAATACGAATCCCCTCGGGTCGGTGACCCGATGAGGCAAACACTGTCTTCGAGAGAGGGCTCACACGAGCTGTCGTGCCTGCTCCTGGAGCCGGACCTTGTCTTTCTTTCCTGTCGTCGTCTTCGGCAGGGCTTCACACGCGTCGATGCGCGTGGGGACCATGTAGCGGGGAAGGTAGTTGGCGCAGTGCTGTCGCAGGTCCTGCGGACTGGTGCTCGCGTTGTCGCGCAGCACGACGAACGCGCGCAGCTCATTGCCAGTGAGATCGTCCGGGAGTGTCAGCGCCGCGCTCTCCTCGACATCCGGATGGCGCAGGAGCACCTCTTCCACGGCGCTCAGTTCGATGCGGTGACCCCGGACCTTGACCATGTCATCCCTGCGGCCCAGGAAGCACAGCGCGCCGCCGCTCTCCCGGATGACGCGGTCCCCGGTCCGATAGGCGAAGGCGTGGCCCGGAATGGGCCCGAGCACCTGACGTGTGCGCTCCTCCATGCCCCAGTACCCGCTCATCAGCGTGGGGCCCGCGACGCACAGCTCCCCTTCTTCGCCAGCTCCCGCGAGGATGCCGTCATCGCGGATGACGAAGACCTCGTCCCCACAACAGACCTGGCCAATGGGCAGGGGCTCGGAGCGCGCGAGGTCCGCGGGGGTGACGAGGTGGAATGTGCAGACGTTCGTCTCGGTGGGGCCGTAGAGGTTGAGGTAGCGCGGCCTGGGCAGGGTGAGGACGAGCTGGCGCAGATACTTGAGCGGGAAGACCTCACCGGCGAAGAGCACGGTGCGCAGGTTCGGAAAGCCGTGCCGCGACAGCTCGCCCCGGGCCACCAACTGCGTGAGCACCGAGGGGACCGAGTACCAGATGGCGATGTGCTTGTACGCGATGAAGTCCGCCAGCTCGCGAGGGAAGACGGAGAGCGAGGTGGGGACGAGCACGAGTGTCGCGGCGCCCTTCGCGGTCGCGAAGACGTCGAAGACCGACAGGTCGAAGTGGAGGGGCGCGTGGCTGGAGACACGGTCCCCGGGGCGCACTCCCGCGACGCTGAAGGCCCAGTCGACGAAGGCGTGCCCGGCGCGGTGGCTGAGCATGACGCCCTTGGGCTGACCCGTGGAGCCGGAGGTGTAGAGGATGTACGCGAGGTCCTCGGGTGAGGACTCGGCGAGCGGCTCCACCGGGGCGCTGGACTGGGCTCGCACGTCGGCCCAGGTGAGAGTCACGGGGGCGCCCTGTTCCTGGGGGACGCGGAGCGTGTTCGTCGGGCGGGCCTCCACCAGGATGATGCAGCGCAGACTCTCCACGTCGCGCAGGGAGGCATGCCAGGTGGGGATGGTAATGACACCCGAGAGCGCGCAGTCCCGGGCGATGAAATTCAGCCGCCACTCGGGCGAGGCGGGGTCGATGGGGACGTAGGCGGCGCCGGCCTTCAGGATGCCGAAGAGACCGATGATGGCCTCGAGGGACTTGTCGAGGTGCAGGCCCACGCGGTCGCCCCGGCCGATGCCCTGGTTCCTGAGCGTGCGGGCCATCTGATTCGACGCCGCCTCGAGCTCTTCGTAGGAGTAGGTCCGCTCTCCGTCGATGACGGCGATCCGGGCGGAGTGGGCCCTGGCGCTGTCTTCAAGATACTGGAACAACATGGCTGTGGTTCTCCGTCACAGGCCCATGGAGCGGGCCACGAGCTCTCGCTGGAGCTCCGAGGTGCCGGAGAAAATCCGGCTCCCCAATGCGTCACGCACTTCCCGCTCCAACTCCGTCTCGGTGAGGTAGCCCAGCCCTCCGTGGAGCTGCACCGCCTCCAGGCTCGTCTGGACCCAGGACTCGCTGACGTGGAGCTTGACGAGGGAGGCTTCGAACATGGCCGAGCGGCCCTGCTGCTTGAGCCAGGCGAAGCGGTACAAGAGGCCCCGCGCCGTCTCCAGCCGCAGCTTCATCTCCACCAGCTTGCTGGAGATGGCCTGGAAGCCACCGATGGGCCTGCCGAACTGCTGGCGCTCACGGGCGCGGCGGATGCAACGCTCCAGCGTGCGCTCCATCGCCCCCAGCGCGGGCGCGAGGATGAGGCCGCGCTCGTACTCCATCATCTGCGAGAAGAGGGCAAGCCCGCCGCCCTCTTCACCCAGGCGGTTGCTCGCGGGGACCTCGCAGTCGTCGAGCCGCAGCTCGCCCATGCTCGCCGTGCGCAGGCCCATCTTCGGGACGGTGCGCTCCACGTGGAGCCCGGGCTGGCCCCTCTCCACGAGGAAGGCCGTCAGGCCGTCGCGTCCCCGTGAGGCGTCCACGGTGGCGAAGACGAGCAGGACGTCCGCCACGGGACCGTTGGTGACGAAGACCTTGCGGCCCTGGAGGACGTAGCCTTCGCCCTTGCGCGTCGCGGTGGTCTGGAGGGCGGCGACGTCGGAGCCCGCCTCGGGCTCCGTCATGGCGTGGCCCCCCAGCATCTCTCCGCGCGCGAGCGCCGGCAGGTATCGCTCCTTCTGCGCCTCCGTGCCGAAGAGCAGGATGGGGAGCGCACAGGCCCACAGGTGGGCGCCCAGCGCGAAGAGCAGCCCGTTGTCGGCGCAGCCGTACCCGAGCCCCTCCAGCGCCTGGGCGGTGATGGGCACCGGGTGCTCCGCGCCGCCATACCGGCGCGGAATGGGAAAGCCCGCGGCACCGAAGCTGGCGAGCCGGTGCCACCCTTCGCGGTTGAAGGTGCCCTCGGCGTCGAGGGTGACGACGTCGAAGGCGAGGCGCTCGCGGCCGAAGGCGACCGCCGCGGCCTTCATCCGCCGCTCGTCGGGTGTCCACGCGAAGTCCATGACGGCTCAGCCTCCGCTTCCCGTGAGCGCGGGCACGGGGGCCCGTGGACGCGGCGACATGACCTGGGCGAGCAGCTCCGGGGGGACGGTGAAGTCGTCGAACCAGCGGCCTCCGAAGGGGCGCTGGATGGGGATGATCTGATCGCTGGAGTACGAGAGGACGCGGCGGTTGTAGGAGCGGATGACGTCGCGCAGGGACGAGGGCAGGGCGCCATCCAGGGTGATGGCGCGCTCCATGTCCGCGAGCAGCTCCTGGGTGTCGGAGATGGCGGTGAGGATGCTCTGGCTGATGGCGCGAGGGAGGACTCCCGCCTGGCCCTTGGCGCGAACGAGCGCGGCGACCGCGCTGTACGTCGTGTCCTGGAGCTGCTTGCGGGACAGCCAGCGCGTCTCGTAGTTGAGGCGCCGGTGCCAGAGCGGCTCCACCATGGCCTGGCGGTGCTCTTCCAGGGTGCGGTGGAAGATGCGGTAGCCGTGCTGCTCGGGCTCGACGAAGAAGCGCGAGCCCGGGTCGAGGAAGGGGACCATGGGGCACAAAAGCGGCAGGACGCGCTGGCCCTGGAACTTCTCCATCAGCCGGATGCTGTAGTCCACCGTGTCAAAGATGGACTGCGGCGTCTGCTGGGGCATGCCGATGAAGAACCAGATCATGACGCCGGCGATGCCCGCGTCGAGGGCGCGAGGAATCCACGCCTCCATCTGCTCCATGGTGTACGTGCCGCGCCCGGCGAGCTTGCTGATGACCGGGTCATGCGACTCGGGGGACAGCATGATGTACGACTGGCTCGACTCCCCCATCTTCTTCAGCGTCTCGTCCGGGGTGAGGTGGAACTGCTCGACGAAGAGCTGGCGGTAGCCGCTCTGCTTCACGGCGTCGAGGTACTCGTGGAAGCGCGGGCGCGTCTCCGAGTAGCACTGGAGCGCGTAGATGCCCGTGGTCGCCGCGGCGGGGCCCATGGACTTCAGCTCGTCGACGATGCGCGAGTGGTCCTTGGAGATGAGCGTCTTCTTGACGCCCATGATGTTGCGATAGGCGGACCGCGAGCCGCCGCACCAGGGGCAGTCATAGGCGCAGCCGGTGTTGGGCAGCGTCATGATGAGCTTGGTGGTCGCGACGTCGTCCACGGCGTCGCGGTAGTAGGACCAGTCGACCGTGGCGTCGTTGTAGTTCGTCGCGGGCTTGTGGCTGAAGCCGGTGCGTTCCACCTGCTGGGTGCGGCGCTTGTAGAGCAGGTTGGGGATGTCCACGAGGCGCCGCTCGCCGGACTTGATGGTCTCCACCAGGCGTCGGACGGGCTCCAGCGTGTCGTAGCCCTGCACGACGATGTCGATCTCCGGATACTGGATGAGCTGCTCCGCGTAGAACGTCGCGGAGATGCCACCGCAGATGATGACCGCGTCGGGGTGGACGAGCTTGATGCGCTTGGCCAGCTCGATGGTGCCGTGGCACTGCGCCATCCAGTGCAGGTCCAACCCGAAGACCGGCGCCTCGAGCCGCCCGAGCAGCTGGTCCACGTCGAGCTCGGGGTGCTTGAGCATGAGCGCCGCGACGTTGACGATCTTCACCGACAGGTCGTGCTTGCGCAGGTGCTCCTGCATGGAGAAGAACCCGATGGGGTACATCTCGTAGATGGACGTGACGTTGACGCTGTCCGAGTCGCTGAGATAGGCGAACAGCAGGTCGTCGCGCTCACGAAAGTCATACACGCTGGGCGCGTGCAGGAGAAAGAGGTCTGCTCGTAGCGTACTGGACGACGTGCTCATGAGCAGCGTTCTCCGGGGGTGGAGCTGCGATGAAGCCTGTCTTTGAACGCCGCCGAGAATGGACGGGTGACCGGTGAAAGTCGTTCGTCCCCGGGTCTGGGACGTGCGCTTCTTTCAGGACAGTGAATTCCGGAATTCTCGCTGAATCTGAGAGCGAGGCGGCGCGCGTGAGTTGTGAGGAGGACGTGGCGTGTGCGGGGAGGGCAGGAGTGTCCGAGCGCTCACAGGTGGGATGCGGGGTCCATCGGGAGTGCGGGCCGGGGAGCGGCGGATGGCCGCGGCGCCGCCCGGACCTGTCCGACCTGCCGGGTCGACGTGCCTTGACGTGTCAGGCGCTGGCTTTGACACGTCAAAACATCTGGCTGACGCGTCAGCTTTCGGGAGGCAGTGATTGCGCGGGGATTCGTGTGGATGGGATGGATTTCGATAGGTCTCGATGTGAGCGATTGGTATAGGCCGTGTTCCCTCGAAAGGAGCCGCATGAATCGATACCTGCGTCGAGAGTTGCTCGTTCACTCTCATGTCCTTGCACGTGCCGTGGTGTCCGCCATGGCGCTCGCCCTCCTGGCTTCCTGCGCGACGAAGGGAGGCGGCGGCACTGGCGGTGCTGGCACCACCGTCTTCGTCGGGAAGATTGTCACCCTGGATGACCAGGGGACAGTCGCCGAGGCCGTCTCCGTGGATGGGCTCGGACGCATCTTGAAGGTGGGGACAGAGCAGGAGGTGACGGACGGGCTCGGCTCCGGGGTGGAGTGGGTCCGCCTGCAGCCGGAGCAGGTGCTGATGCCGGGGTTCATCGATCCGCACATGCACCTGTTGCCGACGCTGGCCCAGAACCTCCTGGGGACCCACAACCTGGCGCCCTGCCTGCCTCCGCCGTACAGGCTGGACACGCCGAAGGACTGCTCCACGCATGCGGATCTGCTGAGCGCGCTCCAGTCGATGCAGGTGAAGTCCGCTGGCGCGAACGCGGGCAAGGAGTTCGTCCTGGGGATGAACCTGGACCCGTCGCGGCAGCAGTTCGTTCGGGGCAAGTGTGGCGTGAGCGGCGAAGTGCCCTTCATGAAGCAGCCGAAGCTCTACCTCGATGCGTGTGTGAGCAAGGACCGTCCGGTCCTCATCCTGGACCAGTCGGGGCACCTGGCGTACGTGAACGAGAAGGCCTTCGAGGTCGTCTGCAAGGGGGCACGGAAGTGCAAGCCCCCCGAGTCCGTCACTGCCAACGGTGGACGGTGGGTGGAGGACGACAATGGGAACTACACGGGGCTGCTCCAGGAGTCCGCGGCCTTCGCGCCCTTCATGGCGGCGATGGAGAAGGGCCTGCCGCTGGGGCTGGCGCACTCGAATCCACGCCAGCTCGTCGAGGAGTACGAGAAGGACATCGCGCGGGGGATTCAGGACCTGCGCAGGGCCGGGCTGACGACCATCGCGGATGGAGGACTGGCGAGCGCGTCACAGGTCCAGGCCGTGAAGTTCCTCGCGGAGCAGAAGGACTTCCCGCTGCGTGTCACGGCCCTGGTGACTCACGACGCGGCGACGCAGGGGAACATCCAGCAGACGGGGCCTTCTTGCGACCCGAGCAAGGACTCACAGTGCAAGCTGCCGAAGTGGCTGGGCGCTGGGGGCATCAAGCTCTGGGTGGATGGCTCAACGCAGGGCTGCACGGCGCTGCTGGGGCCTCCCTATGTGTACCTGGCGGATGGGGGCCACTGCTCGGACGCGAAGGAGGGGGAGGCCGACTTCGCGAACGTGCAGGCCATCGTCGACGTCTTGAGCCCGCTCTGGGCGACGAAGTCCTGGCGGTTCCAACTGCATGCGAATGGCAACCTGGCCAATCAGTGGGCCATTGATGCGTTCGCGCAGCTCCAGCAGCAGCAGGTGAGCCCGCATCGGGTGCTGCTCATCCACAACACGGTGGGGCAGGAGCAGCTCTCCAAGAACATCGGCGACATGCGCAAGGGCGCCTACGTGGCTGCCGACGGGAAGACGGTGCCGAGCCTGGACGTCCGGGTGACGCACCTCATTGGCCACGTGGCGTATTGGGGGGCTGCCTTCAAGGACATGCTGGGAGAGGAGGGGGCGCGCAACCTCGACCCGATGGCGTTTGATCGCCGGTATGGAATCCCGTTCTCGATTCACAGTGACTCGATGGTGACGCCGGCTCGCCCGCTCTGGTTCGTGGAGCAGGCTGTCACTCGGCGCACGTGGGCCTATCCTGACTTCACGGAGACCTTCGTGCTCGGGCCCGAGCATGTGGTGACGGTCGAAGAGGCGCTGCGCGCGGTGACCGTGGAGCCGGCCCGGCAGCATGAGATCGACCAGTGGGTGGGCAGCATCGAGCCGGGCAAGGTGGCGGACTTCGTCGTGCTGGGGGCCAATCCACTGGACTACGACAAGGCCCGGGGCGGGGACCCCACGCAGATCAGCCGGATTCCGGTGATTCAGACGTACCTGAATGGCAGGGCGACGGTGGGAGGGAACTGACCCTGCTTCCGTGGTGCTCCTCCCGGTTTGACGGGAGGAGTGGCTGCACTGGGAATGATCTGCTTCACCTTGTTGGGGAATTTGGGTAGCAAGGGGTTCAGGGCGCCTGCACCGGGATGCAAAGCGGGGTGGGGCGAGGTAAGGTGCCGGAACTCCTGGCGCACGAGTGGCGGAACTGGCAGACGCAGCGGACTTAAAATCCGCTGGCCCGAAAGGGCCGTCCGGGTTCGATTCCCGGCTCGTGCACTTCTTTGCTCAGTCTTTATATATTGCGAGACTGAAGTCACCCCTAGCCTCTACGTGGTGCGGTGTGGAGCAAGGAATCGTACTGGCCAGTTTGCCTCGTGTGCTTCAACAGATCCGAGAATGATTGAGGCGGTTCGAACAATCACGGATAGCAGCCTTGTTCGATTCGATGTGGATGCCGCAGGAAAATGCATCTCACTCAAAATCATCAATGCATCGCAGCTCACGCCGATGTAGTGGCTTGTAGCGTGGCGCCGCATGTTGAAAGTCGACGCCACCTCATCATGCGCGGGCACTTACGGGGTTGGCATTGCGCGCATTCAATGCAGGTCGCCGGCGAAGTTTGAGAGGTATGGCTTGTGCGGCGTGCCCTCAGTCTGCTCAATGAAGCGAGCGAAGTCGTGGGCCTGCTGAAGGGCCGCGACTCGCTCGTCGGTGTGCCGGTACACCCCTGTCACAGGGGGACGCCGGGGCTCTTTCCGGGAGGGGTTCGATCTTTCCGTCACCGGGAGTGTGACCTCTCCGCTCCTCACAGCGGGGGCCTGTTGCCTCAGCGGGCCGAGCGCGTGGGCTCTTGAGTTTCCGGGCAACTGGCGATGTGGCCAGCGGACTCCCGAAGGGGTCTCTATTCGCAAAGTGCAGCGCTCACAGGATGAGCCGAGTCGAGCGTACCCATTTCTCCCGGAAAGGCTCCCATGACTCACCGAATTTTCCTGCTCGTTCTGCTCACCGCCCAGGCACTCATCGGCTGTGGCGGCGATGCGGTTTCATACTCAGCGCCGGTCGGCATCAACCTCAAGGCCAAGTCGTCCGACACGGTCAATGCCACCGTTACTTCCCAGAAGGGCATCTCGACGGAGTCGGGCAATCCCTTCAAGGTCTTCGTCGATACAGCGCGCGAGAAGTTGAATGGCCGGCAGCCATCGCGCGTTGAGCTCGCCAGCCTCACGCTCACCCTGGGCGCAGCCAGCGTGGGCGTGGCGTCGCTCGACGAGGTCTTCACCGGCCGCGTGGACATCCTCTTCCTCACAGAGGAGTCCAACAACACGTACTTCGCGGGCCATCTGGAGAACCCCACGGGAAGTGGCCCAGTGCCGTTCATCGTCGACTTTGACTCGGAGGCAATGGCGGCGGAGGACTACACGCGCTTTCTCGCAGGCAAGTTCAATGTGGTACTGCGCGGCTCGGCGGCCCCCTCCTTCACGAGTAAGGGCGCGAACGTCGACTTCCAATCGACCTTCTCCTTCACGGCTTTCGAGTAGTGGCCCGAGGCGCGTCGTTAGAGCAGTTTGACGACTGTGGGCGTCACAGGTCCCGCAACGTCCGAAACCACTTCGGGCGTGAAGCATCCAAGCAGGTCGGTGTTCAACAACGTCAATGTTCTCACGACCTGGGCCCCTTGAAACCTACCGCTTACGGCGACGCCATTCGCGACAATTATCTTCTCTCCCGCAGGCCTGGCTGAGACAACGCTGCTTCCTGTGATGACGCTGGTGGTGCTGTCATTCCAGGTGGTGGTGTGTGTGAATGAGGTGGAGGCGAAGGTGCCGCTATTGATGCTTGAGCCAAAGCCTTGTGAAGTTCCTGATGCAATTTCCAGCGGAATCCCCAGGTACGGGCCATAGGTGGTCTTCGATGTGAAAGATACCTGCTGTGGTGTATTTGTGAGACCAGGCTCGTAATGAAGGGCGCTTGTGCCTGCGCATTCCAGCGTCACTGTTTCTGCTGCTGCGACTCCCGAGGAGAGTAGCGCTACCGCAATCCCGAGGTGGTACCAGTCACTTTGTGGCGGCTTGGCGTGTTGCATTGTTGCCTCCTGTTTCGGCCGTCTGTGTCTCTTGGGGATCGGGGTCCGAGTGGGGCAGGCATGTTCAGGATGCGGCGGTTTTCGTTAAAGACAAGAGCGGGAATTTCTGCTGGATTTTGTTGGCTCAGTGCGTGTTTGCTGGGTGATAGACCTATTGTCCTGGAGGACGGTGGGGGCTCTGGCCTCCCCTGTGTTGGGGAAGAAGTGGCCTCGGCTGAGCCCTCGCGCGCGACAACTACCTTGACGCTCACCGGTAGTAGACGAGCGGCCGTGTTCCCTCCCTCCATCCGACGCTGGCCTCGGGCGAAGTGCAGTGCCTTGAGATCCGTGCCGATTTCCCGTGAGATTCGCGGGTCGACTTACGCCGGGTGGAACTCGAAGGCTTCGACGCCGACGTGATGAGTCGTTCACGTCGCTGGGTGGCTTCTCGGCGGGCCTGTCGAGGAGCCATCAAAAGACTGCCTCTGGGAGTTTGGGAATTCAATGCCGCACGAGTCCTTCAGTTTTGCGGCAAGCGCCGAAGGGGCTCTTGGATGCCCATGTTGTTAGGAATGTTGTGTGATGCTATGGTTTCCGCGTAGTCGTGACTCGAAAGGAAGGAATCGCATGGCGCGCAATGGGATTGTTGCCGTGGGACTCTCAGCGATCATTCTGTTCGGGTGTGGCGGCATTGAACCGGGCGCATCGCCGCAAGATCCGGTCAGCGATGAGGGCGCCCTGGAGTCCTGTTTGCTGTATCGCGCTGAACGAGAATCATATGCGGCTGCGTGTGCTCAATCACTTCAGTACGGACGGGAAGACTGCGCGCGTCGCGGCAGTAGCGTCAAGAGCTATGGGAAATGCACCGTCGTCAGGGTGGACGAGGGGGGCGGCTACACCGTTGATAGGTCTGTTTGTTGCGTTGACTAGCTGTTCGTACCCACGCAAAAGGAATGCTGCGGGACGCCCGCCGAAGGCGACCATTCCAAATGTGCGACTCGATTTCGCTCGTCTGAGCTGGTCGCGGCCGCCTGAATCTGCCCACGCCGCCCGCCCACTTCTCGGTGGGCGGGTTCCGACGTTCGTCCGGGATGTGTCACTGAGTATGCTTCTGCGAGACGTCAAGCACGCTCAGTCATATGCGGCGTGCTGTTAGTTTGGACTCCAGCAGCGGTACCTGACCTGAACCACGTTCGACACGTAGGTGTTGGCGTCGAGGACGCGGAACCGGATGTACTTGTCGTAGTATGTCCCGTATGTGTAGAGCCCCCACTGGCAGTAGTCACTATAGGTGGTCGAGTTGTTCCACCAGTCGTCGCCATACGGCCCATTCCCGAAGTCATCAATGATCGACCACTGGTAGGTATACGGCGCTACACCGTTACTGGCGCTGCCGGTGCAGGAGACCGCATAGGTCTGCGGGTTTCTTCCGCATCCCATGGTTGCCGTTGGAGGAGGGATGTCGAGGGCGGTGACGGTGTCTCCCGTGTCGATTCCCTCTTCCTCGGACGCAAGGGGCTCGCCACAGGCACCAAGCAAGACCCCTGCCGAAACTATCACCGCACCACGTAGAAAGTGCTTCACGATAGTCGGAACTGACATGAGGCGCTCCTGTGTGTTCAGGGTGGAAAGGCAGTCGTATATTAACTGACTTGCATGAGAGTCCTGGTTGCATGAGTGGCGAGTGTCCAGAATCGCTCAGATGAGGCTCCGTGCCCTCGATGCCGACGCGATTTCGCGGGTCGCCACGCGAACAGGTCCATCCCTAGGCTTAGGGATGTTTGTTCGCGGGCCGTCGGGGTATGTGAATGGGCAGTTGGGCGTGCCCAATGACGTGATTGGAGGATACGCAATGAAGCGCAATGGCCTATTTCGACGGGGGTTCCTGCTGGCGGCCGCACTGGCGTCAACAGGGTGCAGTGATTCTCTGGATGATGGTCAAACGCCGATCAACCTCGCCCCTCCATCACTGGCTGAGGCGCAACTGTCACTCCAGCGCATCGACCAACTCTACGAATCCGACCCGGCGGCCGCATTGGACGCCACGCAGAAGCTGCGGCCGAAGCTCGATGAACTCAACCACCTGGTTGCCCGTGTCGAGATGGCACCCGCGCACTTCGTTGAATTCTACGATGTGCAGCCCGGTGGCCTCCTCGTCGTGGAGCGCGGGCCCGTTGAGGATGGGCGTTTCCTGCGCGACCAGGAGGGGGCCGACCGCTCCGCCGTCGCGCTCTATCGCCGGCTCACGGGAGGCGCCACGCCGCCGGACGCATTGGTCCGGGCCGAATCGCGCCGGGAGGCGCCCGATGACTTCCATCTGCCTGCGTGGGATGCGGCCGTCCCGAGCCTGGACTTCTCCGAGGGATTTGCCCCGGATCCTGGTGCGCAGACGGGAGACTCTGTCACCCAGTCATGGACGAGTGACCAGGGGGCGCTTTGGCGAGATTCTGCCTGCTACAAGTGGGGAGAGTTTTTCGACTGTCTGCCCAATAGAACCGGCAATGGTGCGGCCTCCCGTAACGCCAAGACGGCGTTCATCCAGGCGGCACCCTATCGGGGGAGTTTGAGGTTGCAGCTCTCCTACGACAATGTCGCGAGAGGGGCCTGGGCCGTTTTCGCGGGGGAGATGGCGTCGTACTGGTGGCATTCCGCCAGCTATTGGGCCTGCCCGGGTGGCCAGGCCTGCGGCGTGCAGGAGTACTACATCCGAAACCATCGGTGGGATGTCTTGGACGCGGACGGTGATGGATATCACCTGACCTGGGCGTTCAGGTCGAACTGCAACTGGATCTCTTGCGACACGCCTCCCTTCTGACAAATCCCTGCCGTCCGAGAAGGCTCGGCCCTGTCGCTACCGAGCCTTCTTCTTCCCTTTCGTGGACACCTCGTCGTGATATCCCGCCACGCGCATGCCGAGTGTCTTGGCCAGATTGACCACGGAGTCCAGCGGCACACGGGTGTCCTTCAGCCGGTTGTGCGCCGGGTCCAGGAACGCTCCCTGGGTCTCCGAGAAGTCCGTCCGTGTCAGCGTGCAGCCCCGGAAGTTGCTTCCGGAGAGGTCTGTCCCCTTGAAGTCCGAGTCGGTCAGGTCCAGGTCGTAGAAGTTCACCTCGCGGGCCACGCAGCGCAGGAACTCCATCTTCCTCATGCTGAGCCCGACGAATGAGCAGTAGGACAGGCCCGAATCCACGAACGAGAACTCCGGGTTCGAGGCGATGTTGCTCCAGTCGATGCCGATCAGCTTGGAGCCCTCGAACCGGACCTCCCTGAGCGCGATCCGGCCGAATTGCGCGCGCGTGACGTTGCATCCCCGGACGACGCACGCTTCGAGGATGCTGTCCTTCCACCGGCTCTCCTGGAGCTGACAGTTCTCGAAGGTGCAGCGATAGAACTCCTTGTCGGCCAGTTCGGCGTTCTGGAGATCGAGGTTCGTGAAGGTCTCGTTCTCGAAGTACGTCTCTCGCAGCAGGCGCTGCGTTCCCTCGGCCCCGGCTCCGTCGGTCTCGCTCACAGTCCCACTATCGCCTGTTCCCGCTGACTCAACGGCGACGATGAATGGGGCGATGCCTCACCGCTTCTGGCGAGAATCAGGAGTTCGAAGTTGCATCGCACGGCCCGAGTGTGCGCAACGCGAGCCCTCCTGGATGTCGCACTGCGGACGACATTCTCCTCGACATCAGGGTTGTCGGCGCCCCCGCTCATGGGGAAGTCTCCGCTCCATGGAGAAACTCATCCCCGGCCTTCACCACTTCCAGACGGAGGTCTTTCGCTCCAAGCAGGAGCTGTACTCCCGGCTCGCCGAGGCGCAGAGCCCCGAGGTGCTCTTCATCACCTGCTCGGACTCGCGAGTCCTCCCCAACGAGCTGACCGGCGCGGGGCCGGGCGAGCTCTTCATCATCCGCAACGCGGGCAACCTCGTCCCGCCCCACGGCACCCCCAACAACGGCGAGGCGGCCACCATCGAGTACGCCGTGGCGGCCCTGGAAGTGCGCCACATCATCGTCTGCGGCCACACCCGCTGCGGCGCCATGCAGGGCCTTCTCCACCCCGAGCAGTTGGCCCGCCTCCCGGAGATGCGCGACTGGCTCCGCCACGCTGAGCCCACCCGCCGCATCCTCCAGGAGAGCTACAGCCACCTGACCGGCCCCTCCTTGCAGACCGCGGCTGTGATGGAGAACGTCCTCGTCCAGGTCGAGCACCTGCGCTCGCTGCCCGTCGTCGCCGAAGGGCTCGCACGCCGCCAGCTCAACCTCTATGCCTGGGTGTACCAGCTCGAGTCCGGCTCGGTGCATGCCTATGACCCGGAACTTGGGCAGTACGCCCCCGTGGTCGCCGTGGACGGCGACTCCGCGCGCGCCCGTGGTCGCTTCGGGCTCCGTCAGGTGTTCTGAGCGGGCCCGTACTCCCGGGTGCTAATTCCCGGGCCTGATGGTTGTTCGACACGGCTGGATTGACGTTGGAGAGGCAGGGGGCTTTCGTTGCGCCAACTCTTGAGCTGGGCCGTGATGTCCGGCCTTTGTCTGGCAATGACGGCGTCGGCGTCCGAGCGGCAGCGGGAGGTGCTCGGCCGCGCGCTGTTCTTCGATACCTCCTTGAGCGCCGATGGCCGGGTCGCCTGCATGTCTTGCCATCTGCCGGAGCGCGTCTTCTCCGACAGGGATGCTCGCTCTCTCGGCGCGCATCACCGCGTGGGCACGCGAAATGCTCCCAGCCTGCTCGATGTGGCGGATGCTCGGACGTTGTTCTGGGATGGGAGGAGGACCTCCCTGGAAGCGCTCATCCTCGACCCGCTCCTGCATCCTCAAGAGCACGCGCTGAGTTCTCCCGAGAACCTGGTGGCTCGTGTCCGTCAGCGCCATGCCGCGGCCCACGCCCTGGCTTTTCCCAACGAGGAGGTCTCCACCGGGACCATCACCCGGTCCATCGCGGCCTATGTGCGCACGCTCAAGTCCGGCCCTTCTCCGTTTGAGCGCTTCCACTTCGGCAAGGATTCCGCCGCGCTCGACGAGTCCCAGCGCCGGGGCCTCAAGCTGTTCCTGGGTCGCGCCGAGTGCGGTCGCTGCCACACCGTGGGCCCCCAGGCGGCCACCTTCACGGATGGGCGCTTCCACGCGGGCGAGCCGCGCGAGGACCTCAAGTCGCGGCTGCCCACGGTGGCTCGCGAAGTGACCCGAATGTCCGAGACCGAGCGCTTCTCCGCCGTGGCCACACGAGAGGACGTGGCCGCGCTGGGGCGCTTCGTCGTGACACTTCGCCCGGAGGACATGGGGCGCTTCCGGACGCCCAGCCTGCGCAATGCCGCCCTCACGGCGCCCTACATGCACGACGGCGGTGTTCCCTCGCTGAGCGAGGCCGTGGAGCGCGAGCTGGATTCTCGCGTCAGTCGAGGCGCCCGCCGGCCCCCGTTCACCCCTCAAGAGCGGGCCGACCTGGTGGCTTTTGTCGAGGCGCTCACCAGCACCTCGTTCTCCGAACTCACGCACACCGAGGTGATCCCGAAGCCCAGGAGTGAGCGCGCCCTCTCTGGGGAGAGGGTGACACCCTGAAGCTTCGCCCACCGATTTCGAGGCACGTTGTCAGGCGACGTGACATGACGGCTCGTCAGGACGGTGCTCCCGTCGAATGCTCGGGCTGCCTTGGCCCTTGTCAGTCCATTCCCGGCGAGTGACCTTGTCAGGAGAACCCATGTCGCGGCACGCAGAGACCACGTTCCTGAATGTCGACTTGGACCTCAAGAGTCAGTTCGGCCTGTCCAGGTTGCTGAGCGCGCTAGGCGACTCGGTCGCCCCGGTTCACGCCGAGGACGGGTTCGCGTGCCTGGAGCTCGACGAGCAACCCGAGTCGCCCGAGGAGGCGGTGATGCGTCTGGCGACCCTCATCACCCGCCTTCCCAAGGATGCGCGGGAGGAGTGGGACCGGTGTTCGGAGCGGACGCTGGATATCGGCATCCAAGCCGGCGCCACGCCGCATCAGGTGCGCTACCAGCTCCCCGTGGCGGCACTCGCCCTCGCGGTGAGCATCAACGCGGAGGTCGTCATCACGGTCTACGCGTGCGCCGAGCCGTCGCCCTGACCGCCATCACCCCGTGAGCGCCGTGCGTCGCCGGTGACGTACGGCCACGAGGAGCATGCTGGCGAACGTCACCACCAGCACGGCCATCTCCTCCAGGCTGTCGAGCGGCGCCTCGTTCTCGTTGATGAGCGCCAGGCTCAACAGGCACAGCACCAGGTGGACACTGAAAACGGGAAGCGACGCGCTCCCCAGCAGCACCAGCACCCGCGGCTTCAGCCAGTGATAGACGCGCGGTGAGCCCCGGTCCGCGAGCACCGCCAGCGCCAGGAAGTTCACCAGTCGCAGCGGCGCCAGCGTCCACTTGTCCAGGAGCACGGGCAGGCGCGTGAGCAACACGAAGGGCTCCACCTCGTACCGCGCCAGCAGGAACATCAGGCCCACCACCCACGCGCCCCCCAGCAGCACCGAGGATGCGCGTCCCTGAGGCGCCTTCGTCCTGGCCCGCTGGCTCCCCGTCCACACGCCCAGCACCCAGAGAAACTGCCAGGCGAACAAGTCGAACGCCCCGGACTGGTCAATCTTGATGGGCAGCCACGTGAGGTCTCCCATCCATGTGTACAGCGCGCGCTTCAATCCGAGCTGCGCCCAGAGCCACACGAGTCCACTCAGGCACAGCACCTTCGCCCAGCCCGCCTCGCGCGCCGCGAGCAGCACGAACGGCGTCAGGAACAGCAGCACGACATACAGCGGCAGGATGTCGAGCAGCGGCGGGCAGTACAGCAGGACGAGGCTGCTCAGCAGCGCTGTGAGCGGCTCCTGGTGGTAGAAGTCGAGCAGGTTGCGGATGGCGGGCCGGTTCGCCAGCCACCCCATCGTGCCGATGACGGTGAAGGCGAAGAGCAACAGCCCGACATGGTGCGCGTAGACCTTCAGCGCCCGACTTCGCAGGCTCGCCCACAGGCGCACGGGTGTGTCCCAGCTCTTCGCGTGCGAGCCCCCCACGAGGAACGCCGACAGGAACACGAACCCCTCGGCCGCCGACACGAAGCCGAACGGCTGACTGCTGTACGCGTTCAGCCGCGTGGGCAGGTGCGTCAGCGTCATCAAGACGAGAAGCAGTCCCCGCAAGGCATCCAGCTCGGGTCGGCGTGGCATGGAGACGTCGAGCGTCCGGGCGCGGAAGGGCGGGCGCCCTCGGCCCGTTACGGCGCGCCCAGCTCCTGCTCCAGGAACCCGCGCAATGCGTCCGGTCGCCGCAGCGCGGTGTCTCGCATGAACTGGACGTCCTCACGCCAGCGCTCCATCGAGGTCGGGTACCGCCACCGCCCGATGTGCTCGGGCAGCTCGGGCTCGAGCCGCGCCGCCGCCGCGTCGAGAAACGCGACGACTCGCTCCGGCGCGAAGGTGTTCTCCAGGTGCCAGCGGAAGCGGGCGATGAACAGCCCCTTGAAGTCGGGCGACTTCAGCAGGCTCCGCAGCAGCACCACGAAGGGCTCGCCGAGGCGCTCGTCATGCAGGAGCCGTCCCAGCGAGTTGAACTCCGGCCCCGCGAAGAACGAGGCGTCCAGGTCGTACAGCAGCCAGCGCCAGCGACCGTCCCCGGCTCCCGTCGCGCCGTTCCCCGCGCGATTGCGCCAGAACTTGACGTTGTTGTCCGGCCAGTCCTCGTTGCCGAAGTAGAGCTGCGCGACGTGGTAGTCGATGAAGTCCTCCACATCCATGCGCTCCACGACGTGTGCATAGTGCTCGGGGACGGACAGGTCGTGCTCCCGCACGTACGTCAGCAGCTCCGTGTACGGAAGGCTGTCCTCCGGCTCCCCCGTGTCGAGGTCGCCGGCGTTCTCCAGGATGACGATGTCCTTCCGGTTCAGCCCATGGTGGCTCGCCAGGTAATACTCGTCATAGCGCTCGCGCAGCTCATGCAGCCCCCAGTACTCGCCATTGAGGAACACCACCGTGGGCCGACAGGCCTGGAGGGCCAGCGTCGTGTCGCGCAGCAGGCCCTGGAAGACGCAGTCCTTGAGCTTGGTGTATTGCTGGTCCTGTCCCGAGGTGCGGACCATCAGGCGCTTGAAGTCGCGCAGCGGATGGCCCGGGAAGATGTCGGCGTGGAACAGCTCGGGGCCATAGTCTTCCTTGGCATACAGCCGCAGGCTCTTCTGCGGCAGCGCCGCGCTCCCCGAGCCGTGGATGCGCACCCCCGCGTTCTGGGCAATCACAGGCGTGCCCGCTTCTTCGAACCACTCGACGTGGACCGGGCGCTCCCAATCCTTGCCATCCTGCATGTAATTGCCGGTGCCCCACCCCTCGAACCCACCAGGCGTCTCCTCGTAGACGCGGCCCGGGACATAGATTCCGCGGACGGCGTCGAAGAAGTTCTCCGCGTCCGTCACCAGTGACAGGACGGGCAGCGTGTAGGGCCGCTGGCCGATGAGATACGTGCGCGCCTGCCCCGTCTCCACCGGCGTCTCACCCGCGAACCGCTGCACTCGCACCACCGTGCCGAGCGTCACGGGCAGGGTGGGTGGCTTCCAGCGCCAATCCTCGGGCGAAACCTCGGGGTTGGTCCGGATGAGGCTGAGCGGCGCGGGCTGCCCGCTCCGATTCATCAGCGCCAGGGGGGCCGTGTAGACGGGAGAGGAGGGCCCCGGAGTCGAACCATCCAGGGTGTAGCGCGTCGTCGTGTCAGGTGACGTGGGCAGCGTGAGGAGCGCCTCGGATGCATACAGGCTCTCCGGCGACGTGAAGCTCAAGCGCTGGAAGTCGAGCCGGGTGCGGTTCTCCGTCCCGGTGTCGTGATAGGCGATGACCTCCAGGGCCTCGCTCGCGTGACTCGGCTGCCAGGGAATGCTCCACCGACCCTCTCCC
Organism: Myxococcus llanfairpwllgwyngyllgogerychwyrndrobwllllantysiliogogogochensis; assembly: GCF_006636215.1. Taxonomy (GTDB): domain Bacteria; phylum Myxococcota; class Myxococcia; order Myxococcales; family Myxococcaceae; genus Myxococcus; species Myxococcus llanfairpwllgwyngyllgogerychwyrndrobwllllantysiliogogogochensis. Next base: position 41,534 of record NZ_VIFM01000032.1, on the reverse strand, counting down.
TCCAGCACCGCCTCACCGAGGAGCATCGAACCCTCGTAGACCTCTACCCGGACGACGCCCGCATCGACCCGGAAGCCGCCGCGCAGGACGTGCTGCTCGTTGTCCATGGCGTCGATGGTGAGGCCGACCGGATGGGGCGCCTCCTCCACCTGCTCACCGGGCTCCTGCTCCTCACGAGGCGTGTCCCGACAGGCACCGAGCGACAGCATGAGCAGGGCGAGCGCCCCAGAGAGCGTCCATCTCCCGGGTGGGGTGAGGCTGCGCGGGCGCGCCAGGGCACGGCGCCCCGGGACTTCGGGAGAAAACGACTCATTCATGTTCGGGGCACGGTGGTGGGGGGCCAGGGGCGACAAGCACCACGCGGCCACTCAGCAATACTCGTGCCTCAAACTATCTCCCTGAATTCACGGAGTGGTGTCGGGAGGGCGTGGCAGTGTGCCACGCTGGGGATGGCGGATTGCCATGGCTGCTGCTCACTCGAGCGAGGGTGGGACTTGCGATGACGGAGCCGAGACCCCGGCACTGTGCGACGTGTGGGCGCGCGCTGAGCCCCCGCGAGGTGTACTACCGCTTCAACCTGGTGCTGGAGGGTGAGCAGGACCTGCTCGACTCCGGTGACGAGCCCGGAGACGGGGAGCGGGACGCCCTCGCGGAGCTGGTCCAACGGCTGGAGGAAGGGCCCGAGGACGCCCGCGAGTTGGAAGACCAGGTCCACTGGGAGCGCGCGGGCGTGGTGTGCGGAGCGTGTCGCATCGTGGTGGTGCGCATGCTCGATGCGGGCCCGGGGACGCCTCGACCGCACTGACGTCCCGGGCCCTACGACGAGACTTCACAAGCGTGCTTCAGCGGCCCCGGCGCGCCACGGAGAAGGCGAGGTCGTCGTGGTCCAACCACATCCCGGGCTCGCAACTGGCGTGGGAGGGATTGGTTCCGAGCACGCCCCGAATCGCCTGGAGTCCTCCGTCGGGCAGGGTGAAGGTGGTGGACAGCTCATGTTCACCGGGGACCTCGACCTGGAGCCTCGCGACGTGTGTCCATTGAGGGGTGCGTGCGTCTGGGGCGTGAAAGAGATTCACCTCCTCCAGGAACGGCACGAAGCCAAAGACAGTCGCCGTGAGCGTCACCTGCCTGCCCGCGGTGAGGGGGCCGCCATCCTGGCTGGTGATGCGCAGGCCCTCCAGCGTCGCGGTGACGAGATAGGTGCCCTCTTCTCCATCCGGGCAGCTGCCGCCGAGCGTGTTGGGCGCATGGGGTTCCGGACCGACGCCTCCCATTCCCCGGACGAGCTGCCCGGTGTCGCACGAGGCCGTGAGCGCGGTGCATCGGGGGGCGAGGAGCGTCGAGTCGTAGTCGGCGATGCCAGGGTTGCGCACCGTCACCGTCACGGGCGCGGTCCGGTGGGCCTTGAGCGCCGTGTCATAGGCGCGGACCTCCAGGGTGGTGGGGCCATTGAGTTCCTGTCGCGTGTCCCAGGCGAAGTCGAAGGGGCGGGTGTCGTCGCTGGCGAGGAGCACTCCGTTGACCCAGAGGTCCACGCGGCGGATGGCGACGTCATCCCAGGCCAGCACATGCACGCGCGGCGTGTCTCGGACCGTGGTTCCCGGTAGAGGGGTCAGCAGGTGCGCCCAGGGGCGGTGGTCATCGCGAGGGGAGGGGGCGAGGCGGGCCTGGAGCAGCAGGTTGGGTGAGCGCGGCCCGGCCTCCTTCACCCGTCCCGGAATGGCGGCGCCCGCGAGTGCCGCCATCACCTGCGTCGGAGTGGCGGTGGGGTGAGCCTCCAGATAGAGCGCGGCGACGCCCGCGACGTGCGGTGTGGCCATCGACGTACCGGAGAGCACCTCGGTCGCACTGTCGTCGGCGATGCCCGCGGAGATGATTTCGTCACCCGGCGCGAACAGGTCGATGCAGGCGCCGTAGTTGGAGAACCACGCCTTCCTGTCCGCGAGGTTGGTGGCGCCCACGGTGAGGGCTTCCGGCGTACGAGCCGGTGACCCACCGCATGCGTCGCCGCTGCGATTGCCCGCCGCCACCACCGTGGTGATGCCCGCTGCCACGGCATTGCGGACCGCGAGGTCCAGCGCCTCCGAGGGCTCCATGCCCAGACTGAGGTTGGCGACGGCGGGAGACTCATGGTGGGCGGTGACCCAGTCGATGCCCTCGATGATTCCAGAGACGGTGCCCTCTCCACCGCAGTCCAGGACGCGCACGGGATGCAGCGTCACCGCCCTGGCCACGCCCCACGTCGAACCGCCGAGCGTTCCCGCGACATGGGTGCCATGGCCGTCGCAGTCCTCCGCGCCGCCGTTGGGGTCCACTCCGTCGAAGCCCGCTCCCAGGCGCCCCAGGAACTGCGTGTGCGTCGAGCGGATGCCCGTGTCGATGACATAGGCGTGGACGCCCGCGCCGCCGTGCGTGGGCTGGTAGAGGCCATCGAGGGGGAGGTCTTCCTGGTCCACGCGGTCCAGGCCCCAGGAGTCCGTCCTCGGCTCCGCGTGCAGGCGCACCCAGGCGTCCTGTTCGACGAGCGCGACGCGTGCATCCGCGCGCAGTGCCGCCACGCTCGCTTCATCGAGCTCGGCCGCGAAGCCCTGGAGCGCATGGGCATACGTGCGACTCACCTTCGCCGCGTGGGCACTGGCGACGCTCAGTACGTGCTCGCGCGCCTTCTGGGGCAGGAGCATGCCTTGGGTCGCGGGTGGCTTGAGCACGACGATGTAGTGGTGAGGGACGCGCCGTGTCCCGGTGCGCTGGGATGTGGCGGCCTGGGGCGAGAGGTCGGTCGGGTTCGTGCAGCCGCCGAGGACAAACGCTGACAGGACAAGGGACAGGGGTGTGGTGGAACGGAACTTCATGGGTGTGGGCCTGAGAGTGGGCCGACCCCTCTTCCGGGCACAGGGGGGCTCGGAGCGAGGTGGCGTCATGGTGAGCCCGCTTGGACGCCGAAGGCCTTCGAGTTGATCAATCCCCGCCTCAGGTTTCTGAGCAGGCTGGGGGAAATCAGGGTGTGCCTGTCAGCGTTCCGGATTGCGCGCCGAGTGACAGCTCGCTGGCACCATCATTGCTGTTGAAAGAGGCTCACTCGATGGGAGCCTTCATGGACTCGAATCAACTGCGCCAGCTCTTCGCGAAGGCCCTGCGAGCCTCGTTGGCTTCCCCCTTGTTGCTGGCCGGTTGCGGCGGCCTGGACCTGAAGGGCTACTCGCCTCCCGTGTGTGAGGACGATTGGAAGCTCGCGATGAGTGGCCTGTCTCCGGCGACCCAGCCGGACCTGGTGCAGCTCCGCCGGAGCCAGGACACCGGGGATGGGAGCAGCAACCCGCGCCTCCATACGGTGCTGTCGTCTTCGGGCACGGCTTGCGCGACGGCGTCCCAGCCCGCGACGTGTCAGGCGGAGCTCGCCGCCCTGGCCCCTCAGGAGGGCTTTCGCTCCGTCTGCAACTTGTTCTGCGAGTCGTACTACCTGGCGACCACGGAAGGCGACACGGTGGCGGCCAAGACTTCGTTGGAGGCACTCATCGGCTTCCTGGGCGCCATCGACACGCCCCAGGAAGCCCTGCTGCGTGTCTTCGCTGACGGTTACACCCTGAGCTGCACCACGCTGGAGCGGGGGGCGGTGAAGGCGAACGGCGATGGCAGCTTCAACGTCGTCGCGACCCAGGGCTTCGCCTGCGGAGAGGGGACCCAGGAGACGCAGTTCGTCCTGGGGGTGTCGGCTTCGGGCGAGGTGGTCGAGAAGGAACGCGACGTCCTGAAGCGTGGCGACAAGGGCTGTTCAGTGGGACGTCGGCCCGCGGGACTCCAGTCGGAAGGCTTCGTCGAGTGCGCGGATGCCGTGGGGCGGCACCTGGCCCTCATCGCGCACCTGGAGGCGGCCTCCATCCAGGCGTTCCTACGGCTGCGCGCGGAGCTGGCGCTGCACGGCGCGGACCTCTCGCTCCAGGACGCGGCGCTTCGCAGCGCGATGGACGAGGTGATGCACACGGAGGTCTGCGGACATCTGGCCCGGAAGTACGGTGCGACGCCGGAGCGGCCCCAGGTGGCGTCGCTTCCGCCCAGGCCGCTCGCGGAGGTGATGCTCGACAACGCGGTGGAGGGCTGCGTGCGCGAGACGTACGGCGCGCTGGTCGCCCACCATCAGGCCCTGCACGCGGAGGACTCCGAGGTGCGCGAGGCCATGGCGCGCATCGCCGAGGATGAGACGCGGCACGCCGACCTGTCGTGGGCCATTGACCGCTGGGCGAGCACGCGTCTCCCCGAAAGCGAGCGGACAGCCGTGCGTGAGGCTCGGCTGCGCGCCATCGAGGCCCTGCGCGCGGAGGTGGCCGAACCGACGGACTCCGCGCTCATCCGTGAACTCGGCCTGCCCGCGCCCGAGGTCGCCGTGGCCCTGGTGGACACGCTCACTCGCGAGCTCTGGAACTGAGACCTTCTTTGCGACAGGAATAATGCTCCATGAATTCGAATCGATTGCGCGAAATCTTCACGCGGGCGCTGCGTGCCTCGCTGGCCTCGCCCCTGGTGCTGGCGGGCTGCGGCGGCCTGGACCTTGATGGGTATTCACCACCCGATTGCATTAGAACCAATCTCGTGTTCAGAGGCCTTTCACCCGTGGTGCCGACGGACTTCGTCGAGCTGCGCCGTGTCCGCGGGGTCAGGATGGAGCCGCCCTTCACCGAGTCCGTCCTCTCGTCCTCGGGCGTTCGCTGCGCGACGGCCACGGATCAACCGACCTGTCGCTCCAGGCTCGAGGCCCTGACTTCCACGACGGGTTTCCGCACGAGCTGTGGCGAGCTCTTCCCGGAATGCGCGGCGCACTATCTCGCGACCACGCAGGGGGACGTGGTGACAGCGCACAACTCGGTGGAGGCGCTCCTGACCTTCCTGGGCACCATCGACACGCCGCAGGAAGCGGTGCTGCGCGTCTTCGCTGAGAACGACCGTTCCTATCATGTGAGTTGCTCCAAGCTGGAGCACGGGGCCGTGAAGGCGAACGCCGACGGGACCTTCAACGTGGTTGCCACCACGGGTACCGGCTGCGGGGGAGGCGGGCGGTTGACGCAGCATGTGCTGTTGGTTTCGCCCGAGGGCGAGGTGCGCGAGACGCGCAGCGAGCGTCTGGAGACAGGCCCCAGCAACTGCGACGGACGCAGGCCCGCGGGGCTTCGCTCCAATGGCGTGGTCGACTGCTCGGATGCCCTGGGACACCACTTCGCCATCATCGCCCACATGGAGGCGGCCTCCATCCAGGCGTTCCTGCGGCTGCGCGAGGAGCTGGCGTTGCACGGCGCGGGCGTCGAACTCCAGGACGCGGCGCTGCGCAGCGCGATGGAGGAGGTGGCGCACGCGGAGGTCTGCGGACGGCTTGCCCGGAAGCACGGCGCGACGCCGAGCCCCGCCGTGGTGGCAGCGCTTCCTCCGAGGCCGCTCGCGGAGGTGGTGCTCGACAATGCGGTGGAGGGGTGCGTGCGCGAGACGTACGGCGCCCTCGTGGCCTACCACCAGGCCCTGCATGCGGAGGACGCCGAGGTGCGCGAGGCCATGGCGCGCATCGCCGAGGATGAGACGCGGCACGCCGACCTGTCGTGGGCCATTGACCGCTGGGCGAGCACGCGTCTCCCCGAAAGCGAGCGGACGGCCGTGCGCGAGGCTCAGGTGCGCGCCGTGGAGGCCCTGCGCGCGCAGGTGGCCGAGCCGAGCGATGCCGCGCTCATTCGCGAGCTCGGCCTGCCCTCGCCGGAGGTCGCCGTGGCGCTGGTGGACACGCTCGCGCGCGAGCTCTGGAACTGAGGCACGACGCTCGATGACGACAGGCCGACAAGGGGCTCCGCGCGGGCCCTTGTCGTGCGAGGGGCTCGCGCGGGCGAACCCCGACGCTCTCGCAAAGGCCCGCTTCACGTCAGGCGGATGACGGGGGGCTCGCGAGCACCTCTCGCAAGCGCTCCTCCAGGAAGCGCCGCTCGGGCTCGGTGCGCACCAGCGCGAGCGCCCGTCGGTAGGCAGCCTCGGCTTCCCGCCAGCGGCCCAGTCGGCGCAGCAGTTCCGCGCGGGCCGCCGGCAGCAGGTGGTACGCGGTGAGCCTGCCAGAGGACTCCAGGTCATCGACCAGCGCGAGCCCTTGCTCCGGACCGCGCGCCATCGCCACCGCCGCCGCGCGATTGAGCTCCACCACCGGGCCGGGGGTCAGTTCGGTGAGCCGTCCATAGAGGGCGGCGATCTGCTCCCAGTCGGTCTCTTCCGGACGCTTCGCCCGAGCATGGAGCGCCGCGATGGCCGCCTGGACGGTGTAGGGCCCGTGCGCGCCCAACGCCATCGCCGCATCGAGCTGCTTCAACCCCTCTTCAATCTCCTCGGCCTCCCACAAACTCCGGTCCTGCCGGTCCAACAGCACCAGCCCTCCATCCTCGGCCACGCGCGCGCGGCGACGCGAGTGATGAAGCAGCATCAACGCCAACAGCGAGGCCACCTCGGGATGGAGCGGAAGCAGCGAGCGCGCCAGCCTCGCCAGCCGCAGTGCCTCCGCGCACAGGTCCGTGCGCAATAGCTCCGTGCCCTCCGTCGCGGCATGTCCCTCCGAGAAGAGCAGGTAGATGGCGTGCAACACGCCTCGGGTGCGCTCGGCCAGCGCATCCGCCTCCGGAATGACGTAGGGGATGCGCGCATCGCGAATCTTGCGCTGCGCCCGCACCAGTCGCTGCGCCATCGTCGCCGCGGGCACCAGGAACGCGCGGGCCACTTCCTCCGTTGTCAGGCCGCACAGCGTGCGCAGCGCCAGGGCCACCTGGATGTCCTCCGCCAGCGCGGGGTGGCAGCAGGTGAACAGCAGCCGGAGCGAGTCATCTGGATGGTCCTGCCAGTCCCTCCCATCCAGCGGCGAGGCGAGCTCCTGCTCCAGTCGCGCGATGACCTCCAGCGCGTCCACGCGCGCGCCGAGCCGGCCCCCCCTGCGCACCCGGTCCACCGCCTTGTTCTTCGCCGCGCGCAGGAGCCACGCCCGAGGCTCCTTCGGCACACCCTCGCGCGGCCACTGGAGGAGCGCCGCCTCGAAGGCCTCCTGCACCACCTCCTCGGCCGAGCCGAAGTCTCCGCCCATGACCCGGATGACCGTGGCCACGATGCGGCCATAGTCGGCGCGCCAGGTCTGTTCGAGCAGCGACGGCAGGTCCGTCATGAAGACTCCACCCAGGCCCCGAGGCACCGCCCGGGGCCCGAGCAGCGGGCCTCAGCCCGCGGACTCGGAGAGTTCCCACACCGGGCGGATCTCGATGCAGCCCAGCCGCGCACTGGGAATGCGCGAGGCGAGGGCGATGGCCTCGTCGAGGTCCTTGGCCTCCACCAGATAGAAGCCTCCGAGCTGCTCCCGCGTCTCCGCGAAAGGCCCGTCCGTCGTCAGCCGCTTGCCGTCGCGCACGCGCACCGTCGTCGCTGTCTGCGTCGGTTGCAGCGCCTCGCCCGCGATGAGGTTGCCGCTCTTCTGGACCGAGTCAGTGTAGGCGAAGTACTCACCCAGGAATTGCTCGGACTCCTCCTTGGACTTCGACTCCCAGGCCTTCTCGTTCTCGTAAATCATCAGCAGGTACTTCATGGGTCGGTCCTCACGGTGTTGGGGGAGCAGACGCTCCCGCCCAGGAATCGAACGGGAGGGAGGCGAATCGACAGTCTATTTCCGGAGGATTTCCGGACCGCGTCAGGAGGGTGTCCCCAAAGGGGAGAAGTGACTGAAGGGGCCATGGCCCCGCCCCAGGGCGAGGGGGTGCTCCAGGGCGGCGGTGACGTGGGCCTTCGCGCGCCGGGTGGCCTCACGGGCGTCCTGCCCCAGCGCGAGCCAGGCGGCGATGGCGGCGGACAGCGTGCAGCCGGTGCCGTGGGTGTTGTGCGTCTTCACCGCGCGCAGGAACAGCGTCTCCATCCGCTCGCCGTCGAACCAGACGTCCAGGCCGCGCAGCTCTCCGGACATGCCTCCGCCCTTGATGAGCACCGCGCGCGGCCCGAGCCCGTGGATTCGCCGCGCGGCCTCCTTCATGTCGTCCAGCGTGTTCAGCGCCATCCCCGCGAGCAGCTCCGCCTCATGGCGGTTGGGGGTGACGACATCGGCGAGGGGCAGCAGGTGCTCCTTCAAGGCGCCGACGGCCGAGTCGTCGATGAGGCGCGCTCCGGCGCGGGACACCATGACGGGGTCCACCACGAGGGGGCCGGGCTTCAGGGCCTTCAGTCGCCAGGCGACGACGGAGATGATTTCGGCGTTGACGAGCATGCCCGTCTTCACCGCGCCCACGCCCAGGTCCTCGACGACGGCGTCCATCTGCGCGGCCACGGCGGCGGCGGGCAGGACGTCCACGCGGGTGACGCCCCGGGTGTTCTGCGCGGTGATGGCCGTGAGCGCGGTGGTGCCGTGGACACGGTGGAATGAGAAGGTGTTCAGGTCCGCCTGGATGCCGGCGCCACCACCGCTGTCGGAGCCGGCGATGGTGAGAGCCGTCGGCACGGGCTTGGGAGTCTCCATGGGCCGCATGCTGCGGCACCCGGAGCGTGGGAGCCACCCCAAACTCCGGGCACGGGCCCGCCTGGTCGCGAGCCCGCACCCGGAGTCATCCCGGCATCAGATGACGCTGCCTAGCGTCAGGAAGACGACCTCCGCCGCGCGCACCTCACCCAGGTTGGTGAAGCTCGTCGTGTCGATGAGCAGGGTCCACTCACCCAGGAGGCTCCGGTCATAGAAGGAGTTGGTGGCCGGGGTGGAGCCGCCCAGGGCGATGCTGCACGAGTCCGTGAACGAGGCCGACTGGAAGGGCGTGGTGCAGGTCGCGTTGGCGAGGTCGCACACCGGCGGGCCGGAAGCGCAGGCGGAGAAGGGCACGTAGTGCAGCACCTGCCGGTTGCCTCCGGAGGTGTAGTCGTCCTTGCTCAGCAGCTCGAACTCGGCGAAGTGGTTGCCGAGCTTGAAGCCATCCATCGTGTCGCGCACCAGCACGGCCGACACGTTGGCCGTCGCGCCGCTGGTGGTCACCACGTTGACGCGCACGTTGCGCACGCGGTGGCCCTTGCGCAGGGCCAGGTCCGGCGAGGCCGCCAGGTCCGTCGCCGTCACCTGGAAGCGCGCGCCCCGGTACGTCGTGGTCCCGTTGACCAGCTCGCCCAGGGGCTTGAGCCGCTCCAACTCGTTGCCCGACAGCGCGTGGAAGGCGCCGGCGGGCAGGCGCCGGTAGTACTGCGCCGGACTCTGCACGGTGTGCGAGGCCAGGCTGTCCAGGCCCTCCACCAGCCGCGTCTTCATGTCCGGGTAGTTGCCCAGGTGGAAGTCGATGTTGTCGCGGAAGGAGACGGGGATGGCGCTGCCACCGGTGCTCGGGTCGAAGGGCAGGTATTGGTATTCCGCCACGCGGATGAGCTCCCAGTAGCGCATCGTGAGCTGGTCCAACGTCCGCAGCGCCCGCGCGTACACCTGCTGACCGATGAGCAACTGGTCGAACTTCCGCAGCTCCGTGCCGCTGCCGAAGTGGAGGATGTCGTTGAGCGCGTCGCGCGCCGCCACCGCGTTGCGCTGGCGCAGGAGCGTCGTGTCGCGCTCCATCAACGCCAGCTTGTAGTCCGCCTGGGCCTTGATGAGCTGGGCCTGCAGGTCCAGCAGGTCCAGGGTTATCTCCACCTGGGACTGGGACAGGATTTCCTTCTTCACCTCGTCCGAGATGACGCTGCGCGCCGGGTTCTTCTGGTTGCCGTTGATGATGTCCCAGAGCTGCGTGCCGCCCGTCTTCAGCGTGTCCTTGAAGGGCTTGCTCTTGGCCGCCTCGGCGCCGCTGGTCTTCAGGGCCTCCCACACCTGGGAGTGGAAGGACGTGCTCGCGCTGCTCGTCGACCCCGCGCCGGGCACGGGCGTGGCGCTGGCCTCCGACTTGAAGCTCTTCTTCATCTCACTCCACATGCTCTCCGCGCCATTCCCAACCAGGTCGGCGGCGAATTGTCCCCCGTACGAGGCGGCCACCTTGCCGATGACGTCCAGGACGAAGTCCGCGAAGTCCTTGTTGTTGGCGTTGTAGTGGTTGGTGATGCGGGTGTCCGTCGCCTGGATGCTCTCGGTGAGCTGGGTGATGGCGGCCTTGCGGTTGTTCATGGACGTCTGCAGGGCGGTCAGCGCCGCGTTCGCCGCGGTGATGCGCTGGCTGTCCGCGGCCTCCTGGGCCTCCAGCGCGATGACTTCGGCGTTCATCGCGACCTGGTTCTGCGTCATCCAGGCGGACAACTGCATGCCATTGGAGAGCGCGAGCCACTGGTTCACGGAGCTGTCCAGCACGTCGTAGAGCGAGTCGAACTCCGCGCGGAGTTGCTCGTAGCGCAGGTGCGAGTTGAAGGGGGTCTCCCTGGCCAGACCGTAGAAGTTGCGCTGGCCCTGGAGGTAGCTCAGGCGGGTGACGTCGTGGGCCATCAGCGGGCACAGCGCGCCGTACAGGTACGCGGATGAGAAGGGCGCCTGCGCGTCGAGCGGCTCGTCACACACGAGGCCCGCCTGGGCGAGGATGCCCCCCATCTCCATGATGTTCTGCGTGTAGACGAAGGCGGCCCGCTCCAACTCGCCGCGCTTGAAGAGGGTGTTGCCGTTCGCCTGGTTCACCCGCCATGACTGGGGAGCGAGCAGCGCGCGGAGCATGTCCACGTCCCGGCGCGCCGAGCGGAGGATGCGCTGCGTCCCGGCGATGCCCGCGGTGCCTGCGACGCCCGCGGTGGACTTGGTGCCCAGGAAGCAGGTGCGCTGCTCTTCCCGGGGAATGCACAGGTAGGTCTCCCAGTGCTCACAGGTTCCCGGAGGGGACTCGAGTACCGTCACCGACACCGTCTTGAAGGGGCGGTTGCCGCCCAGGCCCTTCTTGCCGCCGCCGGGCGCCACGGTGATGAGCTCCGCGCGCGTGTCCACGTAGCGCCCGTTGTAGGACTCCGACAGGGACACGTCGTGGAAGGTCTGCACCTTGTTCTTGCACGCCAGGTCGCCGATGAAGGGGCTGTTGCGGCAGGTTTCGTCGGCGCAGTCCTTGAACCCGTCGTTGTCGTTGTCCAGCCCGTCCGTGCACTGCGCATAGGTGTTCTCCTGCGCGCCGCAGACGCTTCCCGTCAGGGGGCTGTTGCTGCACTGGAAGTCATAGCAGTCCGTCCAGTTGTCCCCGTCGTTGTCCACGCCGTCGCTGCACGTGGCCGCGGTGGCCTCCTGGAGGAAGGGGTAGTCGTCCGGCTCGCACACCTTCGCGTACGGATTGCTCGCGCAGTTCGAGTCCTGGCAGTCCGTCTTGCCGTCGCCGTCATTGTCCAGGCCGTCCGAGCAGGCCTGCGGGGTGCGCTCGGTGCCGCAGGCGGAGAGCACGCGCGGGTTGAAGCGGCACTCGTAGTCCGCGCAGTCCTTGTGGCCGTCCAAATCGTTGTCGAGGCCGTCCGAGCACGCCGCGTCGCTCGCTTCTTCCAGGCCGCTGGTGAGGACCAGCGCGGGGCCCAGGCCGCAGTAGGGATTGCCGAGGCAGCCCGGATCCGAGCAGTCACCCAGCCCGTCGCCGTCATTGTCGAGCAGGTCGCGGCACTCCTCGTCGCCGCCCTCGCCCTGCGCTCCACACGTCGTCGAGTGGTTCAGACACGAGTAGTCCGCGCAGTCGACGTACCCGTCGCCGTCGTTGTCCAGCGTGTCGCCGCAGGCGTCTTCGGAGAACTCGCTGTTGGACGGACGCGACTGCTGACAGAAGCCGCGCAGGCGGCACTTGGTGTCCGCGCAGTCCACGGCGCCATCTCCGTCGTTGTCCTTGGCGTCGCTGCAGGCCTCGGCGGAGGACTCCTTCTGGATGGGACCCCAGGACGCGTCAGCGCACACCGTGACGTGGGGGTTCTTGGAGCAGGCGTAGTCCTGGCAGTCCGCGAAGCCGTTGTGGTCATTGTCGATGCCGTCGGCGCACTGGGCGTTGTCCGCCTCGGTCAGCAAATCACACAGGGCGATGGCGGGGTTCCACCGACAGCGCAGGCTCTGGCAGTGCAGCGCCTCGTCCATGAAGCACTGCTCGGGCGTCACCGGGGAGGCCTTGTTCGGCTCGTTGACCAGGCCGGGGCCGCGCAGGGACGTGTAGCGGATGACGACGTCGCCGGAGCGTCCGCCGTTGCCGCCGTTGCTGCCGTTCTGCGGCGGCTTGACGATGGTGCCGGTGCAGTTGAGCTTGGGGTCGGGACCGTTGTTGCCGGTGATGGTGTGGGAGATGGCGATCGGCGGGCCATCCGCGCCCAGCCAGCCATCCTCGCCCCGCTCGCCCGTGGTGTTGACGCGCACGCCGTCGAGGACGTTGGTGTAGAGCACGAAGCTGCCGCTGTTCTGCCCGTTGCGTCCGGGGGGGACAATCGCGTCGGTCGGGTCCGGGTCGGCCTGCGCGGTGCGCACCACGGGAAGGGTCCGCAGCGGGAAGCCTCGGGACGTGTAGGCGCCAGAGGCGATGACCAGCGTCGCGCCGCCCGTGTCCACCGGACCCGCCAGCTCGACGACGGGGGCCACCACGACGACGGCCGCGTACTTGCGCTGGGTCGGGTCCTGCTCGGAGACCTCGAACAGGTTGGCGCACGCATGACTGAATGAACAGGCGTTGCCGGGCAATGTCTGCCAGTTGACGACAGGGTTCTGCAGGGCGACGACACCGTCCGCGTGAGGCAGCAGGGCCTGATTGCCCTTGAGGAACACGGGATAGTCGCGGGCATAGGACGTCAGCACGCGCACCTTGTCGGTGGGCACGTGGCGCCCGGAGAGCACGCCGCGCAGGTCGTCGAAGCGGGGGCTGGGGAGCACCGAGAGCAGCTCGCCCACCGTGGTGTCCATCGTCGCGGGCGCCGCGGGAAGGCCGCGCAGCTCCGAGAACTCCATGGGCGAGGAGAAGGCCAGCGGCTGCGCGGTGGTGCCCGTCTCCAGCTCCGAGGATGTCCCATCGTCTCCTGGTGGCGTGCTGTCTCCACAGGCGCCCAGCACCAGCGCGCAGGCCATTCCCCAGACTCGCCGCCGGCTCCGGCGGATGCTTCCCAAGAAGTTCATCGTGGTTGCTCCTTTGCTGGCGAGCTGAACGGGGAGCCTGGGATTCCTTCTCCGAGATTTCGTGGCATGCCGGAAATGGGAGCTGAAAGGAGTTACCATCCACGCCCCATGGCCCCTCGCTTCCACCCCACTCGCGGCGTCCTGCTGTTGTTGTGTGCGTTCGTGCTGTGTCCGGCCCTGGCCGCCGAGGCCCGGACCGCCCTGCTGCGGGTGGACGGGCAATGGCAGCTCCAGGTGGATGGACGCCCCTATGTCGCCAAGGGTGTCACCTTCAGCGGCAGTGGCAGCTCCGCCGCGTATGAGCAGGACTGCGCGAAGCTGGCGGCCCTGGGCGTCAACACGCTGCGCACCTGGGGCGTGGGCGCGGAGACGCCGCTGCTCCTGGACGCCGCGCACAAACACGGCCTCAAGGTCCTCGTCGGGCTGTGGATGCGGCACGGCCAGCCCGGCGCGGAGGATGACGACTCCTTCGACTACCTCACCGACACGGCGGGCATGAAGAAGCAGCGCGCGGACACACTGGAGAGCGTGCGGCGCTTCAAGGACCACCCGGCGGTGCTGGCCTGGGGCGTGGGCAACGAGGTCATCCTCAACAGCCCCAGCGACGCGGCGAAGGAGGCCTACGCGCGCTTCCTGGAGGGCGTGGTCCAGGACATCAAGAAGTCGGACGCGAACCACCCGGTCATCTCCGTGGACGCGTGGGTGCTCGCGGTGAAGTGGTGGGAGAAGTTCGTCCCGTCGCTCGACGCGTATGGGCTCAACGTCTACGGCCGGGGCATCCATGCGCTTCCGGACGCGCTGAAGAAGGAGGGCGGTACCAAACCCTGGCTCATCACCGAGTTCGGCGCGCAGGGCGAGTGGGAGGCTCCCAAGGACGTCCACGGCATTGCCCGCGAGCCGGACGACCAGGAGAAGTACGCCGTCATCGTCGATGCGTGGAACAACGCGCTGGCGCCTCACGTGAAGGCGGGCAACTGCCTGGGCCTGTTCGTCTTCAACTTCAGCTCGACGTTCGACCACACCAGCCTCTGGCTCGGCATGTTGTCGGGCAAGTCGACTCGGCCCGCATGGCACGCGGTGCGCGAGGCGTACTCCGGTCAGAAGCCGGCGACGCCCCTGCCCGAAATCAAGGGCCTCACCGTGGAGGGCGTGAAGAAGGAGCCCACGGGGACCTGGGCGGACGTGCGCCTCGAGGCGAAGCCGGCCGACGACAAGCCGCTGGAGATCTCCTTCGCCTACAACTTCCGGGGCGCGGCCACCCGGTTCGAGCGCGGCGAAGTCATCCGCCTGCGCTCCACGCCCGGCGCCACACCGGGCTCGTGGCGCGTGAAGGTCCCCTCGGTGAAGGGCCCCATCAAGCTGTACGCGCTCGCCAAGGACGCCTCCGGCAACCTGCTGATGGCGACCAGCTCCCTGGTGCCACCCTCGGCCCCGTGAGCCGGCTCACATGTCTCAAACACACACTCCGGGCGTTGGCGACAGGACTGCCCGTTTGTTGGATTGGGACGGATTTTTCCGATTTTTAAGAAATTAAAAGGAAGGCGAGGAGTCCGGTAGTAGGGTCGGCGGGGCATGAGTCCCGAATCGTCTTCGCGTCCCACACCCCCGGACGGGCCTTCGCGTTTCACTCGTCGCCGAGCCATCGCCTTGCTGGGCGGTGGGCTCCTGTTGTTGGCCGTGGGGCTCGTCGCCCGACGTGGCGGCGACGGCGTCGCCCCGGTCGAGTCGGTGGAGCCAGGCTCCGCCTCCGGTGTCGCCCCTTCACGCCGTGGGCCGGTCAAGGCGGGCGCTGCTCCAGGCGCTGAAGCAGGGGAGGAGGCCGTCGCGGGAGCGCCCCGGTACGACGCCACCACCTGCTGGAAGGACCTGGAGCGCTTCAACGAGGGCGTGAGTCTCGACACGTTCCGCGAGTGGGCCGCGCCGCTGCTCTCCTCCAGGGACCCGCTGGTCCGCATGTACTTGAAGGAGCGCCTGACGGAGCTCATCGGCAACGACGCGGGTCGGGCGAATGAGGTGCTGGGGTGGACGCGTGAGGCCGGGCCGAAGGAGTTCAAGGTCTTCGCGATGGCGCTGAAGGACTCGGAGGCCGTCCATCTGCCGGAGGTCTCCCGGAAGATTGTCGAGCTGGGGCTGGACGCGACGCTGGAGCCGGAGCGGCGCGCCGGGGTGCTGTCCTCGCTGGACACGCAGAAGCAGTTGTCACCCGAGGTGCTCACGCGCCTGACGGACTTCGCCAAGGACCCGGCGTCGGGCGAGGCGGGCTGGGCGGCGGCGCGGACCATCGCCCGGGTGATGAAGAACGACCATGAGCGGACCGCGAACGCGGCGCCATACCTGGACAAGCTGTTGAACATCGGCACGCAGTCGCTCGACGAGCACGTCCGGTACATGGCGCTGTCGACGCCCATGGAGACCGCGCCGGTGCTGGACGCGAGCGCCACCGACGGCTACGCGAAGGTCCTCACCACCGAGGGCAGTCCCGACGGACGCGGCGCGGCCGCGCACAACCTGTCGCTGTCCGAGGACCGGGCGAAGGTGCTGGAGACCTTCGCGAGCGCCTTCGAGCCGGAGAAGGACGTGTGCGTGCGCTGGGCGCTGTTCCGCTTCTCCGCGCGCGCCGCCGGAAAGGATGCGCTGCCCGTCATGGCGAACATGGCGCTCGTCGACCCGCGCTTCCAGGCGACGTACCAGGACTTCGAGCGCATCTACGCCAGTGGCGTCGTCGACTTCGAGCGCGTGTGGCTCGCGCTCGCGGACCAGGACCCCTACGGCTGCCTCCACCGCGACTGAGCTCTCCATGACGCGTACCTTCCTGCTGGCCCGGGCGCTCTGCCTGCTGACGTCGTTGTCCCTCCTGGCTCCCTCGCCGTCCTTCGCCGAGGCGACAGGGACTCCGCTCCCTCCGCCCTCGCTCCAGCCGGAGACGTGCTCCGTCGAGGGCTTGATGGACTCCATCCGGCGCGGGCTCCAGTCGAAGTCTCCGGCATACCGACGCTATCTGCGCGAGCTGCTGAAGGAGTCCGCCGTCACGCTGCCAGAGGAGCAGCTTCGCGCGGCCTTCGAGCGCGAGACGGAGCCCCTCATGGTGGAGCACCTGGCGGCGGCGCTGGCCGCGAAGACGGACCGGGGCGAGAGCGTGGCCACCCTCCAGCTCGTGGGGAAGCGGGCCTCGCAAGACGCGGACCCGGCCGTGCGCGCCGCCGCCACGCGGGCCCTTCGCCGCACGAGCGCGGAGGAGCACACCGGGGATTTGTACTCGCGGCTGGTGCGCGATGCCTCGCCGGAGGTGCGGATGGAGGCCGCGACGAACCTCATCGAGGACAACCAGTTCGTCTACGCGGGGTTCCACGGGCCGGCATCCGACACGGCGGTGGCGGCGGCTGCGGCTTCGAGCGATTCGAAGGTGACGGCGCGAATCCTGGGCAACATCTCCACGGCGGCCATCAGCAAGGAGTCGGCCGAGCAGCTCCACACGCTCTTGCGCGGCGATGACGCGGAGGTGCGCGCGGCGGCGGCGAAGGCGCTGGGAGGCGTGCCCGCGCCGGAGATGTCCCGCGCGCGCCAGACGCTGGTGGCGCTGTACCGCGATGAGTCGGACGTGGGCGTGCGCACGTCCATCCTCCAGAGCCTCGCCCGGCTGGGCTTCGCCAGCGCGGTGCCGGAGCTGCGGGGCTTGCGCAACGTCGACCCGCGCCTCGTGCCGGAGGTCGACGCGTGGATTCGAGCATTGAGTACGGGTCTTCAGGAGTGGAGCCTGATCCTGAGGGAGAAGCAGCGGTTGCAGCAGGCTCGATGAGCAGCAGTCCTTCTGGGGGCCGCATGGGCGGCCCGAAAGGAACAACGATGCGTAGCCCCAAGTCGCGCCTCGCGGCGCTGACGGCCCTGGTAGCCCTCCCCACCGCCGCACTCGCCTACACCGCCGTCGCGCCGTACCCCAGCACGGTGACGGCCACCACGTACTACTCCAGCGGCACGTACCACGGTGCCGTGGACGTCGCGAACTCGCGCTGCAACTACTGGGGCGCCGAGACGGGCGTCTCCGCCACCGTCTATTGGAACGTGACGGTCCGCACCTCCGGCGTCGTCTGCAATGGCAATGGCAGCGGCAACCAGAACGAGGCGCTGCTCAACCTCGGCAGTGGTTGGTCCTTCCGCCAGTGGCATTGGATCAAGACCAGCGACTCCTATGACCGCACCTGCAACCGCTGCCAGGTCGGCAACCTGGGCGGCACCGGCAACGCCACCGGTGCGCACTCGCACTTCCAGAAGGACCAGTACGGCACGAAGAACACGTCCTGGTATTCGTCCTACACCTCGAAGGGCGAGGCCTTGGACCGTGGTGAGCTGATGGGCTACATCTGACAGCCCGTGGTCGTCTGACGACTCTCCACTGAGCGTCGTCGGGCCCGCACCGGCCAGGGAAGCAGGGGCCCCGTGTCCCGCCTCCCTGGTCCGGTGTACGCGCGGCCCTGCGTCAACTTGACGCGCTCGCGAGGAGGGGACTCCCGGGGTAAGAAGAGGCGTGTTCCGCCCGCCCACCGACTCGCAGGCGGCCCCGCGCGGCCCCTTGTGGTCGAGACATCCGTCGCCGCGCTCCGCCTTTCATCGCTCCGCCCAGGACGTGGTGGACCTGTTGTCGTCCAGCGCGATTGCCCTGGGCTGGCTGGTGCGCCTGCGCTGGCACGCCGTCGGGGGCACCGCGCTGACGGTGTTCGTGGCCGTGCGAGTGCTGGGGCTGGACCTCCCCGTGATGCCGTTGCTCGCGGTGGTGGCGACGACAGGTGTATCCAACCTGCTCCTCGCGCTGTGGCTCCGCCGCGCGCCGGTGGTGAAGTCCCATCACCTGGGAGGAGTGCTCGCGTTCGACATCATGCTGCTGACGGCGCTGCTCGCGCTGTCCGGCGGCCCCGACAACCCGTTCGCCATGCTGTACCTGGTGCACGTGGCCCTGGCGGCGCTGGTGCTGGGGCCTCGCTGGACCTTCGGCCTGTCGCTCCTGTCCATCCTGGGGCCCGCGCTCCTGGTCAACTTCCATGTCCCGCTGCGGGAGCTGGCGCACGTCTCCGGTTCGATGCCGGCGAACTCGCGACATGTGTTGGGGATGTGGGTCGCCTTCACGCTGACGGTGATGCTCATCGCGCTGATGGTGGCGCGGGTGTCCGCCGCGCTGCGAGACAGGCAGGAGGCCCTGGTCCGTGCCCAACTGCTCACGGTGCGCGCGGAGAAGCTGGCATCCCTGAGCACGCTGGCCGCGGGCGCGGCGCACGAGCTGGGGACGCCGCTGGGGACCATCGCCATCGCGGCCAACGAGCTGGAGGCCCTCATCCTGGAGGAGCCGCACGAGGCGCTCGAGGACGCGCGCCTCATCCGGGACCAGGTGGAGCGGTGTCGCGACATCCTGGAGCGGATGAGCGCGCGGGCGGGGCAGACCTATGGCGAGGTGCCGGAGCCGACGACGACCAGCGTGGTGCTGGAGCGCCTTCGCGAGCAGCTATCGGCGGGGGAGCTTGCGCGCCTGCGCTTCGCGGAGGGCCCGGACCTGTCGCTGTGTTTTCCCATGCGCGGACTGGTCCAGGTGCTGGCCAACCTCGTGCGCAATGGCCTGCACGCGAGCGACGCCTCCCAGTCACCTGTCACGGTGAGCGTGCGCGGCGACGCGGGGCGGACGACCTTCGTGGTGGAGGACCAGGGCACGGGCATTCCGCGTGACGTGCTGGCGCGCCTGGGCGAGCCGTTCTTCACCACCAAGCCCGCGGGGCAGGGCATGGGGCTGGGTTTGTTCCTGGGACAGACTTTCGCGGAGCTGTGCGGCGGACGGTTGGAGCTGTCGTCGGAAGAGGGCAAGGGAACGCGCGCCACGCTCGACCTGCCGTGCCGGAGGGAGCCTGTCCATGCCGCGGCCTGAGGTGTCCCCCGTGGTGCTCGTCATCGACGACGACGAGCCCTATCGCGAGCGATTGGTGAAGGCCTTTGGTCGCAAGGGCTTCGCGGCGCATGGCGCGGGCAGCGCGAAGGAGGCGCTCGAGTGTGCGCCCGTGCTGCGCCCTGGCTACGCCGTCATCGACCTGCGTCTGCCGGACGGCTCCGGGTTGGACCTGGTCCGTGAGCTGAAGGCGCTGGATGCTCGAACGACGATGGTGGTCCTCACCGGCTACGGGAGCATCGCCACCGCGGTGGAGGCCGTGCGGCGGGGCGCCACGCACTACCTCTCCAAGCCCGTGGACGTGGACGACATCCTGCTCGCCTTCGCGGGGGCCACGCTGCCGGCGGGCGAGGCCGTGGCGTTGGAACATCAGGTGCCGTCCCTGGCGCGCGCGGAGTGGGAGCACATCCAGCGCGTGCTCGCGGATTGCGGTGGCAACATCTCCCAGGCGGCTCGGCTGCTGCGCATCCAACGCAGGAGCCTTCAGCGAAAGCTATCCAAGCACCCCGTGCGGCAGTGATTGACGCGGGGTGCGTCACCAAGACGCACGAGGCGGCGCGCGCGGTCCGGTAGGGTGACAGGCGTCGGAGGCTCGATGTCCCTGCCGCGCGCCGTCTCGCTCCCGCGCTTCTTCATTCGGCGACGAGGCCACGAGCGCCGGTCCTCGTCGGAGGCGGAGCGGTGAGTGCGATGGCGTACCCGGTGGTGCTCTTCATCCATTCGTGGCTGCGCTGGGCGGTGGTGCTGCTCGTCCTGCTCGCGCTGGGCAAGGCCCTGCGGGGCTGGCTCGGTGGCGGGGCCTGGACTCCCGCGGACCGGAGGCTCCAGGTGCTCGCGGTCTCCGCCTTCGATACCCAGATGTTGCTGGGGATGATTCTCTACTTCGGCCTGAGTCCCTTCACGCCCCCCGCGCTGGAGGGCGGGCTGCGCGCGAGCCTGTCCGTTCCCTCGCTCCGGTTCTTCAGTGTCGAGCATCCGACGTTGATGCTGCTGGCGCTCGCCACCGTGCACGTGGCGTCCGCGCTGAGTCAGCGCGCGGAAGCCCCCGTGTCGCGTCACCGCCTGTGGGCCCTGGGCCTCCTGCTCGCGATGCTCCTGGTCGCATTCGCGATTCCCTGGGCTGGACTGTCCCACGGCCGTCCCCTGTTCCGAGGCTTCTGAGGTCCGCGTCCATGTATGACTTCCTCTGGCTGCTGATGATGGCTCCTCTCGCGCCGAGCAGGCCTCGCGTGGGGAGGACTCCCGTGTCCTATCTGTCCGAGGTGCCTCGGCAGAGCCCTCGCATCGCTCCGCCCGCGCCGCCCGTGCGTCGCTCCCGCCGCACGCGGGCGAACTCGCGGCGTCCGCGAGACCCGGCCTCGCGGTGAGGCGCGAAACAGGGGCGTGACTCCCACCTTCGTTGAGTGGAGCGCGCGCCGGAACATTCGGCTTGTGGTGACGGGCGACATGCCGGAACCTTGTCGCGATGATGCGTGCTCTTCCGGTCATGGCCTCGGTGGTCTTCCTCGCGAGTGCCGGAGGATGTCGGCGTCAGCCCGACTCCGAGGCGGCGCGATGGGAGTCGTTACCTCCGGTGGACGCGCGCGAGCTGCGTTCGCTGGACATGTTCCAGCGCATCGAGGACCCGGCGCAGCGCTCACGCGCGCTGTTCCTGGAGACCAGTCGTGTCTACCTCCATCCGCGCTGCTCGAACTGTCACCCCGACGGCGACAGCCCCTATCAAGACTCCGGTGAGATGCTCCACAACCCTCCGGTGACGCGAGGCCCCGAGGACAAGGGGGTCGTGGGCATGGAGTGCACGGGGTGTCACCAGGAGCGGAACCTGGAGCTCGCGCGGGTGCCGGGGGCGCCGAACTGGCACCTGGCTCCGCGCTCCATGTCCTGGGTGGGCAAGAGCCCCCGCCAGCTGTGTGAGCAGCTCAAGGACCCCGCGCGGAACGGAGGCAAGACGTTGGAGCAACTGGTCGAGCACAACGCTCATGACAAGCTGGTGGCGTGGGGATGGGCTCCGGGCTCGGGCAGGCAGCCGGCGCCGGGGACCCAGGCGAGGTTCGGGGAGCTGGTCGCGGCCTGGGTGGCCACGGGCGCGCAGTGCCCCAGCGAGGAGGTACGGCCATGAGCATCCGGGTGCGAGTCAACGGAGTCGAGCAGGAGCTGGACGTCGACCCGGAGATGCCGTTGCTGTGGGCCCTGCGCGACGTGCTCGGCCTCACCGGGACGAAGTACGGCTGCGGTCAGGCGTTGTGTGGCGCGTGCAGCGTGCACCTGGATGGACAGGTGGTGCGCGCGTGCGTGACGCCCATTCGTCGCGCGGACGGGCGCGAGGTCACCACCATCGAGGGGTTGTCTCCCGATGGGGGCCATCCGCTCCAGCGCGCGTGGGTGGAGCTGGGCGTGCCGCAGTGTGGGTTCTGCCAGTCCGGGCAGCTCATGTGCGCGGCGGCGCTGCTGGCGAAGAAGCCACAGCCCACGGACGCGGACATCGACCAGTCGCTCGCGGGCAACCTCTGCCGCTGTGGGACGTACACGCGCATCCGCGCGGCCGTGAAGAAGGCCGCGGGCGTGCCTGACTCGAAGTAGCGAGGATGCGATGAGCCAGCAGCCCGTGGTGTTCACCCGGCGTTCCTTTCTCGAAGGACTCAACCTCTCCGTCGGCGGGCTGGCCCTGGGCCTGGTGCCCACGGTGTCGGCCGAGGCGGCCGCTCCGGGCGTGGGCGCGAAGTCGGCGCCGGAATTGCGGCCCAACGTCTTCGTGCACGTCGCGGCGGATGGTCTCGTCACCATCGTCTGTCACCGCTCGGAGATGGGGCAGGGCATTCGCAGCTCGATGCCGGTGGTCATCGCGGACGAGCTGGGCGCGGACATGGCCCGGGTGAAGGTCGTCCAGGCGGTGGGAGACGCCGTCTACGGGGACCAGAACACCGACGGCTCCAGCAGCATCCGTGGCGTCTTCCAGGCGCTGCGCCGCACGGGCGCCACGGCGCGCACCATGCTGGTGGCCGCGGCGGCGAAGCGTTGGAAGGTGAAGCCGGAGCAGTGCGAGGCGCGTGACCACGCCGTGTACCTTCGGGGGTCGGAACGCTCGCTGGGCTTTGGTGAGCTGGTGGCGGACGCGGTGAAGCTGCCCGTCCCCAAGCCGGAGGCCGTCCAGCTCCGGCCGCTCTCGGAGCTGCGCCGGGTGGGCACGGAGCTGCCGCTGCTCGACGGGCCCGCGTACGTCACGGGCAAGGCCGTGTACGGCGCGGACGTGAAGTTGCCGGGGATGCTCATCGCGGTGGTGGCCCGTCCGCCCGTGGTGGGCGGAAAGGTGACCCGCTTCGACGCGACGCGGGCGCTCGCGATTCCAGGGGTGAAGCAGGTGCTGGAGCTGCCCACGCCTCAGCGTCCCTATCTGTTCCAGGGCTGGGGCGGCGTGGCGGTGCTGGCGGAGAACACCTGGGCGGCGATGCGCGGTCGCGAGGCGCTGGACATCACGTGGGAGAACGGTCCCAACGTGTCCTACGACTCGGAGAAGTACCGCGAGGCGCTGTTGGAGTCGGTCCGAGCGCCGGGCAAGCCGGCCCGGTCCGTGGGCGACGTGGACAAGGCGCTGGCCAGTGCGGCGCGCGTGGTGGAGGCCGAGTACTACGCGCCTCACCTGTCCCATGCGCCCATGGAGCCGCCGGTGGCGCTGGCGCGTGTGGAAGGGGGCGTGTGCGAGGTGTGGGCGCCCACGCAGCACCCGCAGGCGGCGCGCTCCGAGGCGGCGAAGATGGCGGGGCTGCCGGAGGACAAGGTGACGGTGAACGTCACGCTCCTCGGTGGCGGCTTCGGGCGCAAGTCGAAGGCGGACTTCGTCGCGGAGGCGGTGTTCCTCGCGAAGGCGGCCGGGGTGCCGGTGCGCGTGCAGTGGACGCGCGAGGACGACATCCGTCACGACTACTACCATTCGGCCAGTGCGCAGCGGTTGAGCGCCGGATTGGATGCGAAGGGCAAGCCGACGGCGTGGCTGCATCGCACGGCCTTTCCGGCCATCCGCTCGACGTTCTCCGAGGACGTGACGGGGCCGGTGGCCAGGGACTTGAACCAGGGTGTGTTGGACCTGGCGCTCGACATTCCCAATGTCCGGGCGGAGATGGGCGAGGCGCTGGCGAAGGTGCGCATTGGCTGGCTGCGGTCCGTGAACAACATCTTCCACGGGTTCGCGGTGGGCTCGTTCATGGACGAGCTGGCGCATGCGCGGGGCGTGGATCCACGTGACAACCTGCTGGAAGTGATTGGGCCCGCGCGTCACGTGTCGGTGGCGGAGCTGGGCGTCACGGCGCTGCCGAACTACGGCGCGCCGGTGGAGAACCATCCAGTCGACGCGGGGCGTCTGCGAGGGGTCATCGAGCGCGTCACGGAGCTGTCGGGCTGGAGCGAGCGCGCGAAGAACGGGCGCACGCTGGGGCTCGCCGCGCACCGCAGCTTCCTGAGCTATGTGGGCGTGGTGGTGTCGGTGAAGAAGGACGCGGTGGGCAAGGCGCGGGTGGACGAGGCCTGGGTGGTGGTGGACGCGGGGCTCGTCGTCAATCCGGACCGGGTCCGCTCGCAGATGGAGGGCTCGGTCATCTTCGGGATGAGTCTGGCGATGTATGGCTCCATCACCATGAAGGACGGAGCGACGGAGCAGTCGAACTTCCGGGACTACCGGCTGGTGCGCATCGTCGATGCGCCTCGGGCCATCCACGTCGACATCGTGCGCAGCGAAGCGGCGCCCGGTGGAGTGGGGGAGCCCGGCGTGCCGCCCGTGGCCCCCGCCATCGTCAATGCCATCTTCGCGCTCACGGGGACTCGTGTCCGTGAGCTGCCCATCATCCGGACGGTGCCTGTGTAGAATTGGGGTGGCGCTGGCCGTGCTGTGTGGGGATGGGCGGCGGCTGGCCGCGTCAATGTGTGGATTTGCCGGGGGGAATGGCGTCCTGTCAGTGGCAATGCTATCCGAGCTGAGCGCCTTCCTGGTGCCTGCGGTTGGATGTGCCTCGAAGTGATGTTCCCGCTTTGAAGTCTGTCTCGCATTGCATGACGGGAGCCATGGGACCATGAAGAAGACAAGCAGGCTGACGCTGTCCATATTGGGGACGGGGATGGCGATTGTCGCCCTGGGTGGACTGGGCTGGCCTCACGCGGAGGCCGCCGAGTCCACCTTCGTAGACCCCACGCTGGCACCCGCGCCGTTCTCGTGTCCCTCCGTGCGCGCCACCGGTGACCGCGCGGATGGCACCACGGACTACAAGGTGAAGATCCTCTATGTGGTGCCCTCGGATGGGGTGGACCGCGCGCTCGACACGAGCGGGGCTCTCTGCCGGTCCGTCCAGGCTCAGTATTCGTGGTTCACCTCCCAGACGACGAACGGAGCGGCGCTCCGCTACGACGTCTCGGGCTCCGTGTTGGACATCCAGTTCGTCCGTCTGTCGAAGACGGACGCGGTGATGAAGGGCACGGCGAACACCGGCAATGTGAACACGGGCTATGCCTACGTCCGTGATCGCATCGAGCTCGAGTTGGCCGCGATGGGCTTGCTCAGCGACACGCGGAAGCTGTACGCGGTCTACTACGACGGCACCAGTGAGTGGTCGTGTGGTGGCGCCCCGTGGCCTCCGACGCTGGTGGGCAGGGTCACCGCCCTCTACCTCAAGGGATTGCCGAGCGGCCCGGTGCCTTGCGCCTCGAATCCCATCGGTGGGTCGAGCACGCTGCCGGGGTACATCGAGTTCGCCATGCTGCATGAGACGCTGCACGGGCTGGGCATCGTCCCCGCAGCCGCGCCCAATCAACACGCCTCGGGCCATGTCTTCGATTCGGCGAGAGACTTGATGTACGCCGCGAGGCCCGGGACGTCGGACCCCGGTTGGGACATCTACTCCGGCGCGGTGGTGCTCGATTCGGGCCGAGACCAGTACTACGGCCACTCGGGCAGTCAGCTCGACCTGGACCAGAGCGCTTTTCTCTCTCCGCTCCCTCCAGGCGCGCTGGCGCCGCCGGGCTGGTGAGTCGTCGTCGCTAGGGACGTCGTTCGATGTGCAGGGGACCCTGGAAGGACGTGGGCGGGGTCAACTCCCGCTCGGTTTCGAGCGGGAAGCCTTCCCATTCCCGGACCGGGGGGCGCCCCTGGAACCCATCGCAGGAGCCATCGTCTCGCCATGCGGAGCGGAACGAGTGCGTGGACCACGTCGAGTCATCCGAGCGCACCCGGTACTTGCCCAGCACGGGGAACGGCATGCGCGGGAAGATGGGGAACGTCATGAACGCCGTTCCCGTGCAATCCGCCGTCTCGAAATGGACCAGGGCCGCCAGGTCAGAGAGGGGCGTGGAGTGCCATGGGAGGGAGGCCTCGTGCGTGGGCTGGCCCGACTCGAAGTCGAACCTCCAGGTAAACCCTTGCGAATCGACGAGGTACGGCGCGCAGACAGGGAAGGCCACGGCTCCCTTCGCATCCACGAAATACAAACCATCACACGTCTGGGTCTCCCCAGGGACACCCTGTTCTCCGGAGGGGCCAGGCTCTCCCTGTGGCCCCGGGGGTCCTTCCATTCCCTCACCACACCCCGCCATCGCGAACATCACTGCGCACAGCCCTCCACGCATCATCACGGTTCCACTCATGCTGGGTTCTCGAGGATGACCTTCGGTGTCGAACTCACGGGCCCCGGGTCGCTCGTCATGGAGCAACGCGGTGGCGCCGTGCCGGCCGACGTGGCTTGAGTGCAAGCGCCGTGCTGCCACGTGTCGCGGGTGAAGAGCGAAGCCACGAGGGCCATTCTGTGCGCCGGGCGATGCACGATGTGCAGCCGTGTGCTCGACTCCCGCTCCCGCCACCCATCAATGAATGGACGGCGGCGAGGACGGCTCCGGCCCCGTGAGCGGCAATTCGACGACGAACGTGGCGCCGTGTCCTCTCTGGCTCTCCGCGCGGATGGTGCCCTGGTGGGCCTCGACGATGCGACGACTGATGAAGAGCCCCAGTCCCAGCCCGCCATAGTTTCGCGCCGAGACGGCGCGTCCGAACTTCTCGAAGATGCGGCTCAGGTCCTCGGGAGCGATGCCGATGCCTTCGTCCCGCACGGTGAGTCGCCCGCGTCCCTCGCGCTCCTCCACCCGGATTCGCACGGGCCTGCCGGACCCATACTTGATGGCATTGGACACGAGCCCCCGCACCACCTGCTCCAGCCTGCGCGCGTCCCACCGGCCCATCACCGGCACGGGCGCCTGGACGTCGAGCGCGCAGTCCGCCTGTGCCGCCTGCGCCCGAAGCTGCTCCGCCACTTCTCGAGCGACGGCCGACAGGTCCACGCGGCCCAGCTCCAGGGGCAGCGTCGCGCCCGTGAGCTGGGTGACGTCCAGCAAGTCGTTGATGAGCGCGGCGAGCTTGCGCACCTGGAGCGAGGTGCTCTCCGAGGCCCGCAGCACGCTCTCTCGCAGGTGCTCCTCGGACGTGGACGTCGCGGCCTCGCGCGCGAGCCCCTGGAGCTTGATTTGAAGCGGCGTGAGCGGCGTCTTGAGCTCGTGGGAGGCCACGGTGAGGAACTCGTCGCGCAGCCGCACCGCTTCTTGGAGGCGCACCTCGATATCCTTCAGCTGCGTCACGTCCTGGAGCGCCAGGACAATCGTCGCCGGATGCCCGTACATGGAGGGCAACTGCTCTGAATCCACCAGGAACTCCCGCGGAATCCCCGGGCCGAGCTGCCACGTCAGCGGTGTCCGTCGCAGGGTCTCCCCCCGCGCGGCCCGCGCACCCGGAGTCTGTTCATTGGGGATGACCCCGCCCTGGGGGTCGAGGACGCGGTAGACGGTGTCGTAGCGCTGCACGGGAACACCCAACGGGAACTGGCCTCCGGTGAGGTTGCGGGCCGCCTGATTGGCGAAGAGCACCTTGCCGGTGTGGGGCTCCATCAACAGCAGGGCGATGGGGCTGAGGTCCAGCACCGACTCCATCCACTTCTGCTGACTGTCCAGGTGCGCGGCCAGCTCCTCGGCCTGATGCCGGGCACGGACCTGCTCCGTCACGTCCAGCGCGAAGGACATCACCGAGTCCACCTGCCCGCTCGTGTCCCGCAGGGGCTGGTAGGTGATGTTGAAGTAGCGCTGCTCCAGGCCCGTGCCGCGGAAGTTCAGCAGCAGCGGCGTCTCCGTGAGCCGCAACTGCAGGCCTGTCTCGTAGACCTTCTCCAGCGTCTGGGAATACTCCCGGCCCTTCTCGCTCCTCTCCGCGAGCTCACGCAGCGACTGCCCCACCAGCTCCGCGTCATTCGACATCCCCTTGAAGATGGGATTGACGAGGGTGAAGACCTGCTCGTGTCCGGAGATGATGGCGATGGAGGCCGGCGCGCTCATCAGGATGTCGTAGAGCCGCGCGCGCTGGTTCTCCACCTCGGCCTCCGTGCGCTTGCGGTCGGTGATGTCGTTGACCAGGACGACACATCCCTGGATGCGGCCCTGGGCGTCCGCGCTCGGCACATAGGTCGACTGGACGTGGAGCGTCCGGCCGTCGCGCAGCGCGAGCGCCGTCTCGTACGTGACATGCTCGCCCGCCAGGGCCTTGCGCACCCAGTCCTTGAAGAGGGGATAGAGCGTCTCTCCTCCCACCTCTCGAATCGTCCGTCCCACCACGTCACTGGGGCGCAGGCCGAACCAGGTCTCGAAGGCGCGGTTGCAGAAGAGGTAGCGCTCGCCCTGGTCCAGGTAGGCCACCAGGGCGGGGAGCGCGTCGGTGATGGTGCGCAACTGGTGCTCCCGTTGCCTCGCCTGCTCCCGGCTCTGCTCCAGCGCCTCCTTCGCCAGGGCCTGCTCCGTCATGTCCCGCTGCGTCCCCCACACCCGCACGAGCCATCCGTCCACGACGACGCCGAAGAGATTGGCCAGGCGCACCCGCATGACGCCGTCCCGGTCCGGCAGCCGCGTCTCCATGTCCTGCACGCGGAAGCCGCCGCGGACGAAGCCGCGGATGGAGGCGCCCTGGGTGTCCCCGACGCGGGTGACGAGCTGACGCAGGGTGCAGCCCACCATGGCGCGAGCCGATTCGAAGCCGCTCATGCGCGCCATGACCTCGTTGGTCTCAGCGATGCGCCCCGTGCTGGCCATGGCCTCGACGAGCGCGTCCTCCGTCATGCGCGTGTCGAGCGGCGGCTCCATCTCCAGGCGCCAGATGCCCTCCGTGCTCTGGGCGACGAAGGTCCGGTAGCGCTCGTCGCTCGCCGCGAGCGCCAGGGTTGTCTGGCGCAGCTCCTGCTCCGCCTGCTTTCGCTCGCTGACGTCCTCCGCGGTGGACATCCACTCGCGCACCAGGCCGTCCTCGTCGAACACCGGCACGCCCCGGACGATGACGTCGCGCCAGGTGCTGTCGTGGAACTGCAGCCGCAGCTCACCCCGGTAGGGCTCCCGGGTCTCCAGCGCGCGGACCCACTCCTTCATGAAGCGGCCACGGTCCCCGGGGTGGATGGCGTCGAGCCAGCCGAGTCCCAGGTGCGCGCCCAGGGACTGTCCGGTGAAGGCCATCCAACGGGGCGCGGGCTCGTTCAGCGCGCCCCGGCCATCGGTGGTCCAGACCGTCTGCGCGGTGGCCTCCACGAGCGAGCGATAGCGCTGCTCGTTCATCCGGATGGCCTGATTCGCCCGCTTCTGCTCGGTCGTCTCCACCACGGTGATGCCCACGCCTTGCAGCGCGCCGCCCGCGTCCCGCACCGGGAAGTAGTTGATGACGAAGTTGCGGGGGACTCCGGCCTCCTTGGCCGTGCTCCCGACAATCTCCAGATTTCGCACCGGCAGCCCGTGCTCGATGACCTGCCGGTAGTGTGGCTCGATGGTGGGCCACAGGTCGGGGACGACGTCGCGAACCTTGCGGCCCAGATGGGCCTCGCGTGGCAGGCCGTTCATCTCCGCCAGCGCGTCGTTGATGTGGATGAAGCGCAGCTCCAGGTCCACGAAGGCCAGGCCCACGGGGGCGCCGGCGACCATCGTCTCGAGGAAGAAGCGCGACTGCTCCGGGGAGACGCCCTCGATGCTCTCCTTCTCCGTCTCGCTGGCGCCTGGTCCCCGCACGGTGCCCCCGGCCGTTTCACCCTGGACGAGCTGGCAGGGTGACGGTGCCTGCTCGCTGTCCCGGGAGCACGACACCTCCACCGGAAGCTGTGCATCCACGGCGGCTCGGGGGAGCTACAAGCTCACCAGGAAGCGAGCTGGCCGCCGCCTGGAGACGCGCGGGAGGCGGAGGGCTGGCGCTCGACGGGCCGCCAGCCCGGGCCCTCAGATTTCGTGGGCCGTCTGCTCGTACACGAGGACCTTGTACGACTGGGGGAAGAGGATGACGTAGAGGCTGCGCCAGTTGTCCCCGTTGGGGCCCGTGGAGAACGTGCGGTAGTAGCGCTTCACCTGCACCGTCTCCACGCCGTTGCCGTACGTCTCCAGCATGACGGGCAGCAACGGCCGGAACTGCGAGTACATGGCGTCGTTCAACTCCGGCAGGCTCAGCACGAGCGGCGCCGGGTCGCTCCGATAGCCGATGTAGCGGCCCTGGGCGAGCACGGCCGCGGCGGCCTGCGTGAGCGTGGCCTCGCCCGAGTACGGCCACTGGTAGTCGAGCCGACGCAGGTACGACGTCGCGTCCTCGCGCACCTGATTGGCGGTGTCGAGCGTGTACTGGAGGCGCTCGGTGAGCGGATTCTCCACGTACGTGAGCACGGCTCCCGCGGGCGCCGGCTGCGGGTTGGGCAGGCACGTGCCGCCCACACACGCCGCCTGGAGGCGGAACTGCTTGTCCACTCCGTTCACGAAGCCCACCACCACCAGGTACTCGCCCGTCTTCGGCACCGTCACCAGCCCCACCTTGCTCAACGTGCCGTAGCCGGAGTCGTCATCCTGCGCGTGCAGCGTGGCGCCATGGCTGCCGCTCGCGTCCTTGGGGCCATAGAGGAACAGGCCGGTGTCCAGGTACATGGAGCTGCCCAGGTGTGTCACCTCCAACGCGAGCTGCGCGCCCGCGTTCGCCTGGAGCGTGTAGCCGAAGTACCCCGGCAAGGTGCTCGGGTAGCCCGCCACCGCGCCGCCGATGGACAGGGGACCCTTGAGGGTGGTGCTGTCCGCGATGTTTCCGCTGGCGGGAAGCGTCGGCGCGGAGATGAGCGCCTGCGTGCCTTCCTCCAGCGCCCCGTCTTCCAGCGCGGCCTCGGGCGCGCCACCACAGGCGCCCAGGAGGGCCACCGGCAACATCCACAGCCAGGCTTGCTTCAGGTTTCCACGCATCGTCTCGGCCCCGTGTCAGTGAGGACGGAGGCGCGGGTTTCGCTCTCCGGCGACCGCCCTGGGTGTTCGGGCCCGTCTGCCATTCCTCAACCTGAAACTCAAGCAACCGAATTGAAACTTCATTTGCGCTTGTAGTCCGATGTGCCGAGAAGACCTTGGCACCTCGCGCCTTGAATGAAACCCATGAGGCTGGGAATGCTGGCGCCATGTTCCCATCCCGCATGTCCTGGCGCTGGAGCGCCGCGCTGTTGTCGCTGGTCCTCGTTTCATCCGCGCGAGGGGAGGCCCAGGAGGCCGCCGCGCCCGGGGGGCGGGAGCGCGAGGTGATGTTGCTGACGGGGGCCCTCTTGGGCCCGACGCCGATGGTGGAGGACCTGCGCTCGCTGGTGGACGAGGTAGGGGGGCGGGCCACGGGCTCGGAGTCCAACCGTCGCTCGGTGGCGTGGGCGCTGGAGCGCTTCCGCGCGGCGGGCGTCCCCGCGACGAGTGAGCCCTTCCGCATGCCGGCGCTGTGGCTGGAGCAGTCGGCGAGCGCGACGGTGCAAGGGAAGGGCGTGCGCTTCGCGCCCCGGGTGGCCGCGATGCCCTTCTCCACGGCGACGCCGAAGGGAGGCCTCGCCGCGCCGCTGCTGGACGTCGGACGCGGCGCGGAGGCGGACTTCACGCGCGTGGGTACGAAGGTGAAGGGTGCGTTCGTGCTGGTGGAGACGGAGGAGCTGCGGGACGTGGAGGGCCTCTTCCGCGAGTACGAGGAGGCGGTGGGAATCGAGGCGCGCGCGGTGGGCGCTGGCGCGGCGGGCGTCGTCTACATGGGCAGCCGTCCGGGCAATCAGCTCTACCGGCACAACGTGTCGACGGGCGCGAAGAACACCCGACCGATGATGGTGATGGAGCGCGATGGAGCCCGGCGCGCGCAGCGGCTGCTGCGGGCCGGCATCGCGCTCACGATGAAGGCCGCGCTGGAGCTGAAGACGGGCGGGCCCTACGAGGCGCACAACGTCATCGGTGAGATTCGGGGCACCACGCGGCCGGAGGAGGTCGTCGTGCTGGGCGCGCACCTGGACAGCTGGGACCTGGGCGGAGGCGCGCTCGACAACGGCGCCAACGTGGCGATGCTCATCGACCTGGCGCGGCAGCTGCGGCGGCTGGGACTGAAGCCCGCGCGCACCATCCGCTTCGCCCTGTGGAACGGCGAGGAGCAGGGCATGCACGGCTCGGCCGGGTACGTGCGCTCGCACGCGGCGGAGCTGGATGGACATGCCATGGCGCTGTCGGTGGACATCGGCTGTGGCCGCATCAACGGCTTCTTCACCAATGGCCGCCCTCCGCTGGTGCCGCTGGTGGACAAGGCGCTCCTCCCGGTGGCGGGCCTGGGTCCCTTCACTCAGGTGGATGTGCCGGTGGTGGGCACCGACAACCTGGACTTCATGCTGAGCGGCGTGGCCAACCTCATCGCCAACCAGGAGTCCGCCACGTATGGGCCGAACTACCATGCGCGCTCGGACGAGTTCGAGCAGTGCGACGCACGCACGCTGCGCGCCAATGCCGCGGTGGTGGGCGCGCTGGCGTGGGGCTTCGCCACCATGGAGGAGCGGCTCCCTCGGCAGGGACGCGCGGAGGTGGAGGCGCTCATGAAGGCCACCGACCTGACCGAGCAGATGAAGTCCTTCAACCTCTGGGATGAGTGGGAGGCGGGGAGCCGAGGCCGTCCCGCCGAGCGTCAGGTGTCACCCACGCCGCGCTGAGCGGGGCCCCAGGCTTCAGCGGACCTTGTGCGCCGCGAGCCACGCGTCGATGAGAGGGAGCGTCTTCTCCGAGGGGTCGTCCGTCATGGCCATGATTCGCGCCTCGGCAACGAGGCGCAGGGCCCGTGGGCGGTCCTTGCCGGACTCCCACAGGGCCTGGGCGAGCAGGAACTTCACCTCGGTGCGCTGGCCGACCTCCGGCCGCGCCTTGTCCCAGCCGGCGACGGCCCGCTCCAGGGGCACGAGCGCCTCCGTGGGCCGTTTCAGCTTGAGGAAGGCGGTGCCCAAATCTCTCAGGCTGAGGGTCCACTGTCCGGAGCTGTCATCCGGTTGCAGGAGCATGATGTCCGCGGCCCGCTGGCAGTAGTGCGCCATGTCCGCGTAGCGCTCCTTGAGGGACATGATCTTCCCGACCAGGCGCAGCGGGCTCACCAGCGACGGGTCCATCAGTCCGCGCGACTTGTCGCGCAGGGCGATGGTCCGCAGGAAGTGCTCCAGGGAGAGGTCGAAGTGGCCCTTCTGGAAGAAGAGGACGCCCAGATTGGCGTGGATGACGGAGGCGCCGTAGCTCTCCGGCCCGTCCGTCTTCGCGACGATGGTGAGGGCGCGCTCGTAGAAAGGGAGGGCCTCGTCCATGCGCGATTGGACGACGAGCGTCGAGGCCAGGTCGTTGAGCGCGTCGTAGACGCGAGGGTGGTCCGGGCCGAGCGTCCGCTCGAAGACGCCGAGCGCCTCGCGGGCGACCACCTCCGCCAGCTTCAGCTCCTCCTGGTCCCTGAGCACGGGGACCACGGCCAGTCGCACCCGGGCGACCTCCGGGTGCTCGGGGCCCAGGGCCTGCCGGGTGATGGTGGCGGCGCGCTCCAGGTGGGCCCGGGCCTCGGCGAGGCGGGGGTGGACCCACTGCGTGGAGCCCAGCTCCAGGAGCACGTCCGCCACTTCCAGGCTGTCCGGCCCGAAGGTGCTCTCCGCGAACAGCAGGGCCTGCTCCTGCAACGCCACGGCCTCCTCGAAGCGCCGCTGCTTGCGCAGGACGGTGCCGGAGTAGGTGAGGAGGTGGACGCGGGTCAGCTCGTTTCCACCGCCCAGCCGTTCGATGGCGGCCGCGGCGCGGTCCTTCCAGCGCGAGGCCAGCTCGTACTCGTCCAGGCCGATGCAGGACACGCGCACCAGCAGCGTCCACGCGCGCGCGGCCACGGCGTCCTGACGCGTGGCCTCCGCCGCGTTCAGTGCCTCGAAGAGCGCGGCCTCCGCGCCACGCCAGTCTCCGGCGCCCTCGCGCAGCTCGCCGAGCAGCAGGGAGATTTCGGCGCCGTCGTGACGGTTCGCCGCCCGCTTCGCCGCCACGGCCGTCGGCTCCACCAGCGTGACGCCTTCCGCGTAGCGACCGGTGGCCAGGAGCGCTCGGCCTCGTGCGAGCGTCGCGCGCAGCGCCTCGTGGCGCTCGCGTGCTTCAGGTCCCTCGGGCAGGGTGGCCCCGCCGGGTGCCAGCGCCTCCGAGCATCCCGACAGGGGGGGCAGGCCCTTCACCGCGCGGTGCGATTCGTCCACCGTCCTGGCGTCCGCCTGGGACAACAGTCGCGTGAGCGCGGAGACATCCGCCAGCCGATTGTCGAGGCAGCGCATGCGCCACGCCATCACCTCTTCGGGCTGCTCGCCCCGGACGCGTGTGGCCTCGCACGCGGTGGTGCGCGTCGTCGTCCAGGCGGCGGTGTACGCGTCCAGCTCCCGGCGCACGCGCTCCCAGGCGGCGGAGGCATAGGGCCGGCCGGTGGCGGTGAACGCGGCCTGGATGGCGGCGGCCTGCTCCGGGCCCCAGATGGTGGTCATCTCCTGCGGCGCGCTCGCGCAGGCCCGTGCTCCACGGGTGTGCACCGCGTGTGTGAGGCCCACCGCGGTGGCGAGGATGGCCACCGCGCTGGCGAACTGGAGGCCTCGCTTCCACCTCGTGGCCGGGTCGTTCTGGAGTGCGTCGAGCAGGGCCTCCAGGTTCGGGAAGCGGTCCTCCGCGCGACGGGCGAGCCCCCGCAGCAACACGCGACGCAGCCATGGAGGAACGCGCGTGCCGTTGGGCGGAGGCCGCACCTGTCCCGAGGACACCTGGGAGGCCAGCTCGGCCAGGGTGGCGCCTTCGAAGGGGCGTGCGCCGTACAGGGCTTCGTGGAGCGCCACGCAGAAGGAGAACTGGTCTCCGGCCGCGCCCGCGCGCGTCTCGCCCAGCAGTTGCTCCGGCGCCATGTAGGCCGGCGTGCCGCCCGTCAGCGAGCGCTCCACGGTCTTGTCACGCAGAGGGTCCGTGCGCGCGGGCAGCGCGCTCTCGCGTGTGGTGGGAGCGCCCAGGCGCGCGAGGCCGAAGTCCGTGACGTGGACATTGTCGTCGCCGCCGACGAGGAGGTTGGCGGGCTTGAAGTCGCCGTGCACCACGCCCGCGGCATGCGCCGCCGCGAGCCCCCGGCCCGCGTCGAGGAAGAGGTCCAGCACCTCGCGCCAGGGGCGGGGCGCGGCCTTCAGCCACTCGCCCAGCGTCTGGGCCTCCACCCGCTCCATGGCCAGGAACACGTGCTGGCCGAAGGTGCCCACGTCATAGACGGCCACCACGTTCGGGTGGGAGACGCGGGCCATGGCCTGCGCCTCGCGCAGCAGGTGGGCGCGCTCCTTCTCCATGTCGAGCCCCAGGGCGCCGGTGCGCAGCAGCTTGAGGGCGACGCGGCGGTCCAGCTCCGGGTCATAGGCGCCGTACACGACGCCCATGGCTCCCGCGCCCAGCAGCTCCAGGACGAGGTAGCGGCCCACCGCCGTGCCTTTCTCCAGCGGCGAGTCCTCGCGGCGGGGAGACAGGGGCATGGGCTCGGTGGGCGTCGCGCTGGTGATGAGGTCCGGAGACTGCGCGCGCAGTCCCTCGGCCACGAGCGTCCGACACGAGGCGCACGTGTCGAGGTGGGCATCCACCTCGGCGCTCTCCGTGGGCGACAGCTCGCCCAGGAGCAACTTCATGAAGACGGTCTCATCGACGCAGCGCATGAAGGGTGTCCCCTCCCACGGGAGGGTTCCTGTACTGGGGTGGGAAGTGGGCGCGAGCGACGATAGCAGAGAGTCCCCGCGCGACAGGGGCGAGGGTGCCACGTGGCGGCTTCGTCACGGTGGCGCGAGGCTTCGCGCGGGACTCGTGCGGTGCGGCGTCGAGGGGGGCAGGCGGGCGCGGGCCGCAAGGCGCGGGCGCTGGGCGGAGCCTGAGCGCCGCAGGGGACGAGCCACGTTCGAGGCCTCGGTCTTCATGCCGACGGAGGGAGGCGTCGCATGCGCGTGCGGCCCCGTCTGGAAGCCGTGGTTGCGCGGTATGCCACGGTCTCCGCGCCGACAATGGGGGGAGGTCTCGCGTGAGTCCTCCGTCGTGTCATGGCAGTGTGATGGCGAGGAGGGATGCACGTGAAAGTCGCGGTCCTCGATGACTATCTGGAGGTCGCACGCTCTTCGACGGACTGGTCCCGACTTCCCGCTGGGGCCGAGCCGCGCTTCTTCCGCGAGCCCCTCGCGGGAGAGGACGCCGTGGCGGAGGCGCTCCAGGAGTTCGACGTCATCGTCGCGATGCGCGAGCGCACGACGTTCCCCGCGTCGCTCATCACACGGCTCCCCCGGCTTCGCCTGCTGGTGACGACGGGAATGCGCAACGCGGCCATCGACGTCGAGGCCTGCCGACGCCAGGGCATCACCGTGTGTGGCACGGGCGCGGTGGGCGCACCCGCCGCCGAGCTGACGTGGGCGCTGATTCTCGCGCTGCTCAAGCGCATCCCGGACGAGGACTCATCGCTGCGTGCGGGGGGATGGCAGACGGGGCTGACGGAGACGGTGTCCGGCAAGCGCCTGGGCGTCGTGGGGCTCGGCAAGTTGGGGACACAGGTGGCGCGCGTGGGGCTCGCCTTCGGGATGGAGGTCGTGGCGTGGAGTCGCGGCCTGACGGCCGAGCGCGCGGAGGCGGCTGGAGCACGCCTCGTCGACAAGGCCACGCTCTTCGCCTCGTCGGATGTCGTCACGCTGCACCTGGTGCTGGGCGAGCGGACGCAGGGCGTGGTGGGCCCGACGGAGCTGGGGGCGATGAAGCGCTCGGCCTACCTCGTCAACACCTCTCGCGCGGGGCTCGTGGACGAGCAGTCCCTGGTGTCGGCCCTGCGCGAAGGGCGCATCGCCGGTGCGGGGCTGGATGTCTTCTCCGTCGAGCCGCTGCCGCGCGAGCACCCGTTGAGGTCCCTTCCCAACACGGTGCTCACGCCGCATCTCGGCTACGTCACGCGGGAGAATTACGCTGTCTATTACCGCGACGCCGTGGAGGACATCCTGGCCTGGAGCCAGGGCAGTCCCATGAGGCTGCTCGGCGCGTGAGTCATGCCCGGGCCTCCAGCTCCAACTGGCCCTGGGCGCCCACTCGCAGCGTCACCTGTCGGTGCGGAGTGCCCGCATGTGTCGCGAGCCACTGCGCCAGCGGGACGATGGCATGCTGCTCCACCGCGCGCTTCAGCGGGCGCGCACCGTAGCGCGCGTCGAAGCCGGCCTTCGCGAGGAAGTCCACCACGTCCTCGCCAAAGCTCACCTTCACCCCACGCCGCGCGAGTCCCTCTCGGCCCAGCGCAGCCTCCAGCGTGCGTCGCGCGAGCGTCCGGATGACGTCCGGCGCGAGGGCGCGGTAGGGCACCACCTGGTCCAACCGGTTGAGCAGCTCCGGACGGAAGAAGGCCGTGGCCGCGCCCAGGTAGTGCGCCTCCATGTCCCGAGGCGTGTCACCACCAAAGCCCAGCGAGCGCGCCGCCGACTCCGCGCCCAGGTTGCTCGTGAGCAGCACCACCGTGTTCCGGAAGCTGACGGTGCGCCCCGTGCCGTCTGTCAGCCGTCCCTCGCCGAGGACCTGGAGCAGCAGGTCATGCACACCCGCGTCCGCCTTCTCCACCTCGTCCAGCAGCACCACGCCGAAGGGCTGCTCGCGCACGCGCCGCGCGAGGCCTCCTTGCTGGCCTCCCACTTCACCCACCAGCCGTCCCGCGCTGCCGGGCGCGGCGTACTCCGCCATGTCGAAGCGGGCCAGCCGGGCGATGTCGCCGAAGAGGTATTCCGCTAGCGCCAGCGCCGACTCCGTCTTGCCCACGCCCGTGGGACCCAGGAGCAGGAACGCCCCCAGGGGACGCGAGGGGTCCGCCAGTCCCGTCTTCAGCGTGACGACGAGGTTGCGCAGGAGCAGCGTGGCCTCATCCTGGCCAACGATGCGCTCGCGGAACCGGCGCAGCAACGCATCCGGGTCCAGGCGAATCGAGGAGTCCACCAGCTCCCTCGGGTAGCCCGTGCGCGTGCAGAACGCGGAGGTCACCGCGCCCGCGTCCACTTCCGTTCCCGTGGCGGCCTGCGCCGTCGCGGCGCGAAGCAGCGACACCGCGCCACCCGGAGGCGGCCCCTCTCCGAAGCGCTCCGTCAGCTCCGCCGCGCGCTCCAACGAGGCGGGTGTGAAGCGCACCTTGCGCGCCTTCGCGACGCGCTGGGATGCCTGCTGCACGGCGGCCCGTGCCTTCTCGGGCGCCAGCGGCTCCACGACGACGTGTCGCAGCGCCTGGAGGAAGGCGCCATGCGTGCGCTCCGCTCGCGCGACGTCCTCTGGCGTGGCCTCCAGCACCAGCGCCACCTCGCCCCCTTCCAGCGCCGGCAGCAGGTGCCGCGCGACGTCCAGGCCCGTGTCACCGCCGCCCAGGGAGAGCAGCTCGGAGAGGCTGTCCAGGTGGAGCACCGCGCGCCGCACCCGCAGCTCGTTGACCATGAGCTGCACGCGCTTCTGCCACTGCCCCAGATAGCGCATGCCGGCCATGATGCGACCGCCCGAGGTGCTGAAGACCTCCAGTCCCTGGAGCGCATTCCCGGCCGACGCGGACTCCGCCCGGTGCACCAGCTCATGCACCAGCGACGTCTTGCCCACGGAGGGGGGCCCCACGAGCAGCACGCTGGCGCGCGCTCTCGAGGTGACGGCTTCCGCCAGCAGGCCGACCTCCGTGTCGCGCTCCCAGGCACGCTCCAGCAGTCCCGCACGGGCCTCCTCGTTGAGGCAACGACTCGCCTCGGCGAG
This sequence comes from Myxococcus llanfairpwllgwyngyllgogerychwyrndrobwllllantysiliogogogochensis, assembly GCF_006636215.1. GTDB lineage: Bacteria > Myxococcota > Myxococcia > Myxococcales > Myxococcaceae > Myxococcus > Myxococcus llanfairpwllgwyngyllgogerychwyrndrobwllllantysiliogogogochensis. The sequence goes on along the minus strand of NZ_VIFM01000032.1, from coordinate 3,477 downwards.
CCCAGGAGGTGGGGGAGGGCGGCGCACCGGCCCTCGGGGCTCCTCGATGATGCGCGCGCGGGTCGCCTCACGGGACTTCACCGTCACGGAGATGGTTTCGACGGTCTCATCGCCCAGGTAGGCCAGCGAGTGCAGGCGCTCCAGCGGCGCCATGTAGAGCTCGTGGCGGACCAGCTCCTCCACATAGGCCTCCAGGTCCCCGAGGTCCTGCAGCGAGCCCTCCACGTCCACGCGAGGAACCCAGACGTGCACGGCCCCCTTCGCCGCGCCCTTCCGGCCACCGCGCTCCGCCTTCCCTCGTCCACCGCGCGTCACCACCGTGAGCTTGAGCGGAACGGGCAACAGTCGCCCGTGCTGCACGGCGCGCACGGTGAGGTTCATCTTCTTCGTGCGCAGGTCCGGCCAGTGGGTCTGCGCGTCGCGCAAGTCCCCCCGCTTGAGCAGTCGGCCCAGCACCTCGGCCACATCCAGTCGCGCGGTCGCCAGGTCCGGCGCGAACGAGGCCAGATGCGGGTGCGTCAACACGTGCGCGGCCACCCCCACGCCGGGGTAGTTCCGCACGAACAGATGGAAGTTCTTGTCCATGTCAGTGCCCTCCTCGCGCGGAGTCACGCAGCACTCGCGCCGCCCAGGCCACGGACTCGGAGGGAGTTCTCCCGCTCCCCAGATGAACGACGTTCTCGGGTTCGCCCTCCATGACGACGCGGCCCTGGGGCGACTCGGGCACCAGGCCCGCGCGACGGGCTTCCCGCTCCGCCAGCTTCACCGCGTCGCGAGTCGCCACCGCCCGGGACACGCTCTTCATCAAGTCTGGCGCGTCCGCCAGCAGCTCCACGCGGACCAGCGCGGGCCGCACGCCCAGATGCACCAGCGCATAGCCCTCCAGCGTCGCGAGCACCTCCGACAGACCGAACGCCGCCATGCTCACCACCTGCCGCCGCACACGCACCCCCGCGGGACGCGCCGAGCCCGGTGCCGCCCAGCTGATGGTGCCGTCCGGCTCCACGTGCTCCTCGTGGACGACCACGCGTCCCAGGCCCTGGGGAAGCCCCTTCACCACGGCATCCAGCGCGGAGGTCGGCGAGTCCGCGAGCCCTTCCACCAGCAACGCGTGCACCTCCATTCCGCGCGCTCGCGTGGCCAGTTGATGCGCGAGCCACTCCACCTCATCGCGCAGGTTCACCACCTTGGGGCGGCAGCGACGCAGCCGCTCCTCGGGGGACACCGGCATCGGCTCCGGGACATAGGAGGGCCGAGGCCGCAGCCCGCCCCGTCCCTTGTTGTGCCTCCAGCTGTCCTGGTACCCGTCACGCTCCAGCTTGCCCACGCGCTCCTCTGTCTCCAGGAAGTCGCGGTCCGCCAGTTCATTCTCGCGGATGTCCAGGGCCTCCGCCGACAGGCGCTCCAGTCGCTCTCCCAGCTCCACGGCCTCGACACCACCGGGCGGTGCCTCTCCGTCCGAGCGCCTCGCCTCCGCCGCCTGGAGCGACTCCAGTCGCGTCGTCACTTCCTCAAGGACGCGCGACACGCCAGGGAGCGTCCAGGTGGTGGGGTCCTGCTCACGGGCCCACGCGGGCTCCCTCATGAGCAGCTCCACCGACAGCCCCATGTCCTCGCCCCGGCGGAACAGCTCCACGCGGGCCAGGTCCTCGCCGCCGCGCCGCACCAGGTGGTGGGCCAGGGGCACGGTGAGGCGTCGCTCCAGCGCGCGCTTCAAGGGACGCGCGCCGTAGCGCGGGTCATATGCCTGCTCCACCAGCAGGTCGAGCAGCGCGGACTCCACCTCCACCAGCACGTTGCCCCGGCGGATGCCTCGCCGCGACAGCAGCGACTCCAGGGCGTGCTCCACGACGACGCGCAGCGCGGCGGGCGTGAGGGAGCGGAAGGGCACCACGCGGTCCAGGCGGTTGAAGAACTCCGGGCGGAAGAAGGCGCGCACCGAGGAGAGGTAGTGCGCCTCCGCGCCTTCCGGAGCGCGGTGGAAGCCCGTGCGGGCGGCGGCCTCGCGCACGCCCAGGTTGGACGTGAGCACCACCACCGCCTGTCGCGCGTCCACGGTGCGTCCCGCGCCGTCCGTCAGCCGGCCTTCACCGAGGAACTGGAGGAGCGCGTCGAAGATGCGCGGGTGCGCCTTCTCCACCTCGTCGAACAGCACCACGCAGAACGGCTGGGTGCGCAGCGCCGTCGTCAGCTCGCCGTCCGGTGCGCCGGGCAGGCCCAGGAGCCGGGTGATGCTGGAGGCGGAGACGAACTCCGACATGTCGAAGCGGACCATCCGCTCCTCGCTGCCGAAGAGGGTGCGCGCCAGCGCCTTGGCCGTCTCCGTCTTGCCCACGCCGGTGGGGCCCACGAAGAGGTAGGTGGCCAGCGGCTTGTCCGGCGGCTGCAGCGAGCGCTGGAGCGTGAGGATGGCATCCACCACGGCGGCGACGGCCTCTGGCTGTCCGGCCACCTGCGCGGCCAGCTCGCGCTCCAGCACGTCCCGGGACTTCGGAGGCGCGCTCCCCAGCACGAAGTCCGGCAGGCCCGTCTGCGCGCGCATCGCGGCGGTGACGTCCTCCTCCGTGAAGCGGCGCACGTTCTGGTCCACCGTGCCGGGCCTCGCGAGCACCCGGCGCAAGAGCCGCACCGCCTTGCCCGGGAAGGCCTCGTGCGCGACGAAGCGCTGCTGGAGGTCCAGCAGGGTCTCCAGCGCGAGCGGGGACAGCCGCACCGCGGGCCCTCCTTCGCCCGAGCCCTCCAACTCCCGCAGTGTCCCCAGCAGGGCTGGCAACGTCGTGCGGGGCTCCAACGCGGGCACGTGCACCACGCGGAACAGCGAGGCGAGCGTCGGCGCCTCCTCGCGCACCCGCTCGAAGCGCTCGGGCGTGGACTCCGCGAGCACGGTCAATTCGCCGCGCGCCATGTGGGGTTCCAGGAACTGCGCGACGTTGGTGCGCTCGCTGGAGGTGCGCCCCGCGTAGACGAGCGAGGCCAGGTCGTCCACGTAGAGCAGGTCACCCACCTCCACCAGCTCCTTCACCACGCCGCGCGCGCGGGCCTCCCACTGGCCCACGTACATCATCCCCGCGATGAACTGATTGCCATCCACGCGCCACACGTCGCGGCGCTGTCCCGCGGCGTCCTGGCGCGCGGTGAGCCGGCGCACCACCTCGTGCACCAGTGCCGTCTTGCCGGAGCCCGGCGGTCCTACCAGGACGATGGCCGCGCCCTCCCGGCCCTCCAGCGCGTCCACCACTTCGCGCACCAGCGCCTCGCGGCCGTAGCAGTGCTCCAGCCCGTCATCTCTCGCGGAGTGGCTCAGGTTTCGCGCCACCTCCCGCAGCTCGGTGAGCGTGAGGCGGCGGCGGTTGCGGCGCGCCTCGCGCTGCTCGGGCGTCTCCGGCGGAGTGGCCGTCCCCTTCGAGTCCTTTCCAGTCGTCCGGCGGCGCCGGGGCGGCTTGGGCGGCTTGGGCGGCGTCCGGGGGAGGATGGTGG
>NZ_VIFM01000329.1 GCF_006636215.1 Myxococcus llanfairpwllgwyngyllgogerychwyrndrobwllllantysiliogogogochensis | reverse complement strand
TGTATAAGAGACAGCCACCACACGGCCCCCGCCGCCGCGGCGCTGCTGTCCCAGGCCCTCACCGCCGCCGCCCTCCTGGGCGCGCTCCAGAAGGGCGACTCCCGCGTCAACCTCCAGGTGGAGTGTGACGGGCCGCTGCGGGGCCTCTTCGTGGACGGCGACACGTCCGGCCTCGTGCGGGGCTACGTGAAGAACACCCTCGTGGAGTACGTGGGCGGTGGCGGCGACCAGTACCTCTGGCGCCCCGTGCTGGGGAACAAGGGCTTCCTGTCCGTGCTGCGGGATTTGGGCGGAGGCGAGCACTACCGCTCGTCGGTGGAGCTGGAGCACTTCGACCTCGCCGCCGACCTGGAGCGCTACTTCCATCAGTCGGATCAGCTCCCGTCGCGCCTGGTGCTGGCGCAGCTGCCGGCCCAGGTCGACGGCAAGACGGAGTCCCTGGGCGTGGTGGCCGGCCTGCTCATCCAGCCCTTGCCCGGCGCGGACCTGGAGGCCTTCCAGGCGCTCGGTGAGCGGCTGCGTCATGACGCCCCGTCGGTGCTCCTGGCGCACGCGGCGTCGGGTGGGGCCGCGGTGTTGCGCGCGCTGTTGCCGGAGGCGGACTTCGAGGTGATGTCCCGCTATCCGCTGCGCTTCGGCTGCTCGTGCAGCGAGGACCGCGTGAAGCGCGCGCTGCTCGCGATGGGACGCGAGGAGCTGCAGGACCTTCTGGAGAAAGAAGGACAAGCGGAAGCAACGTGTCAATTCTGTACGACGCGCTATGTCATTCCAGGAGAGGAAATTCGAAGCATGCTGGCGAGCGGCACGGTTTGACTTGGGTGCGTGGCCTCGGTAGAGGCCGCGCGCCATGAGTTACTTCACGCAATTGCTCGAGGGCGGCTACGAAGCCGTCCATCTGCTCAGCGACTCCCGGACGGGCCTGAGGGCCATCGTCGGAATGCACAACACGCGGCTCGGTCCCGGGCTGGGGGGTACGCGCGCGTTGGCGACGTACACCAGCGAGGAGGAGGCCGTCGCGGACGCACTCCGGCTGGCGCGAGGCATGACCTACAAGGCGGCGCTGGCGGGCCTGCCGCACGGCGGTGGCAAGGCCGTCATCATGCTGCCGCGTGGCAACTTCGACCGGGCGAAGCTGTTCGAGTCCTTTGGTCGCGCGGTGGAGTCGCTCGGCGGCCGCTACATCACCACCGAGGACAGCGGCACCAGCACGGACGACATGGAGCACGTGCGCAAGCACACGAAGAATGTCGTCGGCCTGAAGGAGCGCAGCGGAGACCCGTCGCCGGTGACGGCGTACGGCGTGGCGCGCGCGATGGAGGCCACGGCGAAGCACGTCTTCGGCCGGCCGGACCTCAAGGGGCTGCGCGTCACGGTGCTGGGCGTGGGCCACGTGGGCATGTACCTCGTGAAGGAACTGCACGAGCGCGGCGCGAAGGTCTGGGTGAGCGACATCAACGCCCAGAGCGTGGCGCACGCGGTGAAGGAGTACGGCGCCACGGCGGTGGACGCGGACACCCTGCACCGCATGGAGGCGGACGTGTACGCGCCCTGCGCGCTGGGCGGCGCCATCAACGACGCCACGCTGCCACTCTTGAAGGTGAAGGCGGTGTGTGGAGCGGCGAACAATCAGCTGCTCACCATGCGACACGGCGAGCAGCTCGCCAGCCGGGGCATCCTCTACGTGCCGGACTACGCGGCCAACGCCGGGGGCCTCATCAACGTGGCTCAGGAGTGGGCGGGGTATGACCGGGAGAAGGCGTATGCCCGGGCGGCGAACATCTTCGACACCATCGACACGGTGCTGCGGCGCGCGAAGGAGTCCGGTCTGCGTCCGGAGCAGGTCGCCGACCGGATGGTGGAGGAGAAGCTGGCGGCCTGAGGTGGGCCGGCACCTCGACGTGTCTTCGGACGCGTCGAGGACGGGGACTTCAGCGGGATGTGGCCAGGGCGCGGTCCTCGGGGTATGACGGGGCCGCACCCCAGCCGGAGCTCACCGCCGTGGCCACCAAGCGGGCAGCGCCCGGGCCCAAGGCCCAGGGCAAGCGCAAGCCCACCGCGAAGTCCTCCTCGAAGAAGACTTCTCCGAAGTCTCGTGTCGCGCCGTCGTCGGCGTCGTTGTCCGCCGCGGAGCGCAAGCAGGCGCAGAAGCTCGTCTCCATTCCCGTGGACCTGGTGTTGGCGCCGCAGGTGGAAGCGCCGCGTCAGCCCACTGGCAAGGACCAGTCGCGCAAGCGCTCCGCGGGCGTGAAGGAGCTGACGTGGGCGGACTTCGACCGCGCCGTGCACCACCTGGCCGATGCCATCCGCAAGACGTTCAAGCCGGAGGCGGTGGTGGGTGTGGCCCACGGCGGCGTCTTCGTCGGGGGCGCGCTGTCCTCGGCGCTGGGCTGCGCGTTCTTCCCGGTGCGCATCAGCCGTCGCAGCCGGGACAGGGGTGACGAGGGGCGTCCGAAGGGCGGCCCCAAGACGAGCGGGGAGATGCCGCGCGAGCTGAAGGGCAAGCGCGTGCTCATCGTCGACGACGTGGCGTCCAGCGGCGACACGCTGTCGCTGGCCACGGCGCTGGCGCGTGAGGCGGGCGCCACCAAGGTGTCGACGGCGTGCCTCATCGCGAAGCCGGAGGGGTTCGCCCCGGACTTCGCCGGGCTGACCACGGGCTCGCTCGTCGTCTTCCCGTGGGACTACGCGCCTGGCGCGGGCGACGCGCGCTTCGAAGAGGACCCGGACAAGGCGGGGGCGTGAGCGGTGCCGTGGTGAGGCGATGATTGTCGGCACCGCGGGCCACATCGACCACGGCAAGACGTCGTTGGTGAAGGCCCTCACCGGCATCGACACGGACAGGCTCCAGGAAGAGAAGCGTCGGGGCATCACCCTGGAGCTGGGCTTCGCGCACCTGACGCTGGATGACGGCACGGTGGCGGGCGTGGTGGACGTGCCCGGCCACGAGCGCTTCGTGAAGGCGATGGCCGCGGGCGCTGGCGGCGTGGACCTGGCCGTGCTGGTGGTGGCGTCGGACGAGGGCGTGATGCCCCAGACGCGCGAGCACCTGGACATCTGCCGGCTCCTGGGCGTGCGCGCCGGTGTCGTCGCCCTCACCAAGTCGGACCTGCTGGCGGAGCCGGGGCCGGAGTGGCGCGTGCTGGTGGAGGCGGACCTCGCCGCGCTCACCACGGGCTCGTTCCTGGAGGGGGCGCCGGTGGTGCCCTGCTCGACGCGCACGGGGGAGGGACTGGACGCGCTGCGCACGGCGCTCAGCCGCGCCGCCGGGGCGCTGGCGAAGCGTCCCTCCGAGGGGCCGACGTTCCTCCCGGTGGACCGCGTCTTCACGCTGAAGGGCTTCGGCACGGTGGTGACGGGCACGTTGCTGTCGGGCACGGTGGCGGTGGACGACGCGGTGTCGCTGTTGCCGGGACAGCCGGGCCCGTTGCGCGTGCGCGGCGTGCAGGTGCACGGGCGGGCGGTGGAGAAGGTGGAGGCCGGGCAGCGCGCGGCGGTGAACCTGCCGGGCGTGGAGGCGGAGTCACTCCACCGAGGGCAGGTGCTGACGCGCTCGGGAGAGCTGCCCGAGACGCGCATGCTGGACGTGGAGTTGACGCTGCTGCCGACGGCGGAGTCGCCGCTGCCGCGTCGCAGGAAGCTGCTGTTGCACCTGGGCACCTCCCAGGTGGAGGCCACGGTGGCGCTGCTGGACGTGGAGCGGCTGGAGCCTGGCGAGACGACGCTGGCGCAGCTCCGGTTGGAGGCTCCGGTGGCGGCGCTCGTGGGCCAGCGCTTCATCCTCCGGGGCTCGCGCGCGCTGCCGGGGCGGGGCGCGACGCTCGCGGGCGGACGGGTGCTGTCGATTGTGCCCCCTCGGCGCCGCAAGGGGGGCTCGGCGGTGGTGGCGCCGTTGCGAGAGGCGGACCCGGCGGGGCAGGTGGCCTGGTTGCTGCGGCAGGCGGGCTATCGCGGACTGACGCAGCAGGAGCTGTTCGGCCGCTCCGGGCTGGGGCCTCGGGTGCTGACGCGCGCGCTGGAGCTGTCGGGCACGCGGGGCGCGGCGTTGCTGCTGGACCGCGAGAAGCGGCTGTATCTGTCCGGCGAGGTATTCGAGGGACTGCAGGGGCGAGCGCTCGCACTGCTGGCCGCATTCCATGAGCGCGAGCCCTTGCGCGAGGGGCTGTCCCGAGAGGAACTGCGGCAGCGCCTGTCGTCCGAGCTGGACGCTCGCGCCTTCCAGCGGGTGTTGCAGGGACTGGGGGACACCGGGAAGCTGGAGGTGGACCGGGACCTCGTGCGTCTGAAGGGGCGCGGCCGTGCATTGTCGCTGGGGGACGAGGCGGCCCGGGCGCGGCTCGCCGCGGAGCTGTCCGCGACGGGACTGGCCCCGCCCACGGAGGGCGAGCTGTCCCAGAAGCTCCAGCTCCCGGTGCCCCGCCTGCGAGAGCTGATGAAGGTGCTGGTGGCCGAGGGGAGGGTGGTGAAGGTCAGCGAGGAGCTGTGCTTCGACGCGGCGGCGCTGGGCGCCCTTCGGGAGCGGCTGGTTGCCCACCTGCGCGAGAAGAAGGAAATTACCACCCAGGCCTTCAAGGAACTGGTGGGACAGAGCCGCAAGTTCGTCATCCCTCTGTCCGAGTACTTCGACCGGGAGAAGGTGACGCTCCGGGTGGGCGAGAAGCGGGTGCTGCGTCGCGGATGAGCACGAGGCATTACAGCGAGGCGTCGCTGCGCGCCTTCATCGAGCCCTTCGCCAACCCCGTGCTCGCGGTGGTGGACGGACGGGTGTTCGCCGCGAATGACGCGTACCTCGCGCTCCTGGGGCTTCCCCGGGAGCGGGTCGAGGGGCGCTCCATCATGGACTTCGTCCAGCCGGAGGACCGCAGCCGGCTGGTCGAGCGCTACCGCCTGCTGGAGTCCGGCGTGCCCATGGAGGCGGCGACGCAGCTGTACCAGGTGCCCTCGGCGGACGGCGTCACCCGCGAGGTGGCCCTCTACGCGTCCCATCTCTCGCTCGAGAGCGGGGGGCGGGCGCTGCTGCTCAACCTGCTTCCCATGGTGGACCGGCCCACCGAGCTGTCCGTGGCCGAGCGACTGGTGGAGACCTCCGCGGGCCTCGTGTCCGCGCACTCCGAGGACGCGGTGCGCCGCGTCGCGCTCAAGGGCCTGGAGGCCGCGGGCTTCCGGGTGCGGCTGTTGCGGTGGGACGGCATGCGGCTGCACGCGCTCGACGGGGGGCCTCCTCCGGTGGACGTGTACCTGGGGCTGGAGGCGCTGTCGGACGGGCGCCCTGTCTTCGGTGGCGCGGAGCGGGCCTCGCCCACGCATGTGTACCTGCCGGTGGGTGGGCCCCAGGTGGAGGTGCTGCGCGTGGAGGGGCCCTGGGTGGCGCCTCGCCACGGCTCGGTGCTGACGCTCTTCGCCAAGGTGGTGGGGGCGGCGCTGACGGACGCGCGTGTGCAGGCGGACAGCACCCGCAGCCGGTGGGAAGTGGGCGCCGTCGCGGAGATGGCGCGCTTCGTGGCGCGGCCGATTCCCCCCACGCCGGAGGACTTCCTGTCGCGCGTGTCGGAGCTGCTGCTGGCGGAGGCCGCCGTGCTGCACCTGACGAGTGGCGAGGAGGGCCCGCTGGAGCTGACCGCCCACTTCGGGCTGGCGGAGAGCGGTGTCTCCCCGGGGGCCGTGGACCGCCTGAGCCGGGTGATGGGGGCCTCGGTGCCGGACGCCCTGGATGGAGACCTCACCACGGAGGCGCAGGCGGCGGTGCTGCGCGAAGTCTCCGGCGGGGCGCTGGGCAGTGGCGCGGCGGTGCGGCTGGCTCGGGGCGGAGAAGTCTGTGGGGTACTCCAGGTCCTGCGTGCTCCGGACCGGCCCTTCGACGCGCGGGACGTGCGGCTGCTCGGGACGTTGTCGGAGTTGCTGGTGACGCTGCTGGAGCAGCGGCGGCTGCGCTCGGAGTCCGGGCGGCAGCTCACGGAGACGCGCCTGCTGTTGGACCTGGCCCGCACCACGTCGGGCGTGCTGGAGACCTCCAGCATCCTCGACGTGGCCTCGGACTTCCTGGTCCACCTGTTGGACGTGTCCAACTGCTACATCATGCTGTACGACGAGAGCGCCAAGGTGCTCCGGGGCGCCGCGGCCTCCGCGGCCCATCGCGACTTCTTCCGCACGGTGGTGTTGTCGCTGAGCAGTGACAGCGTGGCGGCCCGGGCCGCGCGCGAGCGGCGGCCGGTGGCCATCGAGGACGTGGAGGCCTCTGGCGGAGGCTTCAACCCGCAGCTCGTCCAGCGCTTCGGCGAGAAGGCGCTCCTGGCGTTGCCGCTCACCTCGCGCGAGGAGCTCATTGGCGTGGTGTTGGTGGACGACACGCGGCGCACCCGGGGCTTCAGCCCCCAGCTCGTCGAGCTGGCAGAGGCCACGTGTGGCCAGCTGGCGCTCTCCATCGCCAACGCGCGCCTGTACGAATCGCTGTGGGCCAGCTACGCGGAGCTGGCCGCCACGCGCGCGGAGATGGTGAAGCGCGAGCGACTGGCGGCGCTGGGCGAGCTGTCCGCGATTGTCGCGCACGAGGTGCGCAACCCGCTGGGCGTCATCTTCAACGCGGTGGCGTCGCTGCGCCGGCTGCTGGAGCCCGCGGGTGACGCGGGGATGCTGCTGGACATCCTGGGCGAGGAGAGCGACCGCCTCAACCGCATCGTCGGCGACCTGCTGGACTACACGCGCCCCAGGAACCCGGTGCTCCAGCACGAGGACCTGGGCCGAGTGCTCCAGGACTCGCTGGAGGCGGCGCGCGTGCAGGGCGGTGGCACGGACCGGCCCGTGCAAATCGATTCGGAGGTGGAGCCCGGCTTGCCGCCGGTGCCCATGGACCGCAGGCTCATCCGCCAGGCGCTCGTCAACGTGGCCGTCAACGCGATTCAGTCCATGCCGCAGGGCGGGAGGGTGCAGGTGCGGGCTCGACGGGAGGCGCATGGTGGGCGTGAGCAGCTGCGCATCGACGTGGCGGACCAGGGGCTGGGCATTCCCGCCGAGCTGCTCCACCGCGTCTTCGAACCCTTCTTCACCACCAAGGCGCAGGGCACGGGCCTGGGCCTGGCTGTCGTCAAACGTATCCTCGAGGAACATCGAGGCGAAATCGCCGTGGACAGCGTCCCCGGTCGCGGTACCACCTTCACTTTCCGCCTTCCTCTCTCGCAGCCCCCGTCCTTCCCATGACTGACGCGAACACCCCGCCGTCCCGTGGACGCATCCTCGTCGTGGACGACCAGCGCAACATGCGCGCGACCACCGCGTTGCTTCTGCGCGCCGAGCACTACACCGTCTTCGAGGCGGGCACGGGTGAGGAGGCCCTGGCCCACCTGTCGGGCGGCAGCATGGACCTGCTGCTGACGGACTTGAAGATGGAGCCCATGGACGGGCTGACGCTGCTCAGGCGCGCGCTGGAGGTGGCCCCCCGGCTCCAGGTCATCATGATGACGGCCTTCGGCTCCATCGAGAGCGCGGTGGAGGCGATGCGGCTGGGCGCCTACGACTACGTCACCAAGCCCTTCAAGGAGAGCGAGCTGCGCTACCGCGTGGAGCGCGCCCTGGAGCGCGCGCGCCTCCTGCGCGACGTGGACAACCTCGCCACCGACTTCAACCAGCGCCACGGCCTGTCCGCGCTGGTGGGGCGCAGCGCGGCCATGAGGGACCTCACCTCGCGGCTGATGCGCGTGGCCCAGAGCGACGCCACCGTGCTCATCCAGGGCGAGAGCGGCACCGGCAAGGAGCTGGTGGCCCGGGCGCTCCACGCGCACAGCCGTCGCAAGAGCCGCTCCTTCGTGCCCGTCAACTGCGCCGCCATCAGCGAGTCCCTGCTGGAGAGCGAGCTGTTCGGCCATGCGAAGGGTGCCTTCACGGGCGCGGTGAAGGCGCGCCGCGGCCTCTTCGAGGAGGCCGATGGCGGCACGCTCTTCATCGACGAGGTGACGGAGACGAGCCCCACCTTCCAGTCCAAGCTGCTGCGCGCCCTCCAGGAGGGTGAAGTCCGCCGCGTGGGCGAGTCCACCGCGCTGCGCGTGGACGTGCGCACCGTCGCCGCCACCAACCGCGATATCGAAGTGGAGGTGCGTGAGAAGCGCTTCCGCCAGGACCTCTACTACCGCCTCAACGTGGTGACGCTGCGCGTGCCCCCCCTGCGCGAGCGTCTGGAGGACGTGCCCGCGCTCGCCGAGCACTTCCTGGAGCGCGCCAACGCCCGCAGCCCCAACCCCCGGCGCCTGTCCGCCTCCGCCGTGACGCACCTGATGGGCTACGACTTCCCTGGCAACGTGCGCGAGCTGGAGAACCTGGTGGAGCAGGCCGCCGCGCTCGCCGAAAGCGACGAGCTGCTGCCCGAGGACTTCCCGCTGCGACAGGCCCGCCTGTCGCCCGCGCACGGCTCATCTGGCCTCAGCGCCCTGGACGGGCAGTTGGGCCTGGGCTCGGGCACGAGCGGAGGCCCCACGCTGGCCCAGGTGGTGGAAGAGGCCGAGCGCCGCGCCATCGCCCAGTCCCTGGAGCGCCATGGCGTGGACCTTGCCCGCGTCGCGGACGAGCTGGGCGTCTCCTCCACCACGCTGTGGCGGAAGATGAAGCGCCTCAACCTCCGCCCGCCCAGCGAGGCGGTCCGGGAGTAGGGTGGAGTTGGACGTGTAACTTTTGCGCACCTGTGGATTCAGATCCGAAATGAACGAGGTTCATCGGTGAAAAACACAGGCGCTTGAAATCATTGAGAATTTTCAGTTCTGCAAGTCGATTTCAGGGCTGCAATGCAATCGCCGAGGTTGGCCAGTGTCTGGTGGACCTCTAAGTGCCTGAGAAAACTGGAGTTTGTCTCAAAACGACTCTTGGCACGACGACTGCTATAGCTCCACGCGGGACACATCGAAGCGAGGCTGAAGGCGGTTCCCCCCCACCCCTTCAGCACTTCCGGTGAGTCACCTTCAGAAGACCCGCGGCCCGACCCTCCCCTGTGGAGTGTCGGGCCGCCTTCTTTTGTGCTGTTGGCCGTTGAAATCCGCCCGCGTCGGTGTTCGCTCCATCCTTCCGCGGAGGAATGCCTGATGGCGGTGGAAGCGCGACGGCAGCCGAGTGCGTGGGCCCTGAGGCCTGGCCGGGCCTCTGACTACGAAACCTACGTGAGGTTGTTCGCGGAGCTGGGGGTGGACGAACCACCTCCGTCCGCCTCCATGTGGGCCCATGAGGTGGCCCCCCGCACCCTGCTGGTGGACGGGCCGGGTGGGGTGGAGGGGTACACGTCGACGGACGCGCTGGGAGAGCTGGGCTACGTGGGGCAGTTGGTGGTGGCGCCCTCCGCGCGTCGGCGGGGGTTGGGGCGCTGGTTGATGGAGCGGGTGGCGGAGCGCTTCCGGGAGCAGGGCTGTCGGAGCTGGGCCCTCAACGTGAAGCGGGACAACGTCGCGGCCCTGGGGCTGTACACCTCGCTGGGCATGAGGCGCGCGCGCCAGGGCATCAACCTGAAGGTGACGCGAGCCCAGGTGGCCGCGCTTCCGCCCGTGCCTGGCGGGCTGGTGGTGGTGCCCCTGGAGGCAGGTGACTGGGCGCCGCTGACGGGGGCCTTCGGGATGATGCCGGGCAAGCTGGCGCGCTACGCGACGCTGGCCTCGCACCGACTGCTGCGGCTGGCGCGCGAGGATGGTGTGGAGGAGGCGCCGCTCGGGATGATGGACGTGCGCTCGGGTGGCGCGGTGTTGTTTCCCTTCTTCGCGGCCTCACTGCCTCATGCGCGGGCGCTGCTGGAGGGCGCCTTCTCGCTGCTGGGGACCTCGCGCGAATCGATGGGCGTGGTGGTGACGGATGACGCGCCACTGGAGCGAATCCTGCGCGACGCGGGAGCCGGCGTGAGCCTGGAGACCTTCGAGCTGCGTGGAGCGCTTCCGGAGCCGTAGCGCGCGCTTCGTGGCGGGCCCCGGAAAAGACGACGCCCGCCCGAGCACGAGGCCGGGGCGGGCGTGGGAACAACCACGGGGCAGGCAGCCCCGCGAGGGCTACTGGCCGAAGATGCTGCTGGCCTGCTCCAGCCACGCGGTGATGGGGCCGGGGAGGATACCGAACACCACCACGGCGGCGGTGGAGAGGACCAGCGCCAGCTCCGTGGACCAGCTCCGCTCGAGCGGCTGGGCGCCCTCTGGCACGGGCCGCATGAACATGTAGACCACCACGCGCAGGTAGTAATAGGCGCCCGCCGCGCTGGCGAGCACGCCGACGATGGCCAGGCCGATGAGGCCCGAGTCCACCGCGCTCTGGAAGATGAGCAGCTTGCTCATGAAGCCGATGGTGGGAGGAATCCCGCCCAGCGACAGCATGAAGGTGGCCATGGCCACGGCCCAGCCCGGACGGCGCTGCGCCAGCCCGCTGAACCGCTCCAAGTCCCACGCGGTTCCCTTCTCCTCGTCCTCGCGGCGCTCCAGCACGGACACCAGGGTGAAGGCACCCACGGCGCTGAAGGTGTAGGCGAGCAGATAGAAGAGGATGCCGCGCAGCGCCTGCGAGCGGGCCAGCTCCACCGGCGAGCCACCCGTCAGCTCGGACGGGCCCAGCAGGCGGAACTGCTCGCCCGGCGCGGTGACGAACAAGGCCGCCACGCCCACCAGGAGGTATCCGGCGTGGGCGATGGACGAGTACGCCAGCATGCGCTTCACGTTGCGCTGCGGAATCGCCAGCAGGTTGCCCACCACCATGGTGAGGAAGGCGAGGGTGGAGAACAGCACCAGCGGCAGGTGCGGGTCGATTCCCTTGCCCAGCGTGAGGAACACGCGCACCAGCGCCGCGAAGGCCGCGGCCTTCACGCCCGCGCTCATCAGCGCGGTGACGGGGGTGGGGGCACCCTCGTACACGTCCGGCGTCCACATGTGGAAGGGCACCGCGGCGACCTTGAAGGCGAAGCCGGAGCCCAGGAGGATGAGGCCCGCGTAGACCAGCGCCGGCTGGGTGGCGAGCGCGCCGGACAGCGGGCCCACCATGGCCGTCAGCTTCGTCGTGCCGGTGGCGCCGTACAGGAGCGCCGCGCCGTACAGCAGCACCGCGGAGGAGAAGGCGCCGAGGATGAAGTACTTGAAGCCCGCCTCGCTCGGCCGCGTGCCACGTCGCAGGTACGACGTCAGCGCGTAGGTCGCGATGGAGAGGACCTCCAGGTTGACGAAGAGGGTGATGAGCTCGTTGGACATCGCCAGCAGGCTCATGCCCGCCGCGGCGAAGAGCATCAGCGCGTAGAACTCACCGCGCTCCGCCCCGCGCTTGCGCAGGAAGCTCACCGAACTCAACGCCGCCAGGCCCAGGCCCACGCACACCACGAAGGTGAGGAAGCTGGAGAAGGGGTCCAGCACGCCGAAGCCGAGGAACGCCTCGTGCGCCGGCTCGAACATGGAGGCCACGGCCACGGCGCCCGCCGCCACCGCCGCCACCACGGTGAGCACGGCCTGGTAGGAGCGCGACGCGGTGGCGCTGAGGAACACCTCCGACAGGAGCAGGATGCAGGCTCCCACCACCAGGATGATGGCGGGAATCAGCGGGAGGAAGTCTGCCAGGGTGAGATTGGGCAGGATCATGTCGTGGGCTCAGGCGGCTTACGGCCGAGACGAGGGGACGGCCCGGGCGGCGAGCGGGGTGGGGGCGCTC
>NZ_VIFM01000328.1 GCF_006636215.1 Myxococcus llanfairpwllgwyngyllgogerychwyrndrobwllllantysiliogogogochensis | reverse complement strand
TGGCCGGGGCAGCAGCGGCGCCACACGCTGCCAGAAGGCGTCGGGAACGAGTTCGCGGACCATGCACTCAAGCTGGGGATGCCCTTCGTTCGTGGCCACCCCAGCCCTGACTTTTGTTAGGTCCTCTCACGCGCAGTGTATCCTTGACGGACCTGGAGGTGGGGCCATGGCCGTCAACACAGGCGTCAACAAGATGTCCGTCGTCACCAAGGACAGTGGGGGAGTCACCACGGCCTTCCCGGATGTGTGCAAGACGCCCAGCCCCGCGGGGCCCGTCCCCATTCCCTATCCCAACGTGGCCCAGTCCTCCGACACCGACAAGGGCACGAAGAAGGTGTCTGTCGCGGGCAATCCCGTGTGCGTGAAGGACTCCAACTTCAAGACGAGCACGGGTGACGAGGCGGGCACGGCCGGTGGCGGCGTGGCCTCCAGCAAGACAAAGGGCAAGGCGGAGTTCATCAACTTCTCCTTCGACGTGAAGTTCGAGGGGAAGAACGTGGCCCGCGCCTTCGACCTCATGCTCCACAACGACAAGAACACGCCGCCGTTTCCTCTCATGCAGGGACCGGTGGTCGCGGGCGCGGGGAGCAAGAAGGAACCCAAGTGCCTCGTCTGCAAGAAACACCTCTAGCAGAGTCCACCCCGCCGAATTGTCTGTGGATTCAAAGGGCCTCAACTTCAAGAGCAGCCATATGTGGCCCTGGGGATATCCCCACCGCCCACGTCAGACAGCGCCCCATCACTCATGAGCTCCTCATCTCTTTTGAAGCCCGCGCGGTGGGATATCTACGAAGAGCATCTCGGCGAAGCGGCCTTCCGGTGGAGTCAGTGGGAGAAGGCGCTCGACTCGCCTGACTACTCACTCGCGGAGCTGGCCGAGCTCGAAGAGTCGGGTGCGGCCCATCTCGATGCCCTGGTGTTGGGCGGCGAGCCCGTGGCCCATCGGCTGCTCATCCCCGCGCTCGCGGATGAGCCCGAGCACATTCTCGCAGGGGCACTCGCCCTGCTTCGCGCGGAGTCACCTCCCGGCCCTTCCGCCGTGCTCACGGCGCTCGCCGCCGCGGAACCCGATGCACTGGCTCCCTTCCAGCGGGCGCTCGAGCTGGCACCCACCCCCTGCATCCCACCGGAGTTCGCTTCGCTGCTGAAGAAGGCGGATGCGGCGCCTGAGCTGTGGGCCTCGGTGGTCGACGTGCTTGGCACCCATGGTCGGGCCACGGCGGCGCTGTGCGCTCCGCTCCTGTCGCACCCCGAGCCCCTCGTGGTCGCCGCCGCCCTGCGCACCCTGAGCCGCGCACGCCTCCCCGTGGAACCCGCCGTGCTCCAGCGGGCACTCGGCTCGGACGCACCCGTCCTCCGGGATGTCGCGCTGACCGTGGGACTGATGAACGGACACATGGGCGCCTGGGCTGCCTGCCAGTCGGCGGTGGACTCACCCGCACCGGGCAATCGACACCCCCTGCTCCTGCTCGGACTGAGTGGTGATGAGCGGGCCGTGACGCGGCTGGTGGGCTTGCTGTCTCACGAGAAGCTTCGGCCCGATGTGCTGTGGGCTCTCGGCTTCTCTGGACGCATCCAGGCCGCGGACGCGTGCGTGGAACTGATGCGCCACAAGCCCGTGGCGGCGCTCGCCGCAGAGGCCTTCAGTGCCATCACCGGGCTCACCATCGAAGGTGGCTTCGCCGCCGCGAAGGAGGACGCAGCGGACGAAGCCCTGACGCCATTGGAGGAAGACCTCGAACGAGACCTCTCCCCCAAGCCCGAGGACGACCTGCCCCAGCCCATGGCCGAGCAGGTCGCGGCATGGTGGAAGGAGACACGGCCTCGCATGGACCCGAAGCAGCGCCATCTCTCCGGCCAGCCCTTCACCCCGCAGGGGCTCGTCGAGGCGTTGCTCAACGCCCCCCTCCGCAGGCGTCATGCCCTGGCATTGGAGCTGGCACTGCGCAGCCGAGGGCTGCATCAGGTCCCGACACGCGCTCCCGTGGAGCAACAAGTGCTCGCGTGGAAGAGTGTCCGCGCGGCCCCTGCGTCCAGCTTCAATAGGCCCTTCGCGGAAGGACTTCGGGGCTGAGACTGCTCCGCGATGGTTGCTTCACGGACCCGACGCCGCTCCATCCTCCACGTCGCCGTGGATGAGCCAGTGACGCGCGGGAGCGTCTTCCCAGAAGCGGCGCAGAATCTTGTCCGTGTGGCTGTTCTCGGCGACGCGGTTGAGCTGGAGCGCGACAATCTCGCTCTCCACCAGCTCCGCGACTCGCACCACGCCAGAGCGCAGTCCGTACTCCTGCACCCGGCGAATCATGTTCGTCGCCTCCGGTGACGCGGGACGGAACGTTCTCAGGTCCGCCTTGATTTTGATGTCGCGCCCCGCAAGCGAGTCTGTCGCCGCCTCCAGCTCCGACACGAACACTTCCATCTCCTGGACCCGGATGTAGCCCTCCAGGACGAACTCCACGATGGAATGCTCGACATCCACCCCGATTCGGAACACCGGGCGCTCCTTCGCCACACGGACACACGGAGGCACTTCTCTCCGACGTCCTACAGCGTAGGGGCCACCTCGACGGGTGCCCAGACACCCGGGAGTGCGGGGTGAACGTCCAGTTCAAGATTCGACGTTCAACCGCGCCAGCAACAACACCAGCGCACGTCGCGCCACCGCGTGCCGCACTTCACTCCGATTCCCCTCGAAGACGTGGCGCTCCACCGTGGCCGTCCCGCCTCGACGCAGCACCGCGATGAAGGCCAGTCCCACGGGCTTCAGCGGCGTGCCTCCGCTCGGCCCCGCGATGCCTGTCTCCGCCACCGCCCAGTCCGCGCGCGAGTGCGCAAGCGCCCCATGCGCCATGGCCTCCACCGCCTCCGCGCTCACCGAGCCGTGCTCCTGGAGCAGCGCCAGCGACACACCCAACTGCTCCACCTTGGACTCATGCGAGTACGGCACGAAGCCGCGCTCCACCACCGCGGATGCGCCGGGTACGTCCGTCAGTTGCGCGCAGAGCAGGCCCCCGGTGCACGCCTCCGCCAACACCAGCCGGACTCCCGCACGCCGACAGCGCTCCAGCACCTGACCGGCCAGGTCCTCACGTCCCTCGTCCGTCACCTGTGCTCCTCCGACTCCATGACCTCGACCTCACGTGGCCCCGACGTTCATGCCACGCGCGTCACATCTTCGCGAAGCCTCGGCTCCCACGCTCAACACACCCCATCCTCGCACGACCCGGACGCCCAAGGCCTCTCCGGACCACGGCCTCACGAAGCACACGCACCGCGCCTCGCCGGACCACGGCCTCACGAAGCACACGCACCACGCCTCGCCGGACCACGGCCTTACGAAGCACACGCACCACGCCTCACCGGACCGCAGCCTCAAGAAGCACACGCACCACGCCTCAACGGACCACGGCCTCACGAAGCACACGCACCACGCCTCAACGGACCACGGCCCCGCGAAGCACTCGCACCACACGCCGCGCCCTCATGCACGTGCCCCCTCCGGCCTCACCCCCATCACCGCCACCAGCACTTCGTTCTTCCAGCTCAAGCCCACCAGCCCTGGCTCCCGCCGCAACTCCAGCACCGGATGCACGCCTTCGGGCTCCACGTGCTCCAGCAATTCCAACGGCACGAAGCCCGCGCGCTTCAGCCTCGCCATCCACGTCTCCGCCAGCTCGTGTCGCTCGCAGCGCGCCGACTCGTCCACCGTCCCCACCACGTCCTCCACCTCCCTCCCGAAGAAGCGCTTGATGGCGGCTCGCTCCTCGCGAGGAACCTCCAGCGTGTCCAGTAGATGGAAGACCTGCGTGAAGTGCTTCCACGCATTCAGGAAGCGCTCCAGCGGCGGCGCGCGGAAGTGGTCCGTATTCGGCTCGCACAACACCACCCCCGACGGCTCCAACGCTCGCAGCCGCCGCAGCACCGCGTCTCGCACCGCGCCCACGCTCCCGGGCTCCTCCGCCACATGGTGCAGCGCGAAGGCCGCGTTCACCACCCTCGGCCCCGGCAACCCTCGCAACACCGACCAGGTCGACTCGGACAGGCTCTCCACCGGCGCCTCCACCCCCACGAAGCGCACCGACGCTCCCACCTCACGCGCCACCTTCGCCGTCGACTCCTCCGCCTGCGCGAGGCTCGCTCCGCTCGGGTCCACGCCCACCAGCGTCAACCTGCGCGGCAGCGCCCCCTGCTCCGACAGCGCCTTCAACAACCGCCCCTCCTGCCGCCCCTGGCCGATTCCCACGTCCACCAACGTCGCCTCGTCCCGCTTCCCCAACAACTCCACCAACACCGCGTTCGCCAACGCATCGGCGGCGGAGGCCAGCGGCATGTGCGTCATCAACAGCCGGAACAAATCAATCTGCCGCGCCCCCTCTTCGGGATGCGGATACAGATAGGGATTGCGCGCCCCCACCCCCACGCCCTCCAGGCGATGCGACACCGCCGTGGCGAAGAGCAGGTAGCCCAGGTCCTCCGGCACCGAGTCCACATCCAGCAACGTCTCCAACGACGCCAGCTCGTGCGCCGCCTCGATGGGCTGGCCCGACAGGGTGTGCTCCACCGCTCGGAAGAGCAGCTCATCCTTCACCGTGCGCATCGCCCCACGACTCCTTCCCCCAGAGACCCCTGCTCGACTCAACGGTAGTGGTGCCCTCCAGGGACCTCCACCCGGTCAGCCCGCCTGCACGCGCTCTTCGTGAAGCGCCATACACGCGAGCAGACGAACGAACAGGCCAACGTCCTGGCGCCTACGCCTCGCTTGTACCTTTCGCACAGACAGCCGCGGGTCCCGTTTCCGGGACCCCGGGCCATTCGCGCAATCCCGTGTCGAGAACAGTGGACGCCCGTGCCCGGGGAGGTGAGGCTGCGCCGCGTGAGAGCACACCGGCCGGGGTGACAGTTCTCTGCCCATCCGGTGTTGAAGGGTTCCCATGCGTCTTGAGCGCAGCTCTCTCCTGCCACTGCTCGTCCTGGCGGCAGTGCCCTTCCTCGTACGAGCGCAGGGCCTCCCCGCCCCCTCCGCCGAGTCCCGCACCGTCGAAGTCGAACTCCAGTCCACCGACGGCGGCACCTCCGTGTCCGCCGAGGACGCCACGCGACTGGGCCTCACCACCGATGGCGGTGAAGCCGCGCTCGTGCCACCGACCCTCGTCGCCGACGCACCCGCCGCATGGCCCGTGGGCCTGGAGGGCACTCCCGGTGAAGTGACCCTGGAGCTGCTGGTGGACGAACAGGGCGCGGTGGCCGAGGTGAAGGTCGTCGACGCACCGCACGAGCCCCGCCTCACCGAGGCCGCGCTCCAGGCCGCACCGGGTCTGCGCTTCACTCCCGCCACCCTCGCCGGAGTGCCCGTGGCGGTGCGCCTGCCCTTCGTCTACCGCTTCGTGCCTCCCGCCGCGCCCGTCCCCGTCTCCACCGCGCGACTCACAGGAGAGGTGCGCGCGCGCGGCACGCGCCGTCCCCTCGCCGATGCGCTCCTCTTCGTGGACGGGAGCACGGAGCCCGCGGGCACCGTGGACGCACAAGGGCGCTTCACCCTGGAGCTGCGCCCCGGCACCCACCGCGTGGAAGCTCGCGCCCCTGGACACACGCCGAGCACCTTCGAGGAAACGCTCTCCGAGGGCCAGTCGCTCCAGGTCATCTACCGCTTGCAGCCCGGGCGCGTGAATCCCTACGAGACGGTGGTGCGGGACGACCGCCCCCGCACGGAGGTGACGCGCATCACCCTGCACGAGCAGGAACTCCGCGAGGTGCCCGGCACGCTGGGCGACCCGTTCCGCGTCGTCATGTTGATGCCCGGCGTGGGCAGCCTCGCCTCGGGCATCAGCTACCCCGTGGTGCGCGGCAGCCAGCCCGCCGCCACCGGCTTCTTCCTCGACGGCGTGCGCATCCCCATGCTGTACCACCTGATGCTCGGGCCCGCGGTGATTCACCCGGACTTCATCGACACCGTCGACTTCTTCCCGGGCTCGCCGCCAGTGCAGTACGGACGGCTGCTGGGCGGCGCGGTGGAGGGACGGCTGAGCCGACCGCGCGAGGACCGGCTGCACGTCACCGCCTACGCGGACCTGCTCAACAGCGGCGGCTTCATCGAGTACCCCTTCGAGAGCACCGGCACCTCCGTCAGCGTCGCCGGCCGCGTCAGCTACTCGGCGTTGTTGATCTCCCTGGGGGCCAAGCTCCTCAGTGGGTCCGACGCGGAGAAGGTGCACGCGAACTTCTGGGACTACCAGGCGCGCATCGAGCAGAAGGTCGGCGAGGGCCGCGTGCGCCTGTTCGCGCTGGGCAGCTCGGACGACGTGGGCTCCAGCCCTTCGACCTATTACATCGGCTCCACCGGCGGCAGCATCGTGTCCCGCTTCCACCGGGTGGACCTGCGCGGAACCCATCCGCTCGCGGGGGGTGATGCGGAAGTGGGCCTCACCGTGGGCTCGGACGCGCTGGGCCTCGACGGAGAGGAGTCGGAGCGCCTGCCGAGCGGCGCCATCTCCTTCCGCAAGGTGGGCGAGTACGCCCTGCGCCAGACGACGTTCGCGATGCGGGCCGGCTGGAAGCGCCGCCTGGACTCCACGCTGGAGCTCGCCGTGGGCGGCGACGTGGAGCACCGGCGCGCCGCCACCGACATCACCGGCACCGGCATCCCCCCGGGCACCAACCCCGACGACCCGGTGGACCCCATCAAGAGCCCCTCCTCGCTGGCGACCTTCTCCGGCGTCTACGCGGCGGTGACGTGGGTTCCCGCCGAAAAGTGGGTGCTCCAGCCGGGCGTGCGCCTGGACAACTACCACCTGTCCCCCGGCATCAATCACGCGGTGGTGGAGCCTCGGCTCACCGTGCGCCACCAGCTCACGGACGCGCTCGTGCTCAAGGGCGGCGCGGGCGTCTTCCACCAATCGCCCACCGTGCTGGTGCACCTGCCCGCCGTGGACACCTCCAGCCTCCGCTACGGACTCCAGGAGGGCCTCCAGTTCGACGTGGGCGCCGAGTGGAAGGCGATGGACGGCCTGGAGCTGAGCGGCGACGCCTTCTACAACCCCCTCACCCGCGCGGTGGAATTGGACCTGCAGCAGGTGGTGGAGAACCGACGACGCCGGGGACTCGCGACACCCGACCCCTCCACGAGCGGCTACGCGTATGGCTTCGAGCTGATGGCCCGGCACCCGCTGGGCCGCGACTGGTTCGGCTGGGTCTCCTACAGCTTCCTCCAGAGCAAGCGCCGCGTGCGCTTCGACCGCTACGGCGACGATGACCACGTGGTGGGCACACAGGAGGGCACGCTGCCCTTCGCCTTCGAGCAGGCCCATGTCATCAACGCCGCGCTCAGCTACAAGTTCGGCAACAACTGGACGGTGGGCACGGTGGTGCACTTCAACACCGGCCGCCCCGAGTCCGGCGAAATCACCACCCTCACCCAACGCATCGTGACGACGCCGGAGGGAGAAGAGCACTGGGTGCGACAGGACCGGGACAAGTCCGAACGACTGGACGCGTTCTTCCGCGTGGACCTGCGCGTCGCCAAATCATGGGCCATGGAGGACTTCACGCTCGACGCCTATCTGGACGTCCTCAACGTGTCGGCCCGGCAGGAGGTGATTGCCTATGACTATGGCTTCGACCGCGCGGGCACTCCCCAGCGCAAACCCCAGAGCCTGCCCATCATCCTCCCGCTCCTCGGCGTGAAGGGGACCTACTGACATGCGCCACCCACTCCGCTCCCTCGCCCTGCTCGCGCTCGTCGCCGCGGGCTGCGACCGCAAGCCCGAAGACCCCATCTTCGTCTATGGCCGACTGCAACACCTGGACGGCTCTCCGAACTCGGACACGACGGTGACCGTGGAGCGCAAGGTTCACACGCGCTCCGGCTTCGTCGACCCCACCGCTGGCGAGTTCGAGCGTTACGGAGAGAGCCGCAGTGAGCGCTCGGGGGCCTTCACGCTGGAGGTCCTCTACGGCGACTCCATCGACGAGCGCCTCTCCGACTTCACCCAGTATCGCTTTCGCGTGGCGGCGCCGCTGGAGGAAGGCCACGGCGTCTTCAGCTCGTTCGTCTTCTACGACGACGCGGAGCTGCCACCGCTGCGGCCCTGGGCACCCCAGCTCGCGCTGGCCCTGGGCGTGGAGGGCCCCGAGTTCTCCTTCGCCTCGGCGCCTCCTCCGCCCGCGCTGCCGGCCTCCGCGGAGCTTCCGGAAATCTACTTCCAGGACAACGGCGACCCGACGCCCGTGGAGCCCCTCACTCCGTACCCCGTGCTGCAACTCCATGGTCCCGGAGGCCGCGTGTGGGAAGTGCACGACCCCACGTCGCCCTGGCATGCCAATCCCTATCTCCTGGAGGACTTCCCGGGCGTGGAGGCGCAGGTCCGCGCCGTGACACTGGGCTCGTGGCTCTTCTATCCCCTGGCCGCCAACAGCAGCAGCGTGTCGTTCCGGGTGGAGTGGCGGGGCCCCCGGCTGCCCGTTCCCAGCGGAAGCCTGCGCCCCATCAGTCGCGGCGCCTCATGCGTCCCGACGCCCACGGGGGCGCCGTGCCCGTACACGGATGGCTCGCTGCTGACCGTGCGGACGGACCTGACTCGCGAAACGTCGGGCGTGAACAACGTGACGCTCCAGTGGGAGACCGCCGTGCGGCCCCGGCGCGCCGTCATTCGCGACCTGCAGATGGTGACGGGGTTCGACCCCATCATTCAGGTGCGCGTGGAGGGCAGCGCGGATGGCGCCACCTGGTCGACGCTCGCCGAGGTGCCCTACGTGAACCACGACCCCTCGAGCCCGTTCGACCCGGTGTTCTCCACCACCATCGAATCGACGGGGGAGGACAGCCCCTATGGGGATGGTCCGCTGGACATGGAGCGCAAGGCGCGCTTCCTCGACGTGCCGCTCACGGGTGACGCGCCGGTTCGTCAGGTGCGGCTGCAGGTGAGGGCGGGGAACGCGGGAGGACCCGTCCTCATCTACGCGCTCTCCGAGTTGTCCATTTTCGAGTAGCGCCAGCGCCCCCAATCACCCTGGAGAGCAGGTTGCTGCGCGGGGGACACGTGCCGACGTTTCCGCGAGGAAAGCCACACTGCCTTGAAGGAGCAGGCCCTTGCGTACGATTCCCTCGAAGAAGATGTCCCTGTTGTCGGAAACCGAAGCCAGGCTCGTGTTGTCGAGCGCCCCGCGCAACCTCACGGAGCTGTCGACCCGGGAGCTGCGCGGTCGCGTCCTGCGCGCGCGGCGATTGATGACCAAGTACGAGAGCCTGGCGCGCCGTCAGCGGCGTGAGGCCCTGGGCCGGCGGCAGCCGACCCGTGCCCGTCGCGCCGAGGGCAACGCCAACACCCTGCGCAAGGCGACGTACTTCCGTCAGGCCCTGATGCGCTTCGAGAAGCGCCTGGCCATGATGGAGCGCCGCGAGGCGGTGGAGGCCAAGCGGGCTCGCACCGTGCGAAAGGTGAGCAGCACGCGGAGGACTCGCGCCTCGGCGCCGGCCCGTCGGGCGACGAGGACCGTGGGTGGGCGCAAGCCCGTGCGCCGCGCGCGCACCGCCGGACGCACCGCCACCACGTCCGTGCGAGCGACGCGGGCCCAGCGCCGCAAGGGCGGTGCGCGCAAGCAGCAGCGCTTCGGCGCCGTCCGTCGCAACGCGCACACCACCTCTCGCAACCGTCGCACCCAGGCCCGGAGCGACCAGCGGCGCTGAAGCACGGCGGACCACGGGGCGGGCGGTCATCCACGCCCGCGCTTGAGGCGAACTCCAGCGACATCCCGCTGCTCCGACACCGAATGGAATGTCTCCATCTGGAAGTCTGGGGCGCGTCATGTCTCGTTGGAGTGTCCACAAGCGCCGGGCGTTGTCCCGCCCTGCTCCCGGCCCCTTGAGCCGAGCCCCTTGCCTCAGGCCCGGCGGCGGCGCGTCAGCGCGGTGAGTCCCGCGAGCGCCAGCATCAGCCACACCGCCATCGCGCCAGGGCCCGAGGCACTGCACCCGCCGCCACTGACACGCGGCGCCTCCGAGTCCCCCGCATCCGGCACAAACGGGCCCGCGTCCGGCTCGCCCGAGCCCGCGTCCGGCTCACCCGAACCCGCGTCCGGCGGCTTCGACAGCGTGCTCTCATCCAGGTACGCGCCGCACGCCGGGTCCGCCGTGCCGTCCGCGCGGTGCGCCAGCGCGAGCGCGTACGCCCCCGCGCCAAAGCCCACCATGGGCGAGTTGAACTTGTACGTGCCGTTCAGCTCGTCATACGTCTCCGACACCGCCAGGTAGTTCTTCAGCGACTGGTCCGTCACCCACTTGAGCACCCGCTCCGCGCGCTCCGAGTCCCCCGCCATCCGCTTCACCATCGCGCCGCGCAGGCTCACGATGACCCACTCCGCGCTGTCGTACTCGCTGCCCCACGGGCTCATGTCCGCGCCGCCCGTGTGGTCATAGCGGTCATCGTTGCGCGACCAACCCGCGCCCGCCGGAGACGACAGCCTCAAGTCCAATCCGCGAATCGTCTCCCGGGCAATCTTCCCCGCCGGGTCGAACAGCTCGAACGCGAACGCGTCGAACACCGCCGTGTCCCAGTATCCCCGGCCCGACTTCAGCTCCTCCAGGTTGGAGGCCAGCGCGAAGTTGCTGTCCGTCAGCTTCTCCGCCATCGCCCGGCGGATGGACTCGCCCGCGGCGCGGTAGCGCGTCGCACGCTCGGCATCCCCCACGCGCTCGGCCAGCACCGCCGCGTCACACAGGCCGCGCGCCGCTGTCAGGCTCGTGTACGCCCACGCGCGCTGCCGCCCGTTCCAGTGCGTCTCCCAGATGGACGAGTCCGGCCGGATGAGCCCCGTCTCCGGGTCGATGAGCGCCACCAGCGCGTCGCCCACCTTCGTCGACACCGTCTGCCAGTGCTGGTCCACCAGCGTGACGTCGCCCGTGGTGCGCTCGTAGTGCCGCAGCGCCCAGAGGAAGAGCCCGAAGCCGTCGAACTCGAGGTTGGGCCCCGCCTCGTTGAAGTCCGTCTCCTCCACACCGAAGCCGTGGTAGCGCGTGAGCGTGATGAGGTACGGCGGCATCGAGTACGGCTGCAGCTCGCGCCAGTTCTGGAACCGCCCGCTGTCCGCGTTCAGGTAGTACGTCAGCGCCTCGCGCGCGTCGCTCCGCATGCCCAGCGTGGCCATCGCCGCCGCCGCGTAGGCGCCGTCTCGAATCCACGCATACGTCCACTGGCCCGGCGGAAGGCTCGCCAGCACCGCGCCCTTGCCCGCGTGTTTCACCATGCCCGGCAGCGTCGCCGGCGCGCCGTTGGGTGCCTTGAAGCGCGTCAGGCGCGTCTCGCCATCCCGGCTCAGCGACTCGCGCATGAACGTCTCACCCTCGCGGACCTGCGCCATGTGCAGCACCACCGCGGAGTGGCGCACCAGTGATTCCTCGTTCTCCACCGTGCCCGTCGGCACCTTCACGGTGTCCGTCTGGAAGGCCGCCCAGCGCGCGACCTCCGCCTCCACCAGCGCCTTCGCATCCAACGCGCCCACGTAGTCCGTCAGCCACTGCCGCGCCGTGGCCGTCCCCTCCGGATTGCCGAAGTGAACGAAGGCCACGCCAGCCCACTTCTCCGCGCCCGCCGCGATGTCTCCCAGGTTGAACTGATACGCCGTGGCCCAGCCCGTCCCCGCCGACGGCTGCGCCGTGAACTCCTGCAGGTCCTGCTGCCCGCCCCCCTGCACCACGTTGAACGCGTTGCCCGCCCCCGTCGCCCCCGAC
>NZ_VIFM01000327.1 GCF_006636215.1 Myxococcus llanfairpwllgwyngyllgogerychwyrndrobwllllantysiliogogogochensis | reverse complement strand
GCCCCCGACGGTGACGCTCTCCTCCGCGTCCACCGCCACGCTCGTCGCCTGGGCTCCCCGGAGCGAGTCCGACGTCAGCGTGCGCGCCCACTGATAGGCGCCGTCCCACTGGAGCTTCAGGACGAAGGAGTTCGGATACGTGTCGTCATACGGGAACGGCTTGCCGGAATAGACGGGCCCCGCTCCGAAGTCCGTGTAGCCCCAGAAGGTCCCCACCACGAGCGCGCTGCCATGCGCGTCCGTCGCCAGGTCGAGCACCTGCATCGGGTTGTCGACGGACTCGTCCATCCGCTGGAACCACGCCTTGTAGCCACGCGTCCAGACCACCCCGCCCGTGGGCGAAAGCTTCATCACGAACATGCCCTGCCCTCGCGGCAGCGCGCCCGTGCCCAGGTCCGGTGCACCGAGGTAGCTCCCCGCCACCAGGACATTTCCCTGCTTCGTCACCACCACCCGCTCGAAGGACACCTGCGGATGGGAGAACGCGCGGCTCCACGCGACGCTCCCGTCCGCGCGGTGAAGGGTGACGACATCCGTCCGCTCGGAAGACGGGGGACTGGTCACCGGTTGCTCCACCCTGCTGATGACGACGAAGCCGCCGTCGAGCGCGGGGGCCGAGTGAGTCGAAAGCTCCGCCGAGGGGTCGCTCGACTGAGTCACCCACGCCGTCGAGCCTGATGGAGGCGTGCCCTGGTAGGAACAGAAGGGCTCGCTGTCGGTGATGACCACCAGTCGCGGCGCGACGGAGAGCAGCCCTCGCTCCTCCATCTCGGACGAGGCGAAGCGCATCCCATCCGCGGAACCATCGAGCAACGCGAAGGCGTGACGCCCCGACGTCGTCACCACGTCCGTCACGTCCAGCTCCACCCACTGGTCCTTCTTCAGCGCCCCCAGGTCCCCCACCACGCCCCCCATGATGGCGGGCTTGCGATACCAGTCCGTCGTCGCCTCATCGAACGGAGCGGCCTGGAACAACCGGGGCCCATTCCCGGAGGCATCCAGTGCATAGAGGCGCAGCAACACGCGGCGGACCGGCGCCGCCCCCAGTTGTACGTCGAACTCCAGGTAGCTCTCCGCGCGCGGTGACGCATCCACACGCAACGAGGCCTCGCGGTAATGCTGCGTGGTGGGGCTGTCCGGCGTGACGAAGGTGTCCTGCGACGCGAGGATGGAGGTCGCGAGAACCTCCTGGCGTGTCAGGCAGTCATCCGTCGGAGCAGTCCGGGGCGCCCCCGTCCAGACGAGCAATTGGGGCTCGAGTGCGAGGACCTCTCGCGAGTGGAACGACACCTCGTCGCCGGAGTTCGCATACAGGCCGAAGGTGACGTCGCCATCGCCTCGCACCTCTTCCGTCACGTCGTAGTCCGCGAAGCCGAACGGCGCGAGGAACGGTGCGCGGTCCAGCGAGCCGCCCACCTTCGTCGGGCGCGTGTTCCAGGTGACAGCCTCGCTCCATGCCCCCTGCGTGGCGAAGACCGAGGGCCCTCCCTCCGTGCCATCCTCGCGAACGCGCAGGCGCAACACCGCGCGCTGCACTGTCTCCGTCAGTCCCTGCACGGAAAAGCGAAGATGCGCCTCTCGCTCCGGCGTGCTCCCGACGCGAAGCGCCTCCGACACACCACCGGCCGAGGAGTCCGGCACATCCGCGGAGACAAACGTGTCAGCGCTCGGAGCGAACGAAACGGGCGTCCCCGACACCGGGAGCGGCTCGGGGCGCGGAGGCGGATGGTCCTTCGCGGACTCGATGGTGAGGACGAGCTGGGGGCGCAGCGCGGGGTCCGGATGTTCGCTCGACGCGAGCGTCACGCCATCCGGGCTGTCTCCCCCCATGAAGATGTCGAGATAGCTGCGCTGGGAAACGTGCAGGTCGCTGACATCCAGCTCCATCCACGTCCCGCTGACGACGGGGCCCGCGCTGACGAGCGCCCAATAGCCGCCCCACTGAGGACGGGTGTCCCACGTCGTCAGCTCGTTCCATGTCCGGACACCCGGAGGGTCGTAGACGGTGGGCCCGTCCTCCGTGCCCTCCAGCACGTACAGGCGAAGGCGCGCGGTCGTCATCGTGCCCTCGAAGGGCTGGATGAGGAACCGGAGGTAGGCTTCGGCATCGGGCGAGCGACCGAGCACCAGCGTCTCCGAGGAGCCGAAGCTCGTCGTCGGAGACGTCGCCACGACGTGCGTGTCCGCCGCCGCGACGAACGTCAACGTCCGGGTGACGAGTTCCTCACGCCGGCCATCTGGAGGAGCGACCACCTCCGTGGAACTCGGCGCCACACCTTGGGAAGCCCCGCACCCACTCAGGAGCGCGAACAGCACTCCCCAGCCCCTCCAACCCGCCCCGACCGTCATCCGCCTCACGTCACCGCTCCCTTGAGACCAGAGGAGACGATGGGTGAGCAACAGTCACGCCAGTCAGGGCCGGTGCGCTCCCTCTACCTGGTGGGCGAGGGAGCGAGCACCGTGTCCAGCGGCGTCAGTACACGTTGTACTTGCGGCGCAGCGCCTCGTGCTCTTCCGCGTTGCGCGAGGGGCGCAGCGTCTTCTGCGCGTCGTGCAGGTAGTACCAGAACTCGCTCGGCGTGGGCGCCATGGCGGCCTGGAGCGACGCCACCGTGGGCGCGCCGATGGGACCCGGGGGCAGGCCCTTGCGATGACGCGTGTTGTACGGGTCCTCGGGGTCCCTCAGTCGCTGGAGGAACGCCTTGCGGTCATTCCACTGCGCCAGCACGTACCGCGACGTCGCGTCCACGCCGAGCGGATAGCCCTTGTCCACGCGCTTCCAGAGGATGCCCGCGACCAGCGGACGCTGGTCCGGCACGGGCTCCTCGCGCTCCAGCATGGAGGCCATCACCACCACCTCATGCAGCGTTCTCCCGCTCTTGGAGATGGCGTCCCGGTTGGGCGTGTAGAAGCGCTCCCCGAAGGCATTCAACTGACGCTGGATGAGGTCCTCGACGTCGAACTTCCCCGGAATCACGCCGTAGGACTCCGGGTACAGGTAGCCCTCCAGCGTGGTGGTGGGCAGGGGGAACGGCGCGGTGAAGCGACTGGGATTGCTGGCCGCGGTGATGTACGCGCCCGCGGTGATGAAGCCCGCCGCCGTGAGGGCCGCGTCGGTGTCCCGCAGGCGCCAGCCCTCCACCACCAGGAACGGGATATCGTCGGGGAGCGGGTTGCCCTCCAGCACCGTGGCCAGCTCCGCCACCGTCATGGACGGACTCACCGGGTGTCGTCCCGCCTTGGGCGAGAACGAGCCACGACGGAAGAGATGCCAGCGCCACACCCGCGCATCACGGATGAGGCCCTGGTTGGCGAGCAGCACGCCCAGACCTCTCCCGGAGGTGCCCTTGGGGACGGTGAACTCCACGGGGGTCGCGCCGGGGGCCGCGACGGCTTGATGCGCCGCCTGCTCCACCCACCAGAACGCACCCACACCCGCAGCCGCCAACAGCACGAAGACCACTGCCAGACTCACGAGGACTTTCTTCATCGCGGCGCAGGGTAGCACCGTCGTCCCGCCGTGCATCCATTCGAGTCACCGGATGTCCGCTCCCGGGCGCTGGCCCGGCCACCAACCAGGCGGCACGGGCCACGGCCCTCCTAATCCCCCTGCCTCGGGTCATCCGTTCCGGCTGGCCGCCAGGTGCGAACTCCCTCGCGAACGTGCGCGTGACGATGGCGACAAAACGCGGCGGCGTCCTTTGTCCAGAGGGTCAGCCCCTCTCAACCTTTCGTATAGGAGCCAGAGAGACAGGGGCCGATGGCAGGTCATGAACACGGGGCACATCTTCGCAACCGTTGCATCTACCCACGACCCAAGGACCCTCGTATGGCCACTCAAGCCGGCAAGCTCCAGGGCAGCTACCTTTCGACTCGCGACGGAACCCAGATCTACTTCAAGGACTGGGGTCCCAAGGACGGACAACCCATCGTCTTCTCCCATGGCTGGCCGCTCACGGCCGATGCCTGGGAAGACCAGATGATGTACCTGTCCGAACGAGGCTTCCGCACCATCGCGCATGATCGTCGTGGCAACGGGCGTTCGTCACAGCCCTGGGAAGGCCACGACATGGACCACTTCGCGGATGACCTCGCGGAGCTGACCGCCGCGCTCGACTTGCGCAAGGCCGTGCACGTCGGCCACTCGACGGGCGGCGGCGAGGTGGCGCGGTACATCGGCCGCCACGGGACTTCTCGCGTCGCCAAGGCCGTGCTCATTGGCGCCGTGCCTCCCATCATGCTCAAGACGGACTGGCACCCGAACGGCCTGCCCATGAAGGTCTTCGACGACATCCGCTCAGGCGTGCGTGGCGACCGCTCCACCTTCTACAAAGACCTGAGCATGGCGTTCTACGGCTTCAACCGGCCGGGAGCGAAGGTCTCCGAGGGCCTGAGGGAGAGCTTCCGCCTTCAGGGTCTGCAGGGCTCGCTGAAGTCCGAGTACGACACCGTCAAGGCCTTCTCGGAGACGGACTTCCGCGCGGACCTGGCGAAGTTCGACGTGCCCACGTTGGTGATGCACGGCGACGACGACCAGATTGTCCCCTTCGAGGGCGCGGGGAAGATTACCGCCACGCTCGTGAAGGGCGCGCAGTTGAAGGTCTACAAGGGCTTCCCCCACGGCATGTGCTCGACCCACAAGGACGTCATCAACGAGGACCTGCTGCTATTCATCAAGGGCTAGCGGGACGAACAGGCCGCGCGGGCCGGTTCGAACGCCCGCGCGGGCCGCTCAGCCTCCCACCATCTTCAGGAAGCGCCGCTGCATCTCCTCCGGCGACACCTCTTCGATGCGCATGGAGAGCGACCAGCGGTGGCCGAACGGATCCTGGATGTGGGCCACGCGGTCGCCGTAGAACTCGTCCTTGATGGGACGCTCCAGCACGGCTCCGGCGGCGATGGCCCGTTGGGCCATGGCGTCCACGTCGTCGACCGAGAGGTTGAGCAGGCTCGTCGCCCCGCCCCGGCTCTGCGGCCCGACGATTCCGTACTCCGGATACTCATCCGCGATGGACAGCACCACTCCGCCCAGGAGCATCTCGGCATGGCCCAGGCGACCGGAGGGCTCCACCAGCCGCATCCGCTCCTCGGCGCCGAAGACCTGGGAATAGAAGGTGAGCGCGGCGGTCGCGTTCTTCATCACGAGCTGGATGCCCAACCGAGGCTGCGGGGACACGTCCTTCTTCATGGCAACCGTGGTGTCTGGCTTCATCACGAACCTCCTGGTTCAAGGGTGGATATCCACAGTCTGCCCATCCGGCACGCGGAGGGATTGGAAGAAATGCACCCCGTGTGAGGAACCCATGATGGTTCCGTGATGCGGGAATCACGCCTCAGGGAGTCTGCTGTCCCTGTCCGCCGCCGATCCACTGGCGGCTCGCCGGTCCCGACTCCGCGCTCCCCGAGGTCCACATGTCGTCTCTTCGAATGAGCCCGCGAGGCTTCGCCTGCCTCGCCGTGTTTCTCTGCATCGCGGCCGTGACGCCCGCGTGGGCGGACTCCCGCCCGGCATTCCTCGCACCAGGGCTCTCCTTCGAAACCCTGGTCGGCGCCGTGACGATGGGCCCCGCGAGCGACCACCAGTTCGACGGAGCCGTGGCCTGGAATGGAACGCACCACCTGGTGGTGTGGACCGACTACCGGCACGGCGGCTCAAGCGGGCGCATCTACGCGGCCCGCGTGAGTCCGACGGGAGAGGTGCTGGACCCGGTGGGAGTCCTCATCAGCCCCATCGCGGACAAGAGCACCACCCCTCATGTGCTCTTCGAGGGGACGAACTTCTTCGTCGTCTGGCATGCGACGCGGCCGGGTGAAGCAGGTGACCTCATCCTGGGCGCACATGTCACGTCGGACGGCCAACTGGTGGAGCCCGCACCCAGACGACTCGCCAGTGCAGCCCCGGGAAGCGTGTATGGGAAGCCCACCGTGGCGTTCTCGGGCAGCCAGTACCTGGTCACCTGGAGCGAATACGCCCCCGACCTGGGCCCCATGCTCCGAGGGACACGGCTCTCGTCCTCGGGCGCCGTGCTCGACATCATGGGCCTGGAGCTGGGTGAAGGCAGGGAGCCGACGGTCTCCTGGGGTGGCACCCACTTCCTCGTCGTCTCCACGCGCGGCAATCTCGTTCAGGGGACGCGTGTCTCGGTGGAGGGCACGAGCCTGGGGTCGTTCGTCATCAGTCCTCCCAATGCCATCTTCCCCGTCCTCCCGGTCGTCGCTTTCGACGGACAGAATCACCTCGTCGTCTGGGAGGACCAGATCACCCCGCTCGACTTCAATCGGGACATTCTTGGGGCACGGGTGAGCCCCGAGGGCATCGTCCTGGGGACCTTCATCATCCACACGAACTTCGCGCATCAATCCATGGCCAGCGTGGCCTTCAATGGCACGCACTTCCTGGTCGCATGGCATGACATGCGCTACGTCGACGGCGTGCGCTACGGCGGCATCCATGGCGCGCGCATCACGACCTCCGGGGGTGTGCTGGATCCCAACGGACGGGTGCTCGTAGCGAACCGCAGGAACTTCACTGCGTCTCCCAGTGGGATGGCGTCAACAGGAACTGAGTTCTTCATCACCTGGTATGGGGGGAAGGGCGAAGACAAGGAGGACATCCGTGCGACGCGGGTGAGCAACACGGGCACGGTGCTCGCCGAGAGCCTGTTGGTCAGCACGTCCACCAACCGCCAGGAGGAGCCCGCGGTGGCCTCGGATGGCACTCGCACCCTGCTGGTCTGGATGGAGCAGCGCCCGTTTCCCCAGGGGACGGACCTCTACGGCACCCTGCTGAGCGTGGAGGGCGTCGAGCTGACGCCGGGAGGTTTTGTCATCTCCCAGACGGCCGGCGATCAGGGTGAACCCGCCGTCGCCTTTGATGGGACGAACTACCTGGTCGTGTGGCGCGACACCCGAACGGGCATCGAGACACCCAGACTCCATGGCCGCCGCATCTCCGCGAGCGGGGTCCCCCTGCGCCGCGAGTTCCCCATCCACGCCCATCGGTCCTTCCTCGACGCACCCCGACTCGCCTGTGGTGGGGGTGATTGCTTCGCCGTCTGGGATGAGCCGCCGGTGTCGTCTGGCTTCGGAGATATTGCCCGGGGAGCGCGCGTGAGCCCCACGGATGTCGTGCTCGATCCACTGGGCATCGACCTGGGCGGTGGGGCCCCAGAGTCCTACCCGGCTGTCTCGTTCGACGGAACGAACTTCCTCGTCGTCTGGGAGGTCCATCCCTCCGGCAGCGGCGTGCTCCGACGACTGGAGGCGGTCCGCGTGAGCAGGGCCGGCACCGTCCTCGCGCCGGGCCGCATCCTGGTTCGGCAGAGCGAGCTGACGCCCGAAAAGCCATCCATCGCCTTCGACGGGACGAACCACGTCATCGCGTGGACGGAGGGAGGAAACGTCCGCGCGCTCCGCGTGGACACAGAGGGAATGGTGGTGGACCCGGAGCCCTGGCTGCTCTCGTCACCAGGGCAGGAGGTGCCATTCTGGGGGCAGGCCCAGGTGGCGTCGACCGGCACCTCCACACTCGTGTACTGGCTCTCGCCCGCGCCGGGCGACAGTACGGCGAACCTTTTGCTCGGCGCGAGGATCGACTCAGCGAGCGGGACGGTCGACCCCCCCGTCGAGTTGGGCTCGCTGGCGCTCGAGTATCAACTCCCGAGCGCGACGTCCGTCGGGGCCAGCCGCTTCCTGCTCGCCTATCAGCGCTTCGTCGGACCGCCCTACGCCGCCCTCCGGGTCCACGCGCGCATGGTGGACTACGACGCCGCGCCCCTCGCAGTGGCTCCGGCACGAGGGCCGTCCGGAGGCTCCAACGCCAAGATGTGCATTCCGCACCCGTCAGCTCCCGAGGTCGCCATCGAATATCCGGCACAGGACGTGGCCGACGACGACCTTGTGAACATCGTCACCGATACGCCCCCTGCGGACATCCAGGGAGAGGAAGGCTATGTCTATGTGACGAGCGGCCTCGAGGATGAGCATGGGCGGCCGGGGATGTGGTTCCCGAAATCCGAGCAGATCGACCCCATGGCGTTTGATCGCTCGGAAGTGCTCACGGAAGACACCTCCGTCGAGCTCATTCTGGAGAGCCTGGCCGCTGACAAAGACACGCTGAAGTACTCGCTGGTGGAGCTGCCCCGCCACGGCCGGC
This sequence comes from Myxococcus llanfairpwllgwyngyllgogerychwyrndrobwllllantysiliogogogochensis, assembly GCF_006636215.1. Classification (GTDB taxonomy): domain Bacteria; phylum Myxococcota; class Myxococcia; order Myxococcales; family Myxococcaceae; genus Myxococcus; species Myxococcus llanfairpwllgwyngyllgogerychwyrndrobwllllantysiliogogogochensis. The sequence goes on along the minus strand of NZ_VIFM01000327.1, from coordinate 3,611 downwards.
TCTCGGGCACGACCCCCAACCTCGTCTATACGCCCCACCCCGACTTCCACGGCGAGGACCACCTCACGTTTCGCGTGAGTGATGGGGTGACAGAGTCGACCTCCGCCCAGGTGCTCCTCTCCGTCAAACCCGTCAACGACGCCCCCGTGGCCATGTCCCGCGAGGTCACCGTGTCCGCGGAGGGACCGGTTGAGCTGGAGCTGGAAGGCCGCGACGTGGACGGAGACATCATCACCTTCGAGTTGAGCGAAGGCCCGTCGCAGGGAGAACTCACGGGCACGTTGCCCCATGTCGTGTACCGGCCCAGGGCGGGCGCATCGCGCGAGGACTCCTTCACGTTCGCGGTCAGCGATGAGGAGCACACCACCTTCGCGACGGTGACGCTGCACATCACGCCCGTGAATCATGCCCCCATCGCGAGCAACGCGCGGCTCACGATGAAGGCTGGCGAGCGACGCGCGGTGGTGCTCGATGCCCGGGATGCGGACCAGGACGCACTGACCTACTCGGTGAGCGCGCGCCCCGCTTCAGGCGAGCTGTCCGGCGAGGCTCCCTCGATGACGTACGAGGCGGCGCCTGACTTCGAGGGAGAGGTGTCACTCGTCTTCACCGTCACCGACGCCGCGGGACTGGCTTCGACAGGGACGGTGCGCATCCAGGTGGAGAAGTCCGCGGCTTATTCCATCGACTCCGAGCCCCGACTGGGGGCTCTCGGGTGCGGCGCCGCTCCAGGTTCCGTGACGCCGTTGCTGCTGGCGCTCGTCGCCCTGTGCCTGCTTGCACGGCGGCAACCGCGCGTCCGCTGCTCGAAGGTCATCGTGAGCCGTCCCTCGCAGAGCATGCGAGCCTGAGCACGCCCTGCTCCAGGTCTGGGGCAATCCTTCCCGCCCATCCCTATTTCATTACCAATCACCTGGACATCCCCAGGAATGGCACACGAGGACGGCAGTATGACGACGGGAACCGTGAAGTGGTTCAACGATGCCAAGGGTTTTGGCTTCATCACCCCGGATGACGGAGGCGAGGACGTGTTCGCACATCACTCCGCCATCAACGCGGACGGCTTCAGGTCTCTCCAGGAGAACCAGCGGGTCGAGTTCGAGGTGACGAGGGGGCCCAAGGGAATGAACGCGCAGAACATCCGGCCGATTTAGGGAGGACGTACCTCAACGGAGGAAGCCGATCCATGGCCGGGGGAACAGTCCTGCCCTCGGCTGCTCGCAGGCCGTCCTCCTGCGCTCGAAGGTGGCTTCCCGGCCACCGCTCAGCGCGCGGCGCTCTTGATGACAGGCAGCTTGGGCGCCCGGCCGTAGAGGAGCTGGTAGGTGTTGTACGAGCGCAGCACGCGCTTGATGTAGCCGCGCGTCTCGGAGATGGGGATCTCCTCCACCCACGCATCCAGCGGCAGGTCCGGCTTGTCCGAGCGCCAGCGGTTCACCGCGCCCGGGCCGGCGTTGTAGCTGCCCACGGCGTACGGCGTGTGTCCGCCGAACTTCTTGAGCAGTCCGCCCAGGTAGTGCGCCCCCATGCGGATGTTGAGATCAGGCTGGAGCAACTGCTCCACCGTGAAGCGCTTGAGCTTCAGCTCCCTCGCCACGCCCTTCGCGGTGGACGGCATGAGCTGGGTGAGGCCCAGCGCTCCGGCCCAGGACAGCGCCTTCGGATCCAACGCGCTCTCCTCGCGCATCAGCGCCTGGAGCAGATCCGCCTCCACGCCCGACACGGCCGTGTGCTTCTCGATGAGCTCGCGGAACGCGTTGGGATACGCGACTTCCCACACCACGCGCGTCTCGCGGGTGATGCGGCCGCTCAAGTCCTTGCGCAGCGCCAGCCGGGCCACCGCGTGCGCGGCGCGCTCGTCACCAGCCTCGTGCAGCACCAGCACCAGCAGGCGGATGGCCTCCGCGGGCTGGTTCGTCCGGCTCACCGCGAGCAACTCCGATGACACGGCCTCCGGGAACCCGAGCCGCAGCAGCTCGATGCCCGCGCGGAAGTGCGGGTCCTCGCCCACCGGCCCCGCGAACAGCGGCCACGGACTGGCCGCGTCGGGCACCGCGAAGATGTCCGGGGAGATGCGCTCCAGCCGCGCCGGGTCCACCGTGGACAGCTGCGAGCGCGCCATCAGCCCGTAGTAGGTCGCGGGGTGCTCCACCGCGATCTTCTCGAACAGCTCCGCCGCGCCCTGGATGTTGCCCTGGTCCTGGAACGTGCGCGCCCGCCAGTACCGCGCGCGCTCCACGTCGTAGCTCTCGTCCGCCTGCGCGAAGCGCTGCTCGATGCGGTCCAGGAAGGACAGGCCCGCGTCCTCCACCTTGCTGGTGCGTGCGATCCAATACGCCTTGAACAGCGCCTCGCCCAGGAAGTCCCCCTGCGGATACAGCCGCGCCAGCTCGTCCAGCCGAGCCATCGCCTCCTTGGGGCGGTCCGTCTTCACGTACAGGTCCGCCGCGTAGAACAACGCGTCGTCCGCGAAGCTGTGGTCCGGGAACTCACGCGCCAGTCGCTCGTACGTGTCCGTCCCGCGCGCCGAATCGACAATCGAGCGCGACGAGCCCAGCACATACAGCGCCCGCGCCAGCAGGTCCCGGTCCTCACACTTCTCCACCACCTGCGACAGAATCTGGATGGCGCGCGTGTGCTGGCGCTCCTTGCGCATGCCCTTGCCGTAGGCGAAGTGCGCGCGACACGCGAGCGGCTCCGGCAGCTTCAACTGCGCCAGCATGGGCTCCAGTTGCGTCAGGCCCTGCTTGTTGCGGTGCAGCTCCACCAGCGCTTCACCGCGAGCGACCTTGGCCTCCAGCGGGGCCGCCTGTCCCTTGAGGCGCTTCTCCGCCTGCATCGCCAGCGCGGACAGCGGATGCGCGCCCCACAGGCGCCACAGCGCGGCGCGCTCGGCGGCGCGGTCCTTCTTCTCCGCCGCGATGTCGGCGATGGCCATCAGCGCCTCGGCGCCCACGTTGCGCCCCCAGCTGGGCGCGGCACGCGACGTGAGCGGCTCCAGCGCGGCCATGGCCCCCGCCGCGTCCTTCTTCTTGCGCAGCACCCGCGACAGCGCCAGCCGGGCGTCCACGTACAGCCGGGACTCCGGTGACACCTGGGCCAGCAGCACGGCCGCCTCGTCGAAGCGGCGCAGTCCCTCCAGCGCCACGCCCGCGTGCGTGAGGCACCGGTCTTGAAGCGCGGGGTAGTCCGGCGCCAGCGCGGCCAGCTCCTTCGCGGCGGTCTCCTCGTCTCCGGAGCGCAGCGCGGCCAGCGCGCGCAGGTAGCGCACCGGAGGCGTGGTGCCCTCGTCCTTCAGCAGCTCGCGGGCGCGGCTGTACTGGCCCTTGTCGAAGGCCGCCCGGGCCTCCTGCTTCTTGCCCTCGCCGAAGTACGGCGCCAGGTCCTCCAGGGCATAGCGGCGGCCCCGGTGGACGACGGGCGCGGGGGGCGCGGCGTTGGGGAAGGCCGGGTTGAGGACCTCCACGAAGCCCTCGGGCAGCTGCGTCTTCTCCGCATCCGGACGCGGAGAGAGCTGGGCCTCGGAAGGGGCGTTCTCCGTATGGGACGAGGGGGCCTCCGTCACGGTGGGGCTCGACGCCTGGGGGGCGGGAGCCGGCGCGGCCTCCGTC
>NZ_VIFM01000326.1 GCF_006636215.1 Myxococcus llanfairpwllgwyngyllgogerychwyrndrobwllllantysiliogogogochensis | reverse complement strand
TNTGTATAAGAGACAGGGATGATTCCGTCGGGTCCCATCCTGAGCGCGGCCGTCTCCAGTACGAAGATGGCGGTCTCCTCGGTGGTGCCGATGGGCGCGACGACCACGTCGGCCGCGTCCACGTCCGCGGCGGGAGCCTCGCTGGGGACACCGACGGGCAACGGGGATGCGTGGGACCTGCTGGAGGCGCAGAAGGCGCTCAGCGCGGACGGCCAGAAGTTCAACGCGGCCTATCTGCAGCTCCAGAACGAGATGCAGCGGGAGAGCCGCGAGCACAACGCGGTCTCGAACATCATGAAGGTCCGTCACGACTCGGCGAAGGCCGCCATCAACAACATCCGCTGAGAGGGGCGCGGCGAGCCATGAGCGTGGACAAGGTGGGAGCGGTGAGCGGTGCGGGCCTGGCGTCCGTGGAGCCAGGCCGGGAGCGATTCGACAAGGTGCTGGAGGGTGTCCGAGCCCCCGCGCGCGAGGCGAAGACCTCGGTGACGACGGAAGGCGTGGCGCGTCCGCCCGTCGAGGCCACGAGGGGCGTGGCTCGGGCCGAAGGCGGGGGGACGCAAGCCCCGGCGGGATGTTCGGAGGCGAGGACGGGGACGCGGGTGGACTCCGTCCAGACGGCGCGAGAGCAGCAGGCCGCGCAGGCATTGGAGCGGGTGGGGCAGGCGCAGAAGCGCTTGGACCACATCCTGGAGCTGGCGGAGTCGGGTCGCGACTTCACGCCGGGGGAGCTGCTCTCGTTGCAGGCCCAGGTCTACCGGGCGAGCCAGGAGCTCGACCTCGCCGGCAAGGTTGTCGAGAAGGCGACCGGCGGCGTCAAGCAGGTGCTGCAAACGCAGGTTTGAGGAGCGCGCATGTCTTCGAGTTCCCTCCGCTGTCTGCTCTTCCTGTGGCTCTTGTGCGCCACCGCGTGTCGAGAGCGCATCCAACATGGCCTGGATGAGAGGCAGGCCAACGAGCTGCAGTCCGTGCTCATCGAGCGAGGGCTGGATGCTCGCAAGGTGCCGGAGGCGGGCAAGAAGCCGTCCTGGGCCATCGAAGTCACGGGAGACCAGTCGTCGGACGCGGTGCGTGTCCTCGCGGAGCTGGGGCTGCCGAGGCCCGCGGCGGAAGTGGGCTGTGATGTCTTTGGTGGCAGCGGACTGGTGCGCACGCCGGTGGAGGAGGGCGTCTGCCGGGTGCGCGTGTTGGAGCGGGGCTTGGAGAAGACGCTCCAATCCGTGGAGGGAGTGCTGCTGGCGCGAGTCCACCTGGTGGTGCCTCCCGCGCCACGACCCGGGCAGACAGCGGTGCCATCCAAGGCCTCGGCGATGCTGCGAGTGACGCCGGGCAGTGCGGCGAGGGTGCGTCAGTCCTCGGACGTCTTGAAGGCGCTCCTGGCGGGAGGTGTGGAGGGGCTCTCCTCCGACGCGGTGTCGCTGCTGGTGGACGAGGTGCCCGCGCGCGTGGAGGTGGCTTCGGCGGGTGGCCTGTCTTCCCTGTCCAGGCTGCGGGTACTGCTCGCCATGCTGGGGGTGTTGGTGACGGGGCTGTCGGGAGCCTTGGTGTGGGCGACGCTGCGGATGCGCCACTACCGGGAGCGGAACGTGGTGCCTGCCGCGCCGCCGGTCCCCGCTCGTCCCGTGCTCTCGGCTGGAGCGGCTCGCAAGGTCGCCTGAGCAAGCGACGGAGAGACTCATCATGGATGCGACACGTGTGGGTCGGGCATCGCGCCCGGCGAGGAAGGGTGTGCCCGTTCCGACCCAGGAGCCGATGCCCGCTCCGGTTCCGAATCCGCTGGCGGAGCAGGCGACGACGATTCGTCGTCAGCCTCCAGCGCTCCCGTTGGAGCGCTATGCGCTGGTGGCATGGGTCCTGGGCCGGGAGCGAGCGGGAGAGCTCCTGGAAGGTTTGGGAACGGAGGCCTTGAAGCGAGCCAAGGCGCATTTGCGGCGCATCGCCGCGCTCCCGTCCGCGCAGCGACAGGCGAAGGTCGCGAAGGAGTTCGGCGAGAGGAGCGACGCGGCGGCGAGGCTGAAGGCCTTGATGGACGAGGTTCCGGAGCTGCTTCGCAAAGAGGTGTTCCGTCGTCTCCCTGCCTATCACCGGACCCTGTTTCCGGGTCGCAAGGTGGAGCCCGTGGACCCACTGGCGCCACCGTTGTTGTCGGCGCTCGCCGAAAGACTCATCCGGGAAGCCACGCGCTGAAGTCCTCGCGTGGCGCCGTCCTGGCCCGTGTACGCGGCATCCCAGGCGCGGATGCCCATTCACTCCAAACCCGCGTCACCACGAGCGCCCCTCCTGGCGGGCGTCGTGCACGAGCGGGGTGTCACCCCTTGCCCTTCCTTGGCGAACCTTCGATGAATTCAGAGACAGAGCCCTCCCATTCTCCCGAGCCACGTCGGCTGCGACGGTTGGGGGCGCGCCGGATGAGTCGGGCGCACGTCGTGCTTTCGCGGCGGCCCCGCGTGGCGAGCCTGGGGCGTGAGGCCCTGGACGAAATCTGCGCGGCGCTGGGCCGGGAGCTGAGTTGCTCGGTGACGGCCGAGGCCCGGTTGCTGGATGCCATGGTCTCACCCGTGAATGGGCTGCAGCGGCCTGCGGTCTTCGTCCTGCTGGAGCTGTCGGCGGTGGGGGGAGTTGCGGTGCTGGAGTTGGAGCCCGCGCTGGCCGTTGCCGCGCTGGAGCGAATCGCCGGCCCGGGTGGCAAGCCGGGAGTGGCGACAGAGCTGGCGAGGCTGGAAGAGGCGACGCTGGCGTATCTGGTGCTGGTGGCGCTCTCCGCTGTGCGCTCCAAGTCGCCGCTGTATCCCGCCCTGGCGCCCCGGCTGTCCGCCGTGACGATGCGACGTGAGGACGTCGTGGCTCGGCTGCGGGGGCGGCAGCCGCTGGTGGGCGTGGAGCTGGATGTTTCGGTGGGGCCGGTGCGTGCGGGAGGACGGCTGTTGCTTCCCTCACCGGTGCTGCAGTCGGTGTTCCAGGAGTTCCCAGTGGAGCGCGACACGAGCGTCGCATCGGAAGTGCTCGCCGCGGCTCTGAAGATGAGGTGCCTCATCGGACAGACGCCCCTGTCGCCCCAGGCGATGGATGCGCTCGCGGTGGGGGATGTCGTTGTCTTTGAAGGCGTGCGTCGCGAGGACACGCGCCTCTTCGGCCCCGGACGGCTGGTGGCCCGGGGCTTCTCGCTCGCGGGGACGTTTCAGCCCGAGGGTTTCTCGCTGTCCCGTGCGCGTGTCCGCGTGCATTTCCAGGAGTCGAACATGGTGGTGGTGAACGAACGAGGCGAGGGCATTCCCCCGCTCCCCGTGGACGTGGAGGTGGAGTTGACGCGGGTGCTGGTTCCGCTCTCGGAGCTGGCGGCGTTGAAGCCGGGCGTCCTGCTCCCGTTGCACATCAATGCCAGTGAGCCGGTGTTGTTGCGCGTGGGAGACCGGGTGGTGGCGCGCGCGGAGCTGGTGGACCTCGAGGGCGAGGTGGGCGCTCGTGTCCTGGCCCTGTTGCCGTGAGTGAGCACATGAATGTCCGGCGCGCGTCGCTCTCTCCTCGCACGCGCCTTCAAGTCGCGACGCTGCTCGTCCTCGGGTTGGCCTTGCTGGGGCCCCTGGGCGGAGTGTCCGTGGTGTCCACGGCTCGGTGGCTCCTGATTCTGGGGACACTCTGTGGCCTGGGGTGGTGGTGGTTTCGACGGGGGGCCAAGGGGCCCCGCGTGGAGAGTGCCGAGCGGATGCAGGTCATCTCCCGGGCAGGCCTGTCGCCTCGTTGTGGCCTTGCGCTGGTGGAGGTCGAGGGGCGGGGCTTTCTCGTGGCCTTCGGTGATGCGTTCGCGGAGGTCCATCCGCTGCCCGAGCGGGAGGAGGTGCCACGGACCTTCGCCCAGGCGCGGCGACCGCGTCCGGGGCGTGGTCTCCGGAAGGGGATGAGCTCATGACGGGCGGCCTGGGAATGCTGGCGCCAGTCATGGCCGTGGCGTCGGAGGGGGCGCTCAGCCAGCAGTCCTATGCGGGAAGCCCGCTGTCGATGATGGGCATGCTGGCGGTGATGTCACTGCTGCCGTTCGCGGTGTTGATGTTGACGAGCTTCTCGAAAATAGCGGTGGTGTTGTCGCTGGCACGCTCGGCCATGGGAACCCAGCAGGCGCCGCCCACGCTGGTGCTGACGGGACTGGCCGCGGTGCTGACGGGCCACATCATGGCCTCGGTGATGGAGCGGACGTACGACGCGGGGCAACGCGCCTATCAGGAGCTGGAGGCCGGCTCGGGCGTGCGGATTCTCGATGCGGCGGCACAGGTGGCGGAGCCGCTGCGCGGGTTTCTCGTGAAGCATGGCAGCCCCGAGGAACGCGCTCGTTTCGTGGACCTGGCGCGAGAGCTGCGTCCCCCAGAGGAAGTGGACTCGGTGCGCGAGACGGACCTCTTCGTCATCATTCCCGCCTTTGTCATCACGGAGTTGAAGGAGGCCTTTCAGATTGGCTTCCTCGTCTTCCTCCCGTTCCTGGTGCTCGACATGGTCATCGCCAATGTGTTGCTCGCGCTGGGGATGCAGACGTTGTCGCCTGGCCAGGTGAGCCTGCCTTTCAAGATTCTTCTCTTCGTGGCCGTGGATGGCTGGTCGCTGCTCGCGCGCGGCCTCATCCTCGGTTACCGGTGACTCGATGACCCAGGATGTGTTGTTGACCCTGGGGCGTGAGGCTTTGCTGTTGATGGTCCTCGCGTCCTTGCCACCCATTGGGGCCAGCCTGTTGGTGGGCTTCCTGTCGAGTCTCTTTCAGGCGACGACGCAGCTTCAGGAGAGCACGCTATCGGTGGTGCCGAAGCTGTGTGCGGCGGTGGTGGCGTTGGTGCTCTCCGGGCCGTGGATCGCCGGGCAGTTGACGCGATTCACACAGCAGCTCCTGATGCTCATCTCCGAGGTGTCGGCGTGAGCCTGGAGTTGCTGCGCGCCCACCTGGAGGCGCTGGGCCCGGACGCGGTCGCCGTGGCGCTGTGTGCCGCACGGCTCCTGCCCGTGGCCTTCCTGTGTCCGCTGTTGGGAGGGCAGGCCACGCCCACCACGGTGCGGCTGGGCTTGGTGTTGTCGCTCTCGCTCTTCCTGCGGGCGGAAGGTGGCGTTGGACTGGCGGAGCCCGTGACTTCGTCGCTGGAGTTGGGGGGATGGGTGTTGCGAGAGCTGGCCTACGGGGTGTCGGTGGGGCTGGTCGCGGCGCTGCCGTTCGATGCGGCGCGAATGGGGGGGCGATTCATCGACCTGCTTCGCGGAACGTCCGCGGAGGCCAGCCTTCCGCTGGCGGGGAGTCGGGAGTCGGCCACGGGCGAAGGGCTCTATCATCTGCTGGTGGGACTGGTGACGTCGGGGGCGGTGGCTCCGCTGGTCTTCGGCGCGTTGGTGCGTGGCTTTGGCGTGGTGAAGCTGGGGGCCTTCGTGCCCACGGAAGCGGCGACGTTGCATCTCGTCGTGCTCGCGGGCGGCGCGCTGGCCACGGGACTGGCGGTGGGCGCGCCGATGGCGGCCGCGATGCTGACGGTGGATTGCTTTCTGGCATTGGCATCGCGCGCGGCGCCGCAGGTGAACCTGCAGGAGTTGGGGGCTCCGTTGCGAATCCTGGGGGGCGGCGTGGTGCTGTGGTTGGGCATCGGGATGCTGTGTGAGCGACTGCTGGCGGAGGTTCTCTCCACGGAGGGCACGCTCTCCTTGCTGGGGAAGCTGGCCCAATGAGTGGAGAGAAGACGGAGTTGCCGTCGGCCAGACGCCTGCGTGAGGCGCGCCGCAAGGGGCAGATTCCCCGCAGCCGGCTGTTGTCCTCCAGCGCGGTGATGTTGGGGGGCGTGCTCGGGTTCATCTCGGGCGCCCCGGGGATGCTCGAGCGTCTCCAGGAGTGGACATCGCGGCTGTTCCTGGTGCAGCAGCCGGAGGGCGCCTGGGAGGAAGGGCTCTGGATTTTCGTGCGCCTGAGTGCGCCGGTGCTGGGGGGCGCGTTCGCGGCGTCACTGGCGGTCTCCGTGGCCACCGTGGGATTCGAGGTGAACCCGAGCCATGTGGCGCCGAAGCTGGAGCGCGTCAGCCTCTCCTCCGGACTGAAGCGTCTCTTCAGCGTGAGACCATTGAAGGAGCTGGGCAAGGCGCTGCTGGTGGTGTGGGTGGTGGCGATTCTTGTCTGGGGCGAGGTGGAGTCGGTGGGGCCGGACGCGCTGCGCACCGCCTGGCTGGCCGGGAGTGAGGGGCTGCCACTCATGCTGGAGCAACTCACGGAGCTGATTCGCCGTGTGGCCTGGGTGCTGCTCGTGCTCGGGGTTGGAGACTACGTGCTCGCCAGGCGGAGCCACCTGCGCGAGCTGATGATGAGTCGCGAGGAGCTGAAGCGCGAGCACAAGGAGAGTGAGGGGGACCCACGGCACAAGGGACAACGTCGGGCCTTGCACCGGCAGCTGGCTCAAGGGGGGCCGGCACGAGGGGTGCAAAAAGCCACTGCGGTGGTGGTCAATCCAACGCATCTGGCGGTCGCGCTTCGCTACGACGCGCGGGAGTGTGAAGCGCCCTACCTCGTCGCGAAAGCCCGGGAGGAGGACGCCTTGATGCTTCGGGAGGAGGCCCAGCGGCTTGGAGTGCCGGTGGTCCGAGACATTCCGTTGGCGAGAAGCCTCATCCACTACGACATCGGGGAGCCCATTCCCGAAGAGCTGTACCAGGCCGCGGCAGTCGTCTTGCGCACGGCGATGGAGTCGCGGGACGCGGACGGTGTCCCCCGGAGACAGACCTCATGAAGGTGTTCGCGAAGTGGTTGGTGAAGGCGCGAAGCTCGTCGGACCTCGTGCTGGCGGTGGCGATGGCGGCGGTGCTGGGGGCGCTCATCATTCCCCTGCCGGCGTGGCTGCTGGACGTGGGGTTGGCGGTGAACCTGGCGGCGGCGGTGGCCTTGCTGGTGGCGTCGTTGAGGGCCAGGGACGCGCTGCAGGTGACGTCATTCCCCTCACTGTTGTTGTTCACCACGCTGTTCCGACTGGCGCTCAATGTCTCGTCCACGCGGCTGGCGCTCGCGGAGGGGCACGCGGGCGAGGTCATCCAGGCGTTTGGTGAGTTCGTCGTCCAAGGAGACTACGTGGTCGGCGGCGTGGTGTTCGCCATCCTCTCGCTGGTCCAGTTCCTGGTGGTGGCGAAGGGCGCGGAGCGTGTCGCGGAGGTGTCCGCGCGCTTCACCCTGGACGCGATGCCGGGCAAGCAGATGTCCATCGACGCGGACCTGCGAGCGGGGGCCATTGACCAGGCCCAGGCACGGAAGCGGCGGAGGGACCTGGAGCGGGAGTCTCAGATGTTCGGCGCCATGGATGGCGCGATGAAGTTCGTGAAGGGAGACGTCATCGCGGGTCTCGTCATCGTCGCGGTGAACCTGCTGGGCGGCTCGCTCATCGGCGTCCTGCAGGGAGGGATGACGTTCTCGGAGGCCGCGTCGACCTTCGCGCTCATCGCCATCGGAGATGGCCTCGTGTCCCAGGTGCCGTCCCTGTGCATCACCGTGGCGGCGGGGCTCGTTGTCACACGGGTGGCGTCGGAGCGAGAGGAGGACTCGCTGGGCTCGGAGATTGGCTCGCAGTTCTTCGGTGAGGCCCGGACACTCTGGGTCGTGGCGGGATTGTGTGTGGCGCTCGCGTTGATGCCGGGCATGCCGCACCTGACCTTCTTGCTGCTGGCGGCGGGACTGGTGGGACTCGGGCGCGTCCTGCAGCGAGGCCTGCCCCGAGAGGGCGTGGCGACGCGCGGCGGGGATGCGACGGGTTCCAAGGAAGGAGCCGAGGAGAAGGCGGGGGCTGCTCCGGAGAGTGCCGTGGTGCCCGTGGGAGTGTCTCCGCTCACGCTGGACCTCGCGCCGGACCTGACGGTGCTGGCGGAGGCGTCGGCTGGGACCTTCGTGCACCAGACCTTGAACGCCGTGCGCGACGAGCTCTTCTTCGAACTGGGCGTGCGCGTCCCTGGCATCCGGGTGCGGACCCAGGCGGCCTACCTGAGCACCGGGGAGTACCGCATCCTGGTGGACGAGGTGCCGGCGGGAGGCGGGCAGCTGAGTGTGGGCGTGCTCTATGCGATGGCGCCTCCCGATGAACTCGCGTTCCTCCAGGTAAAGGCGGAGGCCGCGGTGGAACCGTCGACGGGCAGGACCATCAGCCGCGTCCCTGAAGCGGGGCGGGGACCCGTGGAACTCGCCCAGGTCCAGGTCCTGCGGCCCGAGGAACTGCTGGCGGACCATCTGAGAGGCGTTTTGCGGAGCCGGGCCGCGGACCTGCTGGGCCTTCAGGATGTCCAGGCGCTGCTGGATGGCCTGGAGACTCGTGCTCCCATGCTGGTGAAGGAAGCGCTGCAGAAAGTCCCTCTGCCGCTGCTGGCGGACGTGCTGCGAAAGCTCCTCCAGGAAGGCGTCAGCATTCGAGACCTGCGAGCCATCCTGGAGGCGCTCGTCTCACCCACCACGGAAGGAGACGCCTCCGCGCTCGCCGAGCGCTGTCGTCAGGCCCTGCGCCGCTATCTCAGTCACAAGTTCGCGCCCACCGGGCCGCTGTATGCGTACCTCGTGGACCCGGAGGTGGAGGAAATCCTGCGGTCCACCGGACCTCGGGGACCCGCGCCAGACCCGGAGCGGGTGGCGGAAATCCTGGAAGGCGTCCGACAGGTGGCGACGGGAGGAAGGGCGGTGCTGCTCACCGCGCCAGACGTCCGGCGGTCACTGCGAAGGCTTTGCGAGGGAGCGTTTCCGGAAGTGGCCGTGCTCACCTATGGGGAGCTGGACGGCGCCCTTCAGATTCGTCCCATCGGCAGGCTTTCGCCCGTGCCGATGGGGTCCTGAGTCGACTCAGAGGCCCGTGCCGGTGCTGCCGGGGCTCTTGCTCTCGGGGGAGGGCAAGTCGCTCTGGGCCTGCTGGGGGGCGGGACGGTTGACCCGGTCCCTCAGCTCCTTGCCCGTGCGGAAGAGCAGGCCCCGCTTGGGCTTCACCGGGATGACCTGACCCGTCTTCGGGTTGCGTCCCTGGTAGCCCTGGTAGTTCTTCACGTGGAAGGCGCCGAGGCCGCGAATCTCGATGTTCTCACCGCGACAGAGGGCATCCTTCATCGACTCGAAAATCGTCTCGATGGTGGCCTCAGCCTGCTTCTGCGTCACGCCCCGCTTGGCCACGAGGATGTTGATCAGATCGGACTTGAGCATCGGACGCTCCCGCAAACCCGGTGACCCCTTGGCGACAGGGCACTCTGGCCCGTGGTGAATCAGGAAAACATAACAGAACGCGCCGGCACTGCAAGCAGGGTGGACTCCCAACCACCTAGAAACTTTACGGATTTCCGCCTGCCGCCACCTTGGTGGGGGCAGAAGGGGCCGTGTCCGCCAATCCGGGCCGCAAGGGGACCACCAGGTCGGTCCACCGTGTCTGACGCAGGCGCTCGACGCCGAGGCAGTCCGCTTCCTGGAAGAAGTGCTCCACTTGCTCGAAGCCCGCGGCTCGCGGTCCATCCCAGGTATCCGCGCCTCCGGAAATCATCACCCCGTGCACGGCGAGGGTGGTGTCCGCGAGGGTGAGGGAGGCCGGATCCCTTGCGGGCCGCAGTCCTCCCCGGCGTTGGCGCTCCAGCAGCCCCGCGGCCTCCATACGGTCCACGACCTCGTGGACGAGCGACTCGGGGACGCGAAGCCGGGTCGCCAGCTCGCGGGGCGTGGGAGCAGGCCCCCCATCCACCCACGTCAGGGTGGTCTCCTGGGCGATGCGGGAGGCCACCAGCTCATGGGCCCGGGGGTGGGTGCCGAACGCGAAGAGGGAGTCGCGGAAGGCGGTGTGCTCGACGGCGTAGGAGAGCCGCGCGCCGAAGAGCAGCAGCAGCCAGCTTACGTAGACCCAGGCGAGAAAGAGGGGAAGGGCGCTCAGCGAGGCATAGAGCAGGTTGTAGCGGAAGCTCCGTGCGGCGAACTCGGCGTAGAGGGACTTGGCGACCATCCACCCGAGCCCGGCGACGAGTCCTCCCGCGAGGGCGGAGCGCACCCGGACGTGCGCATAGGGCGTCCAGAAGTACAGCATCGTCAGCCCCAGCACCGCGACGAGCGTGGTGCCCAGGGCGATGAAGGCTCCGGGATACGGCAGGCTCTGCAAGACGCCTCGTACCGCCCGGGTCCCCGTGAAGGACGCGGCCAGGAAGATGGGCCCCAGCAGCAACAGGCCGGCGTAGATGAGCAGGCGGATGCCCCACGGGCGCTGGCGGCGGATGCCCCACAGCTCGTTCACCGCGCCGTCGATGTGGCGCAGCAGCGAGCCCGCGGACAGGAGGATGGCCAGGAAGCCGATGCTTCCGATGGCCACGGAGTTGCTCTGGTCGAGGAGCCGGTTGAGCACCGCGGCGGACTTCTCCTGGACGCCTGGTGCGAGCAGCTCGCGGACGACGGAGCGCAGCCGTTCCTCGAAGCGGTCCTGGTGGAAGGCATTCAGCAGGACCAGGCCGACCGTCAGCAGGGGCACCAGCGAGAACATGCTGATGTAGGTGAGGGCGGCCGCGCGAAGCCGGAGGTTCTCTCCCCGAAACCCCTGGCCCACGGTCCTCGCGGCGAGCACGGTGTCCGTCGCGAAGCGGCCCACCGGAGTGCCCTCGATGGGGGCCCAGACGCGCAACGCCCAGGCTCGTGCCCGGTCTCGGGTGTTTCGCAGCCATGAAAGCGGAGTCTGGGCCACGGCCGCTCTCAGGTACGCCAGCCCACGAAGGGGCGCGCCCCTCGAAGGCAGGGGAGAAGGGGGCGGCGACAGGAGGTCTGGAGCGAAGCGGAGATGAGGGTCATCCGGAACGGAAGTGGGGCAGGGACGTCGACGACGCTCCGCGACATGGAGCGGCAAGGCTAGTCAAACCCGAGCCTCCTGGGCCAGCCCACCCCAGTGACGAGGGTGACTGGGGCACACCGCCCGACATCCCCGCCCGGCCCCAAGGGTAGGGCCAGGACGTGAGGCCGCCGCTCACATGGCCCTCGAGTCGGAGGTGAGGTGCCTCGGCCGCGAAGGCGTGGCTCCCGGGGGGCACGACGGAAGACCCGGTGCCAGGTTCGAACCCTGTCACCGACGCGCCGTGGACCTTGGTGGGGGACGGCTCGCCCGGATACCTGGCGCCGGTTTGGCGAGAGGACTCACGGGAGTTCTGGGCGCTGGCCTGGCGAAGCCTTGCGTGAAGACTCCTGCCCGCCTTGAGGCGATGCATCTCGCAAGCGACTGGCTCTGGCGAATGAGACCTTGCTGGCTCTCGAACTCGCCCTGACTGCGAGCGCGGGATGCGCCGCCCTCGAGACAGAGGGCGGCGCCAATCTCAAGCCTCACCCCTCAGCGAGGTGAGGGTTCGATGGGGTGGGGATGCGATGGCATCACCCACTCCACCGTGGAGCATCAGGTCGTGCCGCCCGAGGGGTCTGAGCCGCCCTGACCAGAAGCCGGAGGCGTCGAGCCGCCGCCACCGCTCTCGCCGCCACTTCCTCCGGACGTACCCTGGCCACCGCCGCGCTCACCGCGACGCTCGCCGCGCTCACCACGTTCGCCGCGCTCCGCACGTTCCCCGCGCTCACCACCGCGGTCGGCACGCTCGCCGCGCTCAGCACCACGGTCCGCACGCTCAGCACCACGTTCGCCGCCACGGTCCGCACGCTCGCCGCCGCGCTCAGAACCACGGTCCGCGCGCTCGCCGCCACGGTCCGCGCGCTCGCCGCCGCGCTCACCACCACGTTCGCCGCGCTCGCCGCTCCGGTCTCCGCGAGGACGGTCGCCGCCACGCTCCGGGCGTCGGCCGCCACCGCCG
>NZ_VIFM01000325.1 GCF_006636215.1 Myxococcus llanfairpwllgwyngyllgogerychwyrndrobwllllantysiliogogogochensis | reverse complement strand
AGGCCCACCAGCGCACCAACGTCCGCGAGGCCATGCGCCAGGCGGTGGAGACGTGCCCGCCGGGCCGCTGGCCGCTGGCCGTGTGCAAGGACGACGGGCAGACGCCCCTCGTCACCATGCAGTTGGATGACTTCCTCGAGCTGGTGCGCGAGTGGTGGGAGGCCCGTCCTCGGTGAGTGACTTCTTCGGCCACCTCCTGGGCCTGCTGCGTGTGGAGGCGCTCTCCCCTCGGCACCACGCCGTCTTCGCGGCTGCGCGCACGCGGCGGCCCGCCTTCGCGCGCCACGCCACGCTCGAATCGGTGCTGGTCACGTTGGCTGACGCGCGCGAGGAGACGTACCCGGAGAGGGAAGCCCTCACTCGGGCCCTGGTGGCCGAAATGCAGGCCTCCTCCAGCCCCGCGTGGACGGCGGGCCTCGCCGCCGCCTACGCCCCCATGTTGCGGCGCCTGCGCCGCCGCCTCCTCGGCAGCGCGGTGCCCCGGGAGGACCTGGACCAGCTCGTTCTCGCCACCTTCCTCTCCGTCGCGCGCGCCTTCCCTCTCTCCCGCTGGGGTGACTGGACGGCCGTCCGCCTGCGCCAGCAGACGGCGCGCGAGGTGTTCCGGCACCTCCGTAAGGAGCGCGCGGAACAGCACGAGACGTACACGCAGGCGCAGCTCGCCGAGTGGCTGCCGGACACCCGTCACGCCACGCCGGTGGAGAGCCCCAGGAGGCCCAGCGTCCGCCGCAGTTTCGTGAAGCGCGACGCCGTGCTGGTGCACTTGGCCCGGGGCACCCTGCCTCACAGCGACGTCGAAGTCCTCATGGCCACCGTCGTCCGGCGAGAGAAGCTGCGCACCTACGTCAGCCGCCTCGTCGAAGGCGACGCCGCCGAGGCCGAGAGGACGTATCAGCGGTTGAAGCGCCAGCGCACGCGGCTGATGCAACGGCTGCGCACCCAGGTCGTCGATGCGGTGGCCCAGCCCTCCAACGGCTGCTGAGGGAAGGTATGGCCCAGAAGAAGCCCCTCAAGAAGCTGGGGCGCCCCACGAAAGCCGAAGGCCCCCGGCTGCCTCACGACGAGGTGGACCGGCTCCTCGTAGAAGGCGAAGAGGTGCCCACCACGCGGGGCCGTGTGAAGCGGCGCTTCCCCTCCTTGCGCGAACTGGCCGAGCGCTTCGGCGTCGCCCACAGCGCTGTCGCCAAGTACGCCCAGCAGCACGACTGCCTCGGCCGCCGCAAGCGCCTCCTCGCGGGCGAGCCGCCGGACGAGACGCCCGCGCTGGACGCGACGCCCACGCCGGACGAAGCGCCTCCTCCTCCGAAGCGCAAGACGGGCCGCCCCCGCAAGTCCGAGGAGCCCGCGCTACCGCGACAGGAGCTGGACCGCGCCCTCGTCTTCGGCGACGTGAAGAGCTTGCCGGATGGCTCCACCATGACGAGCTACGCCTCGTACCGCGAGCTGGCCGAGCGCTTCGGCGTCGCGACTTCCCTCGTCGCCAACTACGCGAAGGAGCACAACTGCCTGCGCCGCCGCGAGGAGGCCAAGACGCGCATCGCCACCAAGGCGGATGCGAAGCTCATCGAGCTGCGCGCCAACGCCATCGCCGTCTCCAAGGACGACGCCCTGAAGATGATTGACGGCTACCTCCTCGGCTTCGAGGAGGCGCTGTCCGAGGGCCGCGTGCGCGTCGACAACCCCACCGACTTCAACACCATGGTGCGCCTGAAGGAGTTCGTCCAAGGCGGCGCCGACTCCCGCCAGGAGCTGCACGCCAGCTTCTCGCTGGAGGGCCTCCAGGCCCGGCACGCCCAGGCCCTGCGCGCTGCGCGCGAGACGACGCCCGCCGTGCGCGGCGAGGTGGACGCAGAGGTGGTGAGCAGCGACGACGAGGACCTCGACACAGCCTCGCCGGGAAGCCCCAAGGACGGCGCCCCCGTGGCGCCTCCCACGGACGTCGCGGCCCCCGCCGACCCCGACTGAGAGCACCCTCCGGTAAGTGAACGCGGGCACTTTCGCGTTCAGTTTCGCCGTTCACTTTCGCCGCGCCTGGCCTGGCCTGGTCACTTTCCCCCGGGAGCTCCACCTGGCGCGCAGAAGCACACGCCTGGCGCCACAGCCTTCGTAGTTTCGCGAGGTTAGGTCGGACAGCCACCAGGTGCTCGAGCACCGCGGTCCGAGTTCCGGCCCGAACTCGCGCCCGGAAGCACACTCCGTCCAGCGAGGTGGACGCGCGCGCCGTTCACTTCCCCGGCCCGGGACGCCCTCCTCCGCTGCGCCCCGCCGGCCGCCACGTGGCCCACCTGGCGCTCGGCCCCGGTCAGCCCCGCGCACCGCGCCTGTCGCCGCGTGGCGCCCCGTTCGTGCGCGCGTGTCCCCCAGCGCTTCGGGCCGCAGGCCTTTGTCCTCCTCGTGAGCCCCACGACTCCGAGCCAAGCCCTCCGCGCCCCCGCGCTCCGCCCCGCGCGCACCTGGGCGCGCGTGCCGTTACCAGGGCCGAGCCGAATGGCCGAAAATAGGTAAAGGCGGCCATTCGGCGTCACCGCCCCCACGCTGTTTCGCGCGCTTACGAGGCCTCGTGAGGGGCCGAAGCGCCGAGGCCAATGGCCGCTTTCCGCTGGTTGGGCCTCCTGCCGCCCGTCGCGCGGCCCAGCTCCTCCGCAGTCACCTTCACCGCCTGCTCCGGCCGGGCGCAACCATGCCTACCGATGACGCCAGCACGCCTACCCCGCCTACCCCTGACGCCAGGGTGGGGGGTGGTGCGATCTTTCGTGCGGGATGCGCCGCCGGGGCGTGTACCTGGGGCCCTTTTCGAGAGGGTCAGCCCCGAAAAAGTGAACACCCCGCGCCCGTTCATTTGCGCCCGGTAAGTGAACGCCTCGCGCTGTTCACTTTCTTCGCCGGTTGCGCCAGGGGCAGCCTGGGCGGACTCCGCGCACAGCCTCCACTCACCGCCTCCGCGCGGCACCCCGACCCGTCCAGGGGCTCTCGCGGGCACTCAGCGCGGAGGCAGCACGCCCCATCAGCAGGGCAGGTCCTGCGTCACGCGCACCAGCTCGTCGTCCGAGGGGTGCGTGTAGATGACCGTGGAGTCGATGCTGCGCTGGCGCGCGAACCGCTGAGTGAGGCGGATGTCCTTCGTCCTCCGGTACACCCCGGTGCACGCGGTGTGGCGCACGGCGTGGAAGTTGAGGTGCCTCTCCAGGCCCGCGCGCTGCTGCCAGACTCCGAAGCCGTGGCGCACCTGCCGCGTGGACAGGCGCAGTCCCAAGCGGCTCATGAAGAGCGGCGCCAAGGGCCCCACGTCGTGCCCCTGCGAGCGCTTGAGGCGCAGCAGCTTCTCCAGCTTCGCGCGCACCGTGTCCGAGAGGACGACTTCCTGGGAGCCCGGGTGCCGGCGGCACCCCTTGAAGACGCGCAGCGGCACGTGCCGGCGTGCGCGTCCGCGCTCGTCGAAGATGTCGCCGATGTTGAGGGCCACCAGTTCGTGCTCTCGCAGGCCCGAGGCCAGCGCGAGGCTGTACAGGCAGTGGTCCCGGAATCCATCCCGGTGCTCCCCCGTGGCGCGCAGCAGGAGCACCACCTCCTTCTCCGTGAGGGTGCGGGGTGCGCGCGCGACAGCAGCATAGGCAGACATGGCGACTCCTTCGTGAAGAGGACGCGGCCATGCACGCTCTGTAGTCCTAACAAGACAAGTCATTAACCACGCTGCGCATTCTTGAGCCGGGCCCCGCGCGGCCTCGGCGTTTCCCCGAAAGGAGTCGCTGTGCATCCGCTGGCCCATTTCAACTTCGAGGCACACCGCGTCCGTGTCTCCGTGGACGAGCGGGGTGAGCCATGGTTCGTGGCCGCCGACGTCTGCGCGGCTCTCGATATCGCCGACAGCCCGAACGCCCTGGGCCGACTGGGAGACGATGAAAAGGGCGTCGGTACCACCGACACCCCCGGCGGCATCCAGAGAGTCGCCACCGTCAACGAGCCCGGGGTGTATCGCCTCGTCTTCACCAGCCAGGCGGCGGGGGCGGAGCGCTTCAAACGCTGGCTCGCGCACGAGGTGCTTCCCACTCTCCGCAGGACGGAGGCCAACGCGGTTCCGGCCGCCCCTCCTGCACAGCCACGCCAGGCACCCTCCTCACCGCTCCAGGACCAAGTCCTGGAACACCTGGACCTGGCCAGGACGCTCGCCTTCTTCATCCCGGGCCTCAAGCCGGAGCTGGCAGCGGCCCACGCGCTCGACGCCATCCAAACGGACACCGGGTTGTCGATGGCGCCTCACCGCAAGGCGCTGTCGGCCGCCGCGCCACCCGCGTGGCTCAACGCCATGCAGCTCGGCCAGAGGGTGGGGCTGTCTGCCCCGAAGATGAACCTTCGCCTGGAAGCATGCGGCCTCCAACGGCAAGCCGCGAGTGGCGAGTGGGAGCTGACGGACGCGGGCTGGGAGTACGCCGAGGCTGTTCCCCTCAGCCCCCATGAACATTCCGCCTGCGAGTTGCTCTGGCGGCCCGAGGTGCTCGGCGTCCTGGAGGATGCCGCTCGTTCGTCGGCCATTTCCGTCGGCCTCGGTTGAAGGAGGACACCGTGACGCTCAGCATCGTCAAACGCACCGAGGACGACCTCACCCAGTGGCTCGCTACCGAGTCGGGCTTCATCTCCGGCCTGTGCCACTACGACAGCGAGCCCGTGGTGCTGGAGCCCTACCAGCAGGCGCTGCTGGACAACCGCTCCCGCTTCCGCTGGGTGGCCAAGAGCCGCCAGGTGGGCTTCTCCTTCCTCTTCGCGTTGGAAGCCCTCGCGCGCTGCCACCTGCGTGACGGCCACACGGCGGTGTTCGTCTCGTACAACTTGAGCGACGCCGTGGAGAAGGTGCTCATCGCCCGGCAGGTGTACGAGGAGCTGCCGACCGCATTCCAAAAGAAGCTCGTCACCGACGCGAAGACGGAGTTGGCCTTCGAGTCCAACGCCAAGGGCCGTCGCCTCTCGCGCATCATCTCCGTGCCCTCGAAGCCACCACGCGGCAAGCGCGGCGACGCGTACCTCGATGAGCTGGCGCATTACGTGAACGACCGCGAGGTCTACACCGGCAGTACCGCGCTCATCCTGCGCTCTCACGGGCAGCTCACGGGTTGCAGCACCCCGTTGGGCCGGCGCGGCATCTTCTGGGAAATTGCCTCGCAGGAGCTGCGCAAGTACCCGCACCACACGCGCCAGCAGGTGCCCTGGTGGCTGTGCCGATTCTTCAGCCTGGACGTGAGGCGCGCCGCGGTGGAAGCCCCTCTCATGCCCACCGAGGAGCGCGTCGTTCGCTTCGGGCGCCCCGTGCTGGTGGAGCAGTTCGACTCCTTGCCGCAGGAGGACTTCCAGCAGGAGTTCGAATGCCTTTTACGTCGACGAGTCCTACAGCTTCTTGCCCTACGAGCTCATCCTCCCGTGCACCACCGACGAGCTGCCCTTGGCCCAAGACGCCTCCGACGTGCCCGTGCCCCAGGGGCGCCTGGTGGCGGGCTTCGACGTGGGCCGCACGAGAGACCGCTCGGAGCTGGCCGTCTTCGAGGAGGTGCAGGGCCGCTTCACGTGCCGCATGCTGCGCAGCTTCGAGGGCGTGCCCTTCGCGGAGCAGGAGGCCCACCTGCGCCGCCTCCTCGCTGTCCTGCCCGTGGCGCGCCTCAGCGTCGACCGCAGCGGCATCGGAATGAATCTCGCTGAGAATCTCGCCCGCGACTTCCCCCAGGTGGTGGCGGAGAACTTCACCAACGAGTCCAAGGAGCGCTGGGCCACCGACTTCAAGATTCTCCTCCAGCGCCGCGACGTCACCCTGCCGCGCGAGCGTGAGCTTGTCGGGCAGATTCACTCCATCAAGCGCCGGGTGCTTCCCTCGGGGAAGGTGTCCTTCGACGCCGAGCGCACCAACCGTGGGCACGCGGACAAGTTCTGGGCCGTGGCCTTGGCCTGCCAGCGCGAACGGGGGCCGGAGCGGCGAGGTAGCGGGGAGATTGGGGTGAGAGTACTTGGGTAGCGCGGATTCGCGCTCATGCTCGTCGAAGAGGCGTAACCGTTCCCCCACCTGGGGGCACATTTGTCGGCCCAGAACCGTCTCCGTCAGGCGCTGAAGTCGGCACGAGCCTGAGTACTTGCGCGCTTTCGCCGGTCAGAACCCCACGCGGAACTCCCGTCAAAGTCACGATGTCCCGGTTAGCAAAAGGCAGATGCGAACACACCTCTTCGTGGCCCCTGTCTGCCACCCACATCTCAATCGCACGTCGAAGCAAACGCGGCTGCTCGGGAGGAAGCTGCTCATCAAGCGGCTCATTGCGTTTATAGCCTCGACGCGCATAGTTGATATGCAGACGGGTCATCGCCTCGTCGCTCAGGAATCCCAATCTCTGAGCCTGCATCATCATCATTCGAACAGACACCTTCCAGCGCATCTTCAATTCGAAGAAACCATCCACGCTAAAGGTCTTCACCTCATGCCGGAACGCCTCTGGGGGAAAAAGCAGAGCCGCAGCGAACCGATGAGCTTGATTTTCGAAGGCACGCCACTCGCTCGGCTTATTCAGGCGAGCCTGATCAACTCCTCTATGGAGTACGAGGTGGCCGAGTTCGTGTGCAACATCGAAGCGTGAACGTGGACCCGACTCCTTATTAGCAGCCAGAAGCCCTACCGCATGGTCTCCAAAAAACTGTGACAAACCATCCAGCGCCTCCGCATCGACTTGGGCCCGTGCCAGCAAAATCCCATGTTTCTCCAGCAATGCGACCATGTTGCTGATTGGACCTTGCCCCAATCCCCAGTGACGCCGCGTATCGACAGCAAACCGCTCAACCTCAGCGTCCGAGAGCGCTAGCGGATCCCTCGGGATTGCAAAGTCTGGCAAGTTCATGGAAGGCAGGCTGATGAACTGGCCGACCACAGCTCCAAGTCGGTGCAGCCAGCTCAGTTTTGCTTCTGCGGCATTACAGGCAGCAACGCTCGTCGAGCGCTGCGCGCGATAGAAAACCGCACTTCCAGGCACTTCCTCCACGGGCATGAGAAAGTAGCGTTCCGGAACATCGAGCGCGTCGCACAACCGCCGCAATACATCTGCTCGAGGACTGGAGGCACCTTTCTCATAGCCATAGATGGCAGGCACACTGATCTCAACGCGCTCGGCGAGTGCGCGCACGGGGATACCGCGCTCAAGGCGCGCCTCCACCAAGCGTGAGCCAATGAAGCCTGGAGTGCCTAGAATCATTCGTCCTCTGTACCAGGAGCCTTGTTATCGCGGGGGATGATACTCAGCGGCGGCTCCTCCTCAGTACGCTCCTCCGCGAACTCTGTCGCAAGCCCCTGTTCGGAGTTATTAGCAGCCTTGTTATCACGACCGACGATACGCAACGGCGGATCTTCCTCCGTACGCTCCTCTTCGTATTCCACCCCAGGCGGCAGCGCAGAACCACTTGAACCCGGAGTGGGTGGGGTCGGCTCCGCGCCAACCGAGCTAGCAGGGCCGCCCAGATCACGAATCAGCCCAAACAGGGACCTGATGTCCACGT
This sequence comes from Myxococcus llanfairpwllgwyngyllgogerychwyrndrobwllllantysiliogogogochensis, assembly GCF_006636215.1. Taxonomy (GTDB): domain Bacteria; phylum Myxococcota; class Myxococcia; order Myxococcales; family Myxococcaceae; genus Myxococcus; species Myxococcus llanfairpwllgwyngyllgogerychwyrndrobwllllantysiliogogogochensis. Next base: position 4,343 of record NZ_VIFM01000325.1, on the reverse strand, counting down.
ACTTCTTCTTCCTGTGGTGAGGGAATCCCACATGCGCAAACACCGGGAGACCACTCTCCTCCTCGACGTCACTGGAGTAGCCAAACACAGCGTAAAGCTGGGCCTCAGCCAAGGGCTGTTCCTCCTCCAGACCCATCCGCCCCAACATGGAAAGCTGGTTCCCGACTGCCAATGACTTTCGGTAATCGGCGTCACGTGGAAACTCGTTGGGCCACTGCACTGACACCGAAGTGAACGTGATGCCATGCAGAACCACCTCCAGGTGGTTCGTCGAGAAGTTCCCATTCAGGACGGGCCGCGCTCGCCCGCCATAGCGGCGCGCTACTGGTCCCCAGAGCTGGTTGAAGAACTCTCGCCGTAAGTGGGCGAATGCGCCTTTGCGCCATTCGGGCTCCAACTCCCTGCAGTGCGCGGACGCAATACGGTTCGCGTCGCGAAGCGCGCGCAGCGTGTCAGTGAAGAAGCCTGCCGGAACACGCTCGTCCATGTACTTCAGCGGGTTTTGCACCCAACTGCGCGACGCCATACTCGATCTCCCGGTCCCCGGCGCCGTGCCACCGCATCAGCAATGGAGCCGAAACTCGAAGAATTCTATAGAGAAGGAGCCCAAAGCGCAAGGTTCCATGTCACCGCACAGCCGGAATGGTTCGGCGACCCCGCCTCTACAGGCGCCTTCAAGCCCCCCGATGTCCCCGAAATTGGGCCCGAAGCCTTTGTCCTCGCTGGAGGTGAGGCGCGCGGCCCCCAACGCCCTCGCACATCGAGGGCACCCCTCCCACCGCGCGCCTTGCCTCCACCTGGTCCGGGAGGCCCGTGTGCAGAGCGTCGTCAGAGTCTTCGTCCTCGCTTCCCCCTCGGGCGCGCCACACCCCGGGCCGGAGTTCACCGTCGAGGCCTCCACCCACGACGGACTGCTGGAGGCAGTCCACGCCGAGCTGGCGGCACGCGGCCAGCGCGTGCGCGCCGTCTCTCACACCCCCACGGGCCTCCTGGCTTACGTGGAGGACCGTCCGTGACGGTGCCCCTGGAAGTCCACCAGGCCGAGGAGCGCCTCCAGTCCATCCTGAAGGCCGTGGTGGTGGGCGCCCGCGTCGACGAGCCCGCCAGCCGCCCCGGGGGCGAGGACGCCTTGGCCTTCAGCGAGGCCGGCGCCCTCCAGCCTCCGTATGAGCCGGAGGCCCTCTGCCTTCTCGTCGAGCACTCCAACTCGTTGAGGCAGAACGTCGACGCCTACGCGACGAACATCGACGGCTTCGGGTACCGCTTCGAGCCTGCCATCGACTTCGACGCCGACGGCGCCCGGGAGAAGGTGGCCGACGCCATGGCCCTGGAGCGCCTGGCTGCGCGTGACGCGGGCACGCTGCCTTCGGGGACGCCCCCGCTTCCCACGGACGCGGAAGTCACCGCCCATGCCGAGGCAGTGCGTCAGCAGGCCCGGGTGGAGAAGGCCCGCCTGGAATCCTTCTTCGACTTCTGTTGCTTCGACGGCAGCTTCGTCGAGTTGCGTCGCCGCACCCGCCATGACTTGGAGGTGACGGGCAACGCCTATTGGGAGGTGCTGCGCGACGGGAAGGGCGACATCGCCCGCTTCGTCTACGTGCCCTCGTACACGGTGCGGCTCCTCCCTCTCGACAAGGAGGCCGTCGAGGTGCGCGAGCGCGTCCGCATCTCCGCCGTCAGCTTCGACACAGTGAGCACCCGTCGGCGCCTGCGCCGCTACATCCAGGTGCAGGGCAGCGAGCGGGTGTACTTCAAGTCCTTCGGGGATTCGCGCGTCATCTCCCGCCTCACCGGCCGCGCCTTCGCGGATGTCACCACCCTCAAGGCCGCGGACGCCTCCGACGGTCCCGCCACGGAACTCATCCACTTCGCCATCCACTCGCCGCGCTCGCCCTACGGCATTCCGCGCTGGGTCGGAACCCTGCTGTCCGTCCTCGGCTCCCGGCAGATGGAGGAGGTCAACTACCTCTACTTCAATAACAAGAGCGTTCCCCCTCTGGCGCTGCTCGTCTCGGGCGGAAGGCTCTCTGACGCCTCGGTCCCGAGAATCGAGCGCTTCATCGAGGAGAACCTCAAGGGCAAGGCCAACTTCCACAAGATTCTCATCCTCGAGGCGGACGGCGGTGGCACCGGCGACGGAGGACGCGCGAAGATTGAGCTGCGCCCCCTGACGGACGCCCAGCAGCAGGACGCGCTCTTCCAACAGTACGACCAGCGCAACATCGACAAGGTGGGCAGCGCTTTCCGCCTGCCGCCACTGCTGCGCGGAGACGGCCGGGACTTCAACCGCTCCGTGGCCGAGGCGCAGCTCCGCTTCGCGGAGGACCAAGTCTTCCAACCCGAGCGCGACGAGTTCGACTTCTTGTTGAATCGGAAGGTGCTCGCGGACATGGGCGTGCGCTTCTGGCGCTTCCGCAGCCAGACGACGGCCACGAGAGACCCGGAGCGCATGACCGAGATGGTAGAGCGCCTGGTGCGCGTGGGTGTGCTGACTCCCGAGGAGGGCCGCCACCTGGCCGGCGACATCTTCCACCGCGAGTTCCGCAAGATTGCGGACGACTGGGTGAAGCGTCCCATCACCCTCACGCTGGCGGGCATTCAGACGGGCGTCGAAGACTTGAAGCCCCAGAAGGACAAGGGCTCGCTGCTGGGCGAGGCGAAACGCCTCTTGGGGCTGCGAGAAGAGCTTCGAGCCGAGGAGGAGCGCCTGGCCCAAGGACGCCTGGCGCTGGCCCGCCGGTACATGGACACCGAGCACGTCCCCGTCCCCCGCGAGGAGTTCGACACCTGGTTCTCGGGGCAACCCACATGACGCCTGAGCAGCTTCAGCGCGCGTGGGTGCTCCAGGCCCAGGCCGACGCCGAGCGCGGTGTCCTGGAGTGCCGCATGTGCCGAAGGCGCGGGCCCCTGGAGGAGACGACGACGCTCTGGCGCAACGGCCTCCTCGTCTTCGCCCTGTGTGACAGGTGCGCGGCCAGCCACGACGTCGTCTTCTCCCCCACTCCGGCAGGAGTCGAAGTGCGCGCCAAGCGCCGCAGCTCCGTGGAGCTGGTGACGCAGGAGCCCCCCCATGTGCACGGCCCCCGCTGACAGCCTCCTCCTCCTGCACGAGGCGCGGGCGGTGGCGGAAACCCTGCTGGGGGACGTCCTGCGGCTGCCGGTGGCCAAGGCCCTCGACGTCGGCACCGCCGCCGGCATGGACCGCGCAGTGGCCCTGCTTGCCGCGCGCCTTCGCCGCGCCGTCGGGCGCGCGGACGTGGATGCCATGCGAGAGGCGGTGGCCGTCCTCGACGTGGACTGGAGGAAGACGACGGCGGCCCAGCGCAGGCGCCTCGTCTCCCAGTCCCTGGAGGCTGCTGGCCGGCGGACAGCCGTCATCCCCGCCCGCATCCAAGCGCCCCTCGGTGACGCAGCCGAAGAGGTGGTGGCGTCCGCGCGCAGCCACGCCCGGAGAGAGCAGGGCCTCGCCCTCGCCGCCCGCTTCAACGCCGTCGACAGACGCGTGGCCCAACACATCGTCCGGACCCAGGGCAACTTCGTGCGGGACGAGTACGGGCGCCGGCTGGACGCCTTCGGCCAGGAGGCTCGGCGTCTCGTGGCGGAGGGGCTGGAGGCCGGCCTCGGAAGAAGCGACATCGCCGAGTCCTTGGAGAGGGCCGCGCGCGGCGCGCTCATCGAGCGAGCCCCCTTCTACTGGGAGGTGGTGGCGAGCCACTTCATTGGCCAGGGGCGCTCCTTCGCCCAGGTGAGCAGCTACGCCGAGGCCGGCATCCGCCGCTACCGCATCGAGGCCGTCCTCGACGAGGCCACCACCCAGGTGTGCCGCTTCCTCCACGGGAAGACGTTCTCAGTGGGCGAGGCCCTCCAGCGCTTCGAGCGACTGGAGTCCCTCGAGCGCCCAGAGGATGTGAAGCAGGAGTTGCCCTGGGTGCGCGAGCGCCTCGACGCGGACACGGGGCGCGCGCTCCTCTACGTCAACCGAGGCGGCCAACAGACGCGCCTGGCCGAGGTGCTCCGCTCCGCCGCTGGCACACGCGACGACGTCGGCGAGTTCCGCTCGCTCGCTTCGGACAGGCAGCTCGCGGACGCGGGCGTGGGCTTCCCGCCGTACCACGGCCTCTGCCGCACCACGACGCTCGCCGTCACGTAAGTGATGTCCCCGATTTCGCGCCGCAGGCCTTTGTCTCTTTCGGAGACGAAACGCCATGCAGGCCAACTCGACACCGACCCCCACCTCACCTCCGACGCCGGAGGGCAACACGACGACGCAGGAGTCGACCTCCACGGCCAAGGCCGAGGCGACGCCCATCGTCTGGCCTCGCGACCTCAATCTCCCCACCTCG
>NZ_VIFM01000324.1 GCF_006636215.1 Myxococcus llanfairpwllgwyngyllgogerychwyrndrobwllllantysiliogogogochensis | reverse complement strand
GAGGGAGGGGACTCGCAACCGACCATCAAGACCGCCGCGAGCAGGTATGCCGCCGAGGGATGTCGAACGGGCAGCGTGGCACGCGAAGGCGTGTGCGGAGCAGAGCTGCGCATGGGGTTCTCCAAGGACGGGCCGAGGCCTGACTGACCCGGGTTCTCCCGTAGACCCCGCGCCCGCCCCGATTGCGCAACATGGGTTGTTGTCGCGTGTCGCGTGGCACTCATGGATGAGTCTGGCGAGCGGTGTTCAACGCGCATCCATTCTCGCGGCAAAATTGCGCGCCGCCGTGCGTGGGGAGTGGGTGGTGGATGTGTGGCTTGCGGTGATGCGGGAGGGGCATGTTAGCGGTGGGCCCTTCACGGTGGCCGCCGTGGCGCGGTCCCACACCCCGAGGTCCACATCATGAAGACACTGCTCTCGAAGACGGTGCGGCTGGCGGCGCTGGGCGGACTGGCGTTGGTCGGCGCTCCGGCCGTGGCGCAGACCGTGCCGTTCTCTCCCTTCGTCCCCTTCGAGCTGCGGGTGAACTTCCAGCCCGCCAACGTGGCGGTGCCCGCGGGCTTCGTCGCGGACTCGGGGCAGGTGTTCGGGAGCCGGGGCAATGGCCACACGTACGGGTGGAGCGCGGACAACACGGCCAACACGCGAGATCGCGATGACGCGAACACGCCGTCCCAGGCCTACGACACCGTCATCCGCACGCAGAACGGCGGCAACTTCACGTGGGAGCTGGCGGTCCCCAACGGCTACTACCAGGTCCGACTGGTGGCGGGGGACCCGAGCTTCTTCGACAGCGACTACATCTTCAGCGTCGAATACTACGGCCACGTGCTGAAGGGCACGCCCACCACGGACAAGCGCTTCGTGGAGGCGGTGACCACGGTCGACGTGAATGACGGCCGGCTGACTATTCGCAATGACAGCGCCGCGGTGAACAACAAGCTGGCCTTCGTGGAGGTGACGCGGAAGTTCGGAGTGGACATCAACTTCCAGCCGGCCTCGGCCTCGCCCGTGGAGATCTACGCGATGCTCACCGACTACGGCCAGGTGTACGGGAGCCGGGCGTACGGCTTCAGCTATGGGTGGACCGTGGACAACACGGCCAACATGGTGGACGCGGGCTACGACATCGACATCCTGGCGCAGCGTCACGCGCGCATGCAGCAGGGGGGCGACCGGGTCTGGGAGATCGCCGTGCCGAACGGCGTCTACGCGATTGACCTCCTGGCGGGAGACCCGAGCACCAAGAACGGCTCATACCGCATCCAGGTGGAGGACTCGGTGCTGCTGAGCGGTGTGCCGACGGGTTACGGCTTCACCAACGGCTCCGGCGTGGTCGCGGTGTCCGACGGCCGGCTCACCGTGCGCAGCGCGCCGGGGGCCGCCAACAACAAGCTCAACTTCATCCGCGTCCACCAGAAGTAGCCGCGAGCGCCCCTGCGTCAGCGCTGTTGGGGCGGAGTCGATGCGCGCCTGGAAGCCGTTTCCGGGCGCCGTGGCATCCCTTGAACGATGGGGTAGGGTGCGCGCCCCATGAGCAAATACTTCGCCAGGCTGAAGCCGCCCAAGGGGCTGACTGTTCCTCCGTTGCTCGCGCGTTTCGCCAGGTGGGTCGCGACTCAGAAGTATGGAAACTTCGGCTCGTTCGAGCTCATGACCTCGGAGGTTCCTGGCGAGTTGAGCGACGCGTGGTGCTTCCTGTCGCTGCCCGAGGGCTCGTTGCTCGCGCTGGTCTCGACCGTGACGCCGCAGCCGGTCGTGCTGTTCGACTCGGAGTCGGACGTGCTCAAGGTCGTCGCTCCCAGCCTCGAGGCGTTCCTGCTGGCGCTCGGCGCGGGCAAGACGCGCTTGGATGACCTGGATGAGGGCGATGAGCGCGAGGCGCTGCGTGAGTGGCTCGCGAAGGAGAAGGTCAAGGCGCCGAAGCCCGCGAAGTTCAACGTGAAGGCGTACCAGCGTGACGCCGCGCCCGCTCCGGTGGAGAGCGAGGGCGTGAAGAAGCTGGCCCCCCTTCCACGAGGGCTGGTGGCCCTGCTCGGGAGGCCCGTGACTGACCCGAAGCTCTCGGCGGAGCTCAAGAAGCTGAAGCTGCCGACCAGGCCCCTGAAGGCCGGAGGCGCGCTCAAGGACAAGAAGCGTGGCATCACGGTCCACATCGGCCGCAATGGCGTGATTTCCGAAGTGCACCTCGGCGAGAAGTATGACGGCCCGCTCGCCTTCAAGCTGCCTCAGGGGGTGAACGACTTCACCGCGAAGAAGTTCCTCGGCAAACCGACGGGCGTGCTCAAGAAGAAGGACGGCGGCAGCGTCTGGGAGAAGGTGCTCGACGCCGGACGCGGCATCTACTTCTCGAGGAGCCGCGGCCACTTCGACTGGTGGTCGGAGCACAGGTTCTTCATCAAAAAGAAGAAGTAGGCGAAAGCGAAGTCGGCACGCAGGCGCCCATTCAAGGGCGCCTCGTCGTCGAGTCGCTCGGGGTGTTGATACAAGCCGCCCGCGCAGCTTGGACCTGCGTGCGAGAGCCCGCCTCTCGGAGCGAGGCGAGGCCTGCCCCCGGCGCCGCAAGGGCCCCGGGGGCAATGAACGCTCCCTACTGCCCGAGGACGACGCGGAAGATCTTCTCGTTGCTGTTGTCGGGGATGCTGTCCTTGTCGCCCTGGTTGGTGGTGGTCATCCAGAGGTTGCCGTCGGGCGTCGGCTCGACGGTGCGCAGCCGGCCGTAGGTGCCGACGAAGAACTGCTGCACGTTGGTCAGCTCGGTGCCGCTGATGACCTCTCGGTAGAGGCGTGAGCCGCGTGCGCAAGCCACGTAGAGGACGTCGCGGACCACCGCGATGCCAGAGCACGAGCCTTCCGCGGTGGAGTAGGTCCGCTTCGGGGCGATGTACCCGGCCGTCGCGCAGCCCGAGCCTCCCTGGGACACCGTCCCTTCGCAGTTCGGCCAGCCGTAGTTCCCACCCCGTTGGATGAGGTTCGTCTCATCCATCACCGAGTTGCCGAACTCCTGCTCCCACAGGCGCCCCTGGGAGTCGAAGGCCAGCCCCTGTGGGTTGCGGTGGCCGTAGCTCCACACGTAGTTCCCAAAGGGGTTGTCGGACGGGCGCGTGCCGTCGGCATTGAGCCGCAGCACCTTGCCGGCCAGGTTGTTGAGGTCCTGTGCATAGGCGCCGTTCTGGGCGTCTCCCGTCGACGCGTAGAGCTTCCCGTCCGGGCCAAAGCGCAGGCGCCCGCCGTTGTGGAACTTGTTGCGGCCGATACCCGAGAGCAGCACCTGGAGCGAGGAGGTGTTGAGGGCGCCGTTCTCATACTTGAGGCGCACGATGCGGTTGTCGGTGGGGGAGGTGTGCATCACGTACAGCCAGCTGTCGGTGGCGAAGGAGGGGGAGAGGGCCAACCCCATCAGCCCGCCCTCGCCGTCGGTGCTCTGCACGTTGGGGACGACTCCCACCGACGTCTTCTGGCCCGTCGCCGGGTCCAGGCGAACGATGTTCTGCGCGTCCCTGCGGCCGTAAAGCACCGAGCCATCCGGCAGGTTCACCAGTCCCCACGGGATGTCCGTGTCGGTGGCGACCTGGGAGACGGAGCAGACGTCGTTCGTGCAGGCCTGGCCGGTGGTGACCGTCACGGCCGAACTCTGCGCGGACGCATTGGCCTGGGCGTCACGGGCGAGCACGGCGTAGGCGTAGGTCGTGTTCGGGGAGAGTCCGCTGTCGACGAAGGTCGTCCCGGGCGGCGAGCCGGACACCGTTCCAATCTTCACACCCCCTCGGAACACGTCGTACGCGCTCACGCCCACGTTGTCGGTGGACGCAGTCCAGCTCACCGTCACGCTGGTACCCAGGGCGGTGGCGGTGACGCCTGTCGGAATGCTGGGGGCCTGGGTATCCACCTGGCATTGCGGCGGGGTAATGGTGAGCGTGGCGCTGCCCTGAGAGACGTTGCCGGCCGCATCCCGCGCATTCACATACAGGCCCCACGTCGCCCCGGGGACCACCGTCAGGCCGGTGGACACCACGGCGCCGGAGACTGCCTTCATGTGCTGACCGTCGTGGTAGACATCATAGAAGGCGACGCCCTCGTTGTCCGTGGACGGCGACCACGTCAGCGTGGCCGAGTTGCACGTCACGTTGGACAGGGTGAGCCCCGTGGGCACGGTGGGAGGCTGGGTGTCGACAGGCAGCGACCACTGCTGGTTCGTCTGGCCGTTGCAATTCCAGACCACCACCGGGGAGCTGTTGGCGGTGGCCTGACCGGAGACATCGAGGCACAACGAGGTCGCCGTATGGACCACCGCGCCGTTGGTGTTGCGGACCCATCGCTGGTTGGCGGCCCCGGTGCAGGCGCTGATGACGGCTCGGCCCCCCGCGCTGGCGGTCGCGGGCTGGACGCACCAGGCGCCGTCGAACACGCGCAGCTCGCCCTCGGGCGTGAACAGGAACCGCTGGTTCGCCTGTGCGTGGCAGTCGTAGATGTTGAGCCCTTGCCCCGACGTCTGGCTGTTCTGGGACACATCGAGGCAGCGGCCGGACTGCACGCCGATGAGCCGGGTGCCCGAGGTGACCGCGGCGGTTTGCGTTGAGAGTTCGGGGTCGTTCTCCGTCTTCACTCCACAGGCAATAGTCGTGGCGAAGAGGAGGGCGAGTGCGGCGCGGTGAGCTGCGAGGGGAAGGCGACGAACATGCATTGACACGCTCCTGGGTGTGCCGCCTCCTTCCCGGTATTCCGGGTTGAGCTCAAGCAATCTTCTTGTGACTGCATCCTCGGATGTTGAACTCTCGGCAGCAGCGGCTCGCAATACCTCGCGCCCTGTCGCACCTCGCATCCGCTTCCCGCAATCCGCTCGCACCTTTTCGTCAGGGCGCGAAATTAATTTTCCACTGTCCGTCGATTTTTACATGAATTTCGAGTAAGACCATTTAAGGCGCGAGTGACGCCCGCCGCGAAACCCGCAGGCAAGACAGCGCCGATGGGACAGCCGACAGGCTGGTTCATCTGTCGAATTGTAACAGCCATTCCACTGCAAATGATGCGCAGCGCCATGCGGCCATGGGCCGCGAGAGGGAGAAGTATGCAGAAGCTGTCCATGACAGGCGTCCTGCTGTGCGGAGTTCTGGTCGCAGGATGCAATGCAGGAGAGTGGGAGGAGCCCGCCCACGAACAGCCCGGTGGCACCGGCACCGAGGCGTCTATCGGGTCCACCCGCCAGGCCATCACCTCGCCTGAACTCATGGCGTCGCTCGAGTGTGTCGAGACGTATGTCAACGCGGGGACCTGCGACTGGGACCACTGGAGTGAGCTGTGGGAGACGTGCGCGACCTACAATCACCCGGCGCTCGAGGATGGCTACTTCCTGGAGGAGGTGCAGTCCGGGAACTGCACGGCGGCCAACTGGCCCACGATGCGCGAGCACCTCAGCACCCCTCGCTCGATGGAAGTCCGCCTGCGTGAAAGCTGCAACAGCAGTTCCCAGGTGATTCAGGGGGCCGAAGCCAATGGCTGCTACACGCTTGAGCCAGCCGCTGGCGCCTCCTACGTCAACGTGGCGTCCGGCAAGGCCGTGACGCTCCATGCCGGCACGGGCTGCACCGGGGACTCGGTCACCGTTCAATCCGACGCGAGCCTCTGTGATACCTCGTTCGAGTCGGGCGCGAGCGCGGACGGCAACGTGCAGTCGTTCCGGATCGCGGACGCCGAGGTGCCACCATCCGATTACAACTACACCTGCGCCGTCGGGGAGTCGGAGTGCGTCAGGAACTACAATCCCAGATTGGGCGTCGTGAACAGTACGCACAGGGTCAATGTCGTTCGCGTCGCGCTCGCGGGCAAGACCACGCCATCGATGAGCTCCATCATGGCCAACGTCCACAATATGTACGACTTCTTCGTGGTCGCGTCTCGCAATCAGGTGCACCGGAATATCATCGGCACGCAGACCGTGCAGGTGACGAGCAGCAACTGCGGGAAGGCGAAGGAACAGGCCGTCGCCCAGATCAGCGCGACCGCGTTCATGACCGTGTATGTGCTGCCCACCGGGCTCTGCTCCATCTCGCACGCCACCGGGGGCAACATCTACCTCAATGACAACCTGTTCCGGACCTACGTCCACGAGACCGGGCACATCCTCGGCCTCGCGCACGGCAACGCGCGAGATCCTTCTACCAACAAGCCCATCGAGTACCGCGACGCGAGCACGTTCATGGGCAGATTCCCGTCGGATAACTACAACCTCCCGCAGCTCCACTGGCTGGGATGGACGAAGAAGGCGGAGCTCACCCAGGTCAATGCGGTCCTCGAGCGCGATCGCTTCACCGAGGTCATCCTCCGGCCCGTGGACGTGAACGCCAACAAGCCCGACAGCCCCATCGACCACAAGCTGGGCGCGGTCTGGGAGACTCCCGACGGCAAGAATCGGCTGTTCATCGTCGTACCGAAGGCGCGCCTCAACAGCGCGAACGATATCGAGGGCGGCACGGTGATTGTGTATCGCGCTCCCACGTGCAAGCTGAGGGCGGACTGCCCGACTGTCATGGTCATGGGGACGTTGACGCTGGCGCGTTTCATCGCCACGAACACCAATGTGCACGCGGTGTTTGAAAGTCCCCTCAAGCTCTCCGTGGTCGGCTCCAAGAGCAAGAACGTCCAGGTGGCTGGAAAGACCGTCAAGGAGTACGAGTGGGTCAAGCTGCGCATCGCGCTTCCCCCGCTTCCGTAACGCTCGCGCTCCCCGCCGCACGTTCACGGAGCGGCCGGTGCGCCTGCTGTCCGCGCAGTCGCACCGGCCACGCCGGCTGGCCACCGAGCGGTGCTCCGTTGCAATCACAGCGGGAGCAGAAGCCGGGGCCCGGCTGCTCAAGCCCCTGGCCACGCCCACCAGTCTCGATCCCCTCCTGCGGCTGATTCGCCGCGCCCCGTTGCTTCCTGCCAGCCCCGCTCGAGTCCTGGGCCTCGACGACTGGGCGCTGCGCAAGGGCTATGCTGGCGAAGTGAGCCACATCCTGAACGAGCTCCTGGCTCGCGCGACGGAGTCCTTCGAGCGGCACGAGGAGGAGGAGGCGCTCCAGAGGCTGTTGGAGGCCTGGGCTGAGGCCCGCGCGGAGCCCATCATCGCGCTCGCGCAGCAGCTCTCGGACCGCCTCGTGGTCGGCCTCACTCCGCTCGACGTCAACGCCTCTTGGTGGCAGAAGCGGGATCCGAGGCATCTGATGGACCTACCGAGAGAGCTGATGCCGCTCCTGGTGCATGCGCGGCAGGGTCATGGGCAAGAGACCGCGCGGCAGATCCCGAAGTTTCGAGAGCGGGCCGCGGACCCCCGGCTCATTCAACCGCTGCTCGCCATCGCGCTCATGCCGGTGGCCAAGCACTCCCAGGTCCTGGACGAGCTGTGCGGCCTGTTCATGCACGTGGGGCCGCCCTACGACGTGAACGTCCTTCATGCGCTGAGAGTGAGACTCCCCGCCGAGCTGTTCTTCGTGGCGGAGAAGCTCGACATCGTCATCCGTCTGGGGACTGGCTGGGTCCCCCCCATTCTCGACGAGGAGACCCAGGCGCGGTGTGAGGCGTTGAGGGAGGCCATCGACGCGCGCACGGCCGTGGAGCAACGGATCTCCTCCACCCGGGATGTGCTGCTCGCTCGCATCCATGCCGTGCCGGAGGATGACTCCTCGCGGAGAGTGCTGGCCGACCAACTGCTCGAACTGGGCGACCCGTTGGGTGAATTCATCGTGCTCCAATACGCCGAGGTGCCCGACGAGGACCGCATCACTCAGTTGCTGGTGGCGAACAGGGAGAAGTGGGAGGCCCCGCTGGGGGCCGTCATCGAGCGAGGGTATGCACGCTTCGCACGAGGCTTTCCGGTGGCGGTCCGGATGATGGAATCCAACGTCATGGAGGGAGCGCCCGCGCCAGGACCGGCCTGGGGCACGGTGGAGGAAATCGACTGGAACGGCATTGCCGACTGGACTGGCCCCGCCGTGCATTGGAGCCGGTGGCTTGCCCATCCGCACCTGCGCGGCGTGACGCGGTTGAGGAACGTTTCGGAGGCTCTGGCGCGTGAGCTGGGCGCCCACGCGTTGCCGGTGCGGCGCCTGGAGGTGACGGGCGCACGCGGGCCTGGGCTGTTCGAGGCACTGGCCGCCCTGCCGCACCTGTCCTGGCTGGAGCTCCCCAGGGCTGAGCCGGGCACGGTGGTCCTCTGTGCCGATTCTTCCCTGGCTCCCAGGCTGCAACGCTTCGATGCCGCCCTGGCTGGAGCCTGGAAACTCTCGGTGGACCTCGGCGCGGAAGTGCCTGTCCAGGCGACGCTGGTGAGTGAGCGGCACGTCGAATCGCTCGTGACAATCCTTCGCGCGGCGGTGCGGTTCAGTGACCGGGGCCTTCACCTGAGCTGCCAGCGAAAGCTCGATGCCGAAGCCATGGAACGGTTGAGGCGCGCCGCTTCCCTCTACGCGCGTGTCGACTGAGGGGAACTCGAGCCTCCTCGCGGACTGCCTCCCGGCGCTCGAGATGGCCTTGCCCGTGCGTCGCTGCCAGGGATGGTCAAACCCGGAGGGACGGGCTTTCATGGGCCGGTGCCGGTCCTGTTCTGGCACATTCCGAAAGGACACCCCTGTGAAGCGACTGGCTTGGATTGTCGGTGTCGTCGCTGGTGGGTTGTTGGCGGCGTGTGGCGGCGTGGGGGAGCAGGAGGTGATGATGGTTCCCCCGGACTCGGACGTGGGGACGGTGGAGGCCGCACTGTGTGAGGGATGGGAGGCGGGTGGACGCCGCTGTTGCTTCATCTGCACTCCGGGGTTCCCTTGGATGTGTATGGGCGAAGGGGTCCCCTACGAACAGTGCCGGAATGTCGCGAACAGCTATTGTGGGAGTCCCGCCATCAATGTCTGCTGGAGCCGCTGAGCGATCTCCAAGCCTGGGTCTCGAAGCCCACGCCCTCGGCGGCTTCACGCTCGCATGGATGGTCTCTGGCGGCGCGCGACTCGACTCACTGAAGACTCGCCAGGATTTTGCCCCCCATCTCCTGGAGTCGCGTCTACGCGGAGAGAAGCGGACTGAAGGAGCGTCGCTGAATCGAGGGGCCGCCGATTCCCCGGCGACCCCTCGTTCACCTCGAGCCCCGTGCGCCACGGCGGACACCGTGGCGCGGGTCACCTCAGGGTGTTCCGGGGCTCGCGGCCATCAGCGGGCCACCGTCGGCTTGATGCCGTTGCGGAAGTCCTGGTGCCACGCCTTGGGCAGCCGCTGGAGGATGGAGACCTGCTCGCGCTTGGGCAGCGTGAGCGCGTCCTGCATGCGCAGGTCGCCAACGAGGAAGCCGCCCGCGTAGAGAGTGCGGCCGTTCTTCTTCACCGCCAGCAGTTCCGTGTCCGTGCCCAGCGCCAGGTTGTAGACGCGCTGGCCTTCCGGGGACACCTGGGTGATGGAGGTCAGCGTGGCCGTGCCCTTCTCGGTGCGGACCTGGTCCTTCACCCGCAGGTCCCTGGCGGCGACGACCTCGCCCGTGGACATGATGACCGGGTGCATCTCCGTGAGCGTCGCGTCGTGGCCCGCGCTGTCGCGCAGGCGCAGCATCGGCTTGACCTCGTTGCCGCGGGAGATGTCCGTGACGGTCAGTGCAGTGCCCTGCTCGTTGGCGAGGACCTTGTCACCCATCTTCACCTCTTCCACCGGCACCACGCGGCCATCGGCCAGCTTCACTTGCGTGCCAGAGGCCATGCAGCTGTTGCGGAAGAAGATGTTGCCCGGCACGCCCGAGCCACCCCTCGGGTAGACGACGAATATCGGCAGCTCCACGCCGTTGCAGCGCACCTTGCCGGTGATGGTGATGGAGAAGCGGGTAAACTCGTTGACGATCTGGTCCGTTCCACAGCTGGCGGCACTGGGCCCATTGCCCGTGGTGTTGAACAGCCAGTTCATGTTCGTCAGCACGTTGAGTGGCGTCTGGTTCGCGCCGAGCGGCAGCGACGCGATGAACTCCGCCTGGTTCGCGTAGACGCAGCTACGAGCGGTATCCTGGGTGATGAGCTGGATACGTGCCCGGTCGACCTTGGACAGCACGCACTGGAAGTTGTTCTCCGCACCGGCGTTCAGCACGCCACGGATGGGCACATACAGGTTCTGGTAGTTGTAGGGCGCGTTGAACAGCCAGTAGTCCGCGGGGTTCAGGATGCCCGGCGAACCGGAATAGCTGGCCGCGACGCCCGCGGGCGCGGGGGGATAAGGCAGCAAGGAGCCGTTCTGATAGCCTGCCACCGCGTAGTCGCAGTCATTCCCACCGCGAAGCTGGCAGGCATAGATTTCCGCGTTCGCGGTGTTGGGGATCACCTTGCGAGGGTGTGTGAAGGACATGCTCGGCGGCAGATTCACCGCGGCTCCGCGCTCGACGAGGTAGGACGTCTGGTCGATGGTCGCACCCAGCGCCATCAGCAGCGACTCCATGCGCAGCACGCGCCCCTTGCCGGTGGCCACGGTGGCCGGAGCCCGGACGTCGTCGAAGGCCCTGCCGTCACCGTACTCCTCGCCGGAGGCGGAGGAGAGCAGCACGGAGTTGGTCTCCGCCACGTTCGTGTCGTAGTTGAAGAGGTCGGCGTACACGTAGTCCGCGCCGTCCTTGCACGCCACCTCCACCACGGGGAAGAAGGTGGTATAGCCATTGGCCGAGATGGGGTCCTGGCTGTACTTGAGGAAGTGGTTGCACCACGCGCCCTCCTCCAGGTTCGCCGGCTGCGGCCCGGCCGCCTGCCGCGTCAGCGCACGCTCGCGCATGAAGCCAAGCCGACGGAACAGCTCCGGCGCGTTGCGCTCACTCTTCCCGGCCGACGTCAGCCGTCCTACGAGGAAGTTCCAGTCCCCATCATTCGCCAGGTCCAGGTCGACGCGATACACGCCGGAATCCTTGACGGCCTCATCATAGCGCTCCACCAGTTGCTGAGCGTTGGCGCGGTCCTCCTTCGGGGGAGTCAGGGTGTTGCTCCACCCCGTGGTCAGCAGCATCACTCCTGCCAACGGCAGCATCCGTGCGACCTTCATTCCTGCCTTGTGCATTGATTCCTCCGGTTTGACGGCACGACGACAGACACAGCCCGGCCGGGCAGGCCACGGGCACGTGACCGGCGCGTCTTCCTGGATTCAGGGTGGAGGCGGTGCTGCTGACTCGCGGCACAGGCAAATTCCCGTGCCGCTCGAGTCCCCCCCCGCATCCATAATCCATACAACTCTTCGACAGAGCTGAAAGAATAGACTTGCTAGAATTTATGGCATAATGATTTGTCAGTCCTTTCAGTGGCAATAGCACCTGGATGCGTAGTCCATGAAGGTTGCCTTTCATCCGGAGACCCCATGCTTGCAGCGTCCATTGGCCAACGCTCACGTCAGTCCTCGGTTTTAGGGCGTCTGGTCATGAATTGGCTGGTCGTGGCGCTCGCCACCGCACCACTGGTGAACTGCTCGGACGGGGAGGACGCGGGGCCGGATGGTGGAAACCCCGATGGTGCGACACCTGATTCGGGCCCTGACGGAGGAGTCACCTCGGACGCTGGCGCGGATGGTGGAAATCCCCTGGATGGCGGACCGCTCCCCACCGTCATGGGCGCGTGCACGCCGGCCCAGTGGTGCTGGGACAATCCCATACCTTCCGGAGAGTCCCTCCAGGCTGTCTGGGGCGCGGGCCCTTCTGATGTCTGGGTTGCGAGCGGGAATCACGCCCTGCGCTGGAATGGCCAGTCATGGTACCTCAGGGAGACGGGGGTCTCTGGTAGCCCCTTGCTGTTGTCTGGCTCCAGTCGGGAAGATGTCTGGATTGGCGGCGACTCGGCGGATCTGGCCCGGTGGGATGGACAGGGTTGGGGGCTGTCTCTTATACAC
>NZ_VIFM01000323.1 GCF_006636215.1 Myxococcus llanfairpwllgwyngyllgogerychwyrndrobwllllantysiliogogogochensis | reverse complement strand
AATCCCTTCAGCCCCTCCCCCGGCGCGCGCCTCTACCTCACCGGTGACAAGGCTCGCTGGCTTCCCGACGGCACTCTCGAATTCCTCGGCCGCATCGACGACCAGGTGAAGCTGCGCGGCTTCCGCATCGAGCTCGGTGAAGTCGAAACAGCGCTCCTCCTCCACCCCTCCGTCCACCAGGCCGTCGCCACCGTCCGTACCGAAGCCGCTGGCGACAAGCGCCTCATCGCCTACGTCGTCGCCGACTCCAGCGACACCATCGACGTCGCGGCCCTGCGCGAGTCGCTCAAGCGACGCCTGCCCGAGCACATGGTGCCTTCCGCCATCGCCGTGCTCGCCACGCTCCCCCTCACGCCCAACGGCAAGGTGGACCGCAACGCGCTGCCCTCGCCCGACGTGGAGAGCCTGCGCGGCGACACGGCGTTCACCGCGCCTCGCACGCCCGTGGAGGAGAAGCTGGCGGAGCTGTTCGCGACGGTGCTGAAGCTGGCTCGCGTCAGCGTCACGGACAACTTCTTCGAGATGGGCGGCCACTCGCTGCTCGCCACCCAGGTGACGTCGCGCATCCGCTCCGCCTTCGCGGTGGAGCTGCCGGTGAGAGACCTCTTCGAGGCCCCCACCGTCGCCGCGCTGGCCCAGCGGGTCGACACCGCCCTGCGCACCGGCGCGACGACGACGGCGCCGCCCATCGAGCGCGCGCCGCGCGAGGGCAAGCTGCCCCTGTCGTTCTCGCAGCAGCGCGTGTGGTTCCTGGACCAGCTCGAGCCGGGCAGCCCCGCGTTCAACATCCCGACGGCGCTGGTGCTCTCCGGTGTGCTGGACGTGGAAGTGCTGCGTCGGACGCTGGAAGCCGTCGTGCACCGTCACGAGGCCCTGCGCACCACGTTCCACACGGAGTCGGAGGGCCCCGTGCAGGTCATCCACGCCCCCTCGCCGTTCGAGCTGCCCGTCATCGACCTGCGCCACCTCTCCGCCGAGCAGCGAGACCTCGAGGCCCGACGTCACGCGGGCGAACACTCGATGTATTCGTTCGACCTGAGCACCGGGCCGCTGCTGCGCGCCGCCGTGCTGGTGCTGGAGGACCAGGAGCACCTGCTGCTGCTCAACGTCCACCACATCGTCTCCGACGGCTGGTCCATCAGCGTCGTCGTCCGTGAGATGGCGCTCCTGTACGGTGACTTCCAGGCCGGCCGCGTGCCGAACCTCCCCGAGCTGCCACTCCAGTACGCGGACTTCGCCGCGTGGCAGCGCCGCTGGCTGGACGGTGCTGAGCTGGACCGTCAGCTCACCTGGTGGCAGCGACAGCTCGATGGAGCTCCCCAGGATCTGGAGCTGCCCACCGACCGGCCGCGCGCGCACCTGTCGCGGCCTCGCGGCGGCCTGTTGCCCCTCGTGGTGCCTCCCGCGCTGGCGGTGGCCATCGAGACCTTCTGCCACCGTGAAGGCATCACCCCCTTCATGTTCTTCCTGGCGGCGTTCCAGCTCGTCCTGTCGCGCTACTCCGGTCAGGACGACATCTCCGTGGGCTCGCCGGTGGCGGGACGCAACCGCGCGGAGCTGGAGGGCCTGGTCGGCTACTTCCTCAACACGCTGGTCCTCCGCACGCGCCTGGATGGAGACCCGACGGTGCGCGAGCTGCTGGGCCGCGTGCGCGAGACGGCGCTCGGCGCCTACGCACACCAGCACCTGCCCTTCGAGCAGCTCCAGCCCCTGCGTGACCTCCAGCAGTCGCCGCTGTTCCGCGTGATGTTCATCCTCCAGAACACACCGGACGCGACGGCCTCACTGCCGGGCCTGACGCTGCGTCCGGGCCCCGACGAGGACCATGTCGCCAAGTTCGACATCACGCTTTCCATGGGACGAAACGCCGCGGGCTTCACGGGCGAATTCAACTACCAGGCGGACCTCTACGACGCGTCCACCATCGAGCGGATGATCCGGCACTTCCGGGCGCTCGTGGAGCTGCTCGTCTCCGCCCCCGAGCGTCGCCTCTCCTCGCTCACCCTGCTCTCCGGCGAGGAGCGTCTGCGGCAGCTCGTGACGTGGAACGACACGCGCGCGGACTTCCCCGAGGCCTGCGTACACGTGCTCTTCGAGGCCCAGGTCCACCGCGCTCCCAACGCGCTGGCGGCCTCCTTCGAGGGCACCCAGCTCACCTATGCCCAGTTGAACGAGCGGGCCAACCAGCTCGCCCATGTGCTGCGCCGTCACGGCGTCGGCCCCGAGGTCCGCGTCGCGCTCGGCGTGGAGCGCTCGCTGGATGTCGTGGTGGGCCTGCTCGGCATCCTCAAGGCGGGCGGCGCCTGGGTGCCCGTGGATCCGCTGCTGCCGCGCGAGCGCCTGTCCTTCCTGCTCGACGACAGCGGTGCCGCGCTGCTGCTGACACAGTCCCCGCTCGTGGACCGCTTCCCCGAGCCGCACCGCGCCCGTGCCCTGTGCCTGGACACCGCGCACGAGGCCCTGGCGCGCGAGAGCACCGAGGCGCCCGTCACCGGCGTCACTCCCGGCAACCTCGCGTACGTGCTCTACACCTCCGGCAGCACGGGCCAGCCCAAGGGCACGGCGGTGGAGCACCGGAGCGTGGCCAACCTCGTCACGCACGAGGCCACGGCCTACGGCATCGGTCCGGGCGAGCGCGTGCTCCAGTTCGCCAACCTCTCCTTCGACCTGTCCGTGGAGGAGATCTTCACCACGCTGACCTCGGGCGCCACGCTGGTGCTCGCGCCGCTGGAGAAGGTGATGCCGGGCGCGCCGCTGCACGCCCTGCTGCGAGAGCAGGCGCTCACTGTCATCAGCCTCACGCCCGCGGCGCTGGCCGCCACGCCCGCCGACGCGCTGCCCGCGCTGCGGACGGTCATCTCCGGCGGCGAGGCCCTGCCCTCGGACGTCGTCGCACGGTGGGCCCCGGGTCGCCGGTTCCTCAACACCTACGGCCCCACGGAGGCCACCGTCGTGGCCACGCTCGGACAGGTCGTCGCGGATGACAGCCACGTGCCCTCCATCGGCAGGCCCCTGGCCAACGTGCGCGTCTACGTGCTCGACGCACGCGGCGAGCCGGTGCCGGTGGGCGTCAAGGGTGAGCTGTACCTGGGCGGAGTCGGCGTGGCCCGAGGCTACGCGGGCAGGCCCGCGCTCACCGCCGAGCGCTTCATCCCGGATGCGTACTCCGAGGTGCCCGGCGCTCGGCTGTACCGCACCGGCGACGTGGTGCGCTGGCGCGACGACGGCACGCTGGAGTTCGTCGGCCGCGTGGACGCGCAGGTGAAGGTGCGTGGCTTCCGCATCGAGCTGGGTGAAGTCGAGGCCGCGCTGGCCCGGCACCCGGCGGTGCGCGAGGCCGTGGTGGTGGCTCGCGAGGATGGACCTGGCGGCAAGCGCCTCATCGCCTACGCCGTGGCGCGCGAGGGTGTGCCCACCGACGGAGCGACGCTGCGCTCGGCGCTGAAGGACGCGCTGCCCGAGTACATGGTGCCCACGGTGGTGATGGTGCTGGACGCGCTGCCGTTGACCTCGAACGGCAAGGTGGACCGCAAGGCCCTGCCCGCGCCGGACATGAGCAACGTCAGCGGGCGGCCCGACTTCGTGGGGCCTCGCACACCCACGGAGGCGCGGCTGGGCACCATCTGGTGCGCGGTGCTCGAAGTGGAGCGCGTGGGCATCCACGACAACTTCTTCGAGCTGGGCGGGCACTCGCTGATGGCGACCCAGGCCATCAGTCGCATGCGCGCGGTGTTCAAGGTGGAGCTGCCGCTGAGGGACTTGTTCGACACGCCCGACCTGGCGGCACTGGCGCAGCGCGTGGACCTCGCGGTGCAGCAGGGCCAGGGTCTGGAGATTCCGCCGCTGGTCCCCGTGGCGCGCACGGGCGATCTGCCGGCGTCGTTCGCCCAGCAGCGCCTGTGGTTCCTCGACCAGCTCGAGCCGAACAGCGCCTTCTACAACATCCCCGCCACCGTGCGGCTGGAGGGCGCGCTGAACGTGGACGCGATGAGCCGGGCCGTCAACGAGTTGCTCCGTCGGCACGAGTCCCTGCGCACGTCCATCCTGAGCAACAACGGTCAGCCCATCCAGGTCATCCATCCGCACGAGCCCGCCGCGCTGATCGTGCTGGACCTGAGTGCGCTGGAGCCCGAGGCCCGCGAGGCCGAGGCGCGTCGCGCGGTCACCGAGGAGACTCAGCGTCCGTTCAACCTGACGGACCGCTCGCTCCTGCGCGTCCGGCTGCTGAAGCTCGGCGCCGAGGACCACGTGCTGCTGATGTCCATGCACCACATCGTCTCGGATGGTTGGTCCATGGGTCTGCTCATCAACGAGCTGGCCTCCGCGTACACGTCCTTCGCCCGGGGACTGCCGCTCACGCTGCCGGACCTGCCGCTCCAGTATGCGGACTACTCCGCGTGGCAGCGCAGTTGGCTGAAGGGCGACGTGCTCGACAGGCAGGTGGCCTGGTGGCGCAAACATCTGCTGAACGCGCCCCCGGCGCTGGAGCTGCCCACGGACTTCGCCCGTCCGGCGGTCAGCAGCTTCAAGGGTGACATGGTGGGCGTCACCATGCCGCGCGGCCTCCAGGATGCGGTGCAGACCCTGGCGCGCCGCGAGGGCGCCACGACGTTCATGGTGCTGCTCGCCGCCTTCCAGACCCTGCTGTGGCGCTACTCCGGTCAGGACGACATCAGCATCGGCTCTCCCATCGCCGGCCGGCGCCACTCCGACCTCGAGAAGCTCATCGGCTTCTTCGCCAACACGCTCGTGCTGCGCACGCAGCTGTCCGAGCACCAGACGTTCCGCGAGCTGCTCGGCCGCGTACGTGAAGCGACGCTGGATGCGTACGCGCACCAGGACGTTCCGTTCGAGAAGCTGGTAGAGGAGCTCCAGCCCGAGCGCAGCCTCAACCGCACGCCGCTGTTCCAGGTGCTGTTCGTCCTCCAGAACGTCAACAAGGAGACCTACGACTCCGCGGGCCTCCGCATGTCGGCGATGGAGGCCACCAGCGGCACGGCCAAGTTCGACCTGACGCTCTCCCTGTTCGAGTCGCCGCAGGGCTTCGCCGGCTACCTGGAGTACGCCTCCGACCTCTTCACGCGAGAGACGGCGGAGCGGATGGTGGGGGCGCTCCAGCACCTGCTCGAAGGCGCCGTCTCCCAGCCGGACCTGACGCTGGGCCGGCTGCCCCTGCTCGCGGACGCCGAGCGTCAGCAGGTCGTCGAGGGCTTCAACGCCGCGGTGGACCCGACCTACGTGCCGGGCCTGATGCACCGCTGGGTGGAGGCCCAGGTGTCGCGCACACCGGACCGCGTGGCCGTGACGGATGGCACCCGCTCACTCACCTACGCGCAGCTCGACGCGCGGGCCAACCAGCTCGCCCATCACCTCATCGCGCTCGGCGTGCCCGTCAATGGCACGGTGGGCCTGTGCCTGGAGCGCGCGAGCCTGGACATGCCCGTCGCGGTTCTGGCCACGCTCAAGGCGGGCGCCGCCTTCCTCCCGTTGGACCCGAGCTACCCGGCGGACCGACTGGCCCTGATGCTGGAGGACACCGGCGCGCCCGTCGTCCTCGCGCACTCGGCGCTCGTCTCCGCGCTGCCTCCGGGATTGACGGCGCGAGTGCTCCGACTCGAGGAGGAGACGTCCGTCGCCTCGCGGCCGACGCACTCGCCCGACGTGGACATGTCGCCGGAGACGAACTGCTACTTCGTCTACACCTCCGGCAGCACGGGCCGGCCCAAGGGCATCGTCATGTCCCACCGCGCGGTGGGCAACATGCTGTGGTGGCTGATGAAGCGCGCGGTGAAGCCGGACGCGACGACGCTCCAGTTCGCGTCGCTCAACTTCGACGTGTCGTTCCAGGAGCTGTTCGGCACCTGGTTCCTGGGTGGCAAGGTGCTGCTCATCAACGGCTCGCTGCGCCAGGACCCGCCCGCCATGCTACGCTACATGCGCGAGCACCGCGTGGAGCGGCTGTTCCTGCCCTTCGTCGCCCTCCAGGCGATGTGCGACGCGGCGCTCACGGAGAAGGAGCTTCCACCGCTGGGTGAAATCATCACCGCCGGCGAGCAGCTCCAGGTGACGCCCGCGCTGCTCGCGTTCTTCGACCGGCTGCCGGAGTGCACGCTGGAGAACCAGTACGGCCCGTCGGAAGCGCACGTCGTCACCGCGTGGCGCGCACCCGCGGACCGCAAGCGCTGGCCGGCGCTGCCCCCGGTGGGCTCGCCGGTCACCAACGTGCAGCTCTACGTGTTGGACCCGCACGGCGCGCCCTGCCCCATCGGCGTCGCGGGCGAGGTCTACGTCGGTGGCGCCAACGTGGCCCACGGCTACCACGGCCGCCCGGACCTGACGTCGGACCGGTTCCCGCCGAACTTCATGGGCGGCGCTTCCGGCTCGCGGCTGTACCGCACGGGCGACAAGGCCCGGTGGCTGGCGGATGGCAACCTGGAGTTCCTCGGCCGCCTGGACAGCCAGGTGAAGCTGCGAGGCTTCCGCATCGAGCTGGGCGAGGTGGAAGTGGCCCTGCGCGCGCTGCCCCAGGTGCGCGACGCGGTGGCCATCGTCCGCGAGGATGTCGCGGGAGATCGCCGCCTCGTCGGCTACGTGGTGCTGCCGGCCGACGCGCCGTGGAGCACCGAGGAGGCCCGTCAGGTCCTTCGCGAGAAGCTGCCCGAGTACATGGTGCCGTCCATCTTCGTGCGTCTGGAGGCGCTGCCGCTGATGCCCACCGGCAAGGTGGCGCGCGGCGCGCTGCCTCCTCCGGACGAGGAGAGCCTGCGTGGCACCACGCCGTTCTCCGCGCCTCGCACGCCACTGGAGGAGCTGCTGGCCGGGGCCTTCGCGGAGGTGCTGCGCACGCCTCGCGTGAGCATCACCGACAACTTCTTCTCGCTCGGTGGACACTCGCTGCTGGCCACGCAGGTCGTCTCCCGCGTGCGCGCGGTGCTGGGCGTGGAGCTGCCGCTGCGCGCCCTCTTCGAGGCCCCCACCGTCGAGTCGCTCGCCCTGCTGCTCGAGCGCGCCCAGGAGGCGCTGAAGGCCCAGGACACACGCCCCAAGGCGACGGCCCGTCCTGCCACGCCCACCTGGTCGCCGCTCGTCACGCTGCGCCCGGGCACCGATGCGCGACGCGTGCTCCACGTCATCCACGGAATGGATGGCCGGGTGGACGGCTACGCGGAGCTCGCGAACCACGCCCCCGAGGGCTGGAGCGTCGTCGGAATCCAGGCCCGCGGTCTGGAGGAGGGCCGCGCCCCGCTCGAGTCCGTGGAGGCGATGGCCACGCTCTACGTGGAAGCCCTGCGTGCCTCCGCGCCCCAGGGGCCGTACCGGCTCGCGGGCCCGGGAATGGGCGCGCTGGTGGCGTGGGAGATGGCACAGCAACTCCAGCGCGAAGGCCATGCCGTGGAGCTGCTGCTCATCGAGCCGCTCCCCGCGGAGCCGGATGCCAGCACGGCGGCCACCACGGCCGGCGCGCAGGGGGCGCTGTTCGCGAAGCTGCTCGCCGCCCAGGCGGGCATCGAAGCCCCGGCGCTGCCCTCGGCGCTCACCAACAGCAAGGACGCGGAGCCGCTGCTCGCGCACCTGCATGCCGAAGGCGCGAAGACGGGCCTGCTGCCGGAAGCGCTCTCGCTCGCGGAGCTGCACGTGCACTTCAAGGTCTTCGCCAGCCACCTGCGCGCGGCGAGGCGCTACCTTCCTGAGCCCACCGAGGGCGCGGTGCGGCTGCTGCGCGCGACGGAGGCTCCGGAGCGGGATGGGGACGCGCTCGACGGAGGCTGGGGCGAGCTGGCCGAGGGCGGCCTCGAGCTCCACGAGTCCCCCGGAGACGCCGTCTCCGTGCTGCGCGCACCGCACGTCACGCGGTGGTTGAAGCAGCTGTTCGACCTGGAAGGTCGGGAGTCATGACGGGCCACCTTCACGACAGGCGGTGGCTCGCTCTCGCACCAGGACGCATGGTCGCGGGAAGGACAGCCTGTCGGAGCAGTGTTCCAGCAGGGGGGTCGGTAGGCATCCGCCTACTTCTGGCGGTCTTGACCCCTTTTCCTGGGATGTGAACAAGATGCAGCCACTTTCAGGAGTCACTCACATGGCGGACGAGCGCGAGGACACGACGATCTACAAGGTCGTCGTCAACCACGAGGAGCAGTATTCCATCTGGCCGGCGGACCGGGAGAACGCGCCGGGCTGGAAGGACGCGGGCAAGCAGGGCCTGAAGGCCGAGTGCCTCGAGCACATCAAGCAGGTGTGGACGGACATGCGTCCGCTGAGCCTGCGCAAGAAGATGGAAGAGCAGGCGCTGAAGAACTGAAGTGACGGGCGCCCCGCCCGACGGACCCTGGTGAATTCACTGGGGTCCGAGGGCGGGGGTCAACGTCTCAGAGGTCCGGCGGCGGACGAACCCCCAGATGGCAGGCGCGCAACGCCAGCTGGGTGCGGTTCTCGGCCCCAAGCTTCCGGTAGAGCTGGGTGACGTGCGACTTGACGGTGCGCTCGGCGATTTGAAGATGTGCGGCGATCTTCAAGTTGTCCGCGCCCCCGGCCACATACGCCAGGACCTCGCGCTCGCGCTGAGTGAGCGCCAGCAGGACACTCGCGGTGGGTGACGTGACGGGCGGGTGCTCGAAGTCGTTGCGCAACAACTGCACCGGGAAGAGCCGCTCACCTCGCACCAGCGAGTTGATGGCCGAGGACACGGCGGACGTGCCGAGCCCCTTCCGGAAGAGGTAGCCGGAGGCACCCTCGTCGAAGCACTGGGAGATGATCTCCGGAGCACTCACGGCCGAGAGGAGCAACATGCGCACCTCCAGCCGACGCTTGCGTGCCTCGCGCAGCAGGTTGATGCCTTCGGTCACCGAGCAGCCCACGGCCGCTTCGCTATCTCCTTCCACATCCATCACCGCCACTTGTGGCGGATCGGTTCCCAGCCCATCGAGAAAGAGTCGCACGTCCCTCGTCACCGAGGTCACGGCAACACCCTCGCCGCGAAGACCGTCGGCGAGGCTTTCCCACGCCGCCCACGGTCCTTCGAGAATGGATACACGGATCGCTGCTTGATTAGTTGCCATGCGAAGGCCCCCCAGCCGCCATGGCGAAACAACTTGGACTGCAGTGTTGACTGCTTCCGACCTCCGGACAGCTCAGGCCAGCGGGAAGAGGCTTCCAGGTCGTGCGTGCACGTCCGCTGAACCACTCCGGGATCGGCCCATCGATGTAAGACCCGACTCCCTGACTGCTTTCAACTACCCACGACTCGCGACGTCCTTCCGGGCTCCACCTCCGCTGGAGCCAGCTCCAGGTTCAACGCCACGAATACCCTAACACCGGGAAAGCGCAGAGGCGAAGGCGCCCCTGGCGCGAGTGTCAAGTGTGCGCGAATCGGATTGGATTCGGGCACCGCGTCCGTTGGTTCGTCATCGCTGTCACGTCCATGACAGCCTTTTCCGTCCAACAGCCGATACCCGCCGTCCCCCGTCGTGGGTCCGGATGTCCACCACGCAACACCCCTCTGAGCCTGGATTAGCCAGACAGCCGGGTCGCAACAGGTGGGAGATGGTACGGCGGGCGGCGTGTATGCTGGGTAGCGGACATGAGTACCGCTTCGACTCCGCACCTCGCCGTGGCCACGCCGGAACGCGTGGCGCTCTCCCTGCCCGTGGCCGGCATCGGCTACCGGTGCCTCGCGTGGCTGGTGGACGCCAGCCTTCTCTTCTTCTTCTGGGTGGTGGCGTACTTCGTCTTCACGCTGCTGGTGTCGGACGTGCTCGGCGTCTTCCAGGGGCTGTCGGGCGCGGGCCAGACGTTGCTGGTGGTGGGCATCTTCGCCACACAGTGGCTGTACTGGACGCTGGGCGAGGTCTTCTTCCATGGGCAGACACCGGGCAAGCGGGCGCTGCGCATCCGCGTGGTGCGCCTGGATGGCTCGCCAGTGGGCCTCTACGAGAGCGCGGTGCGCAACCTGTGCCGCGCGGTGGACTTCCTGCCGGGTGTCTATGCCGCAGGCTGCATCAGCATGCTGCTGACGCCGCAGCACCGACGCCTGGGTGACCTGCTGGCCGGAACGGT
This sequence comes from Myxococcus llanfairpwllgwyngyllgogerychwyrndrobwllllantysiliogogogochensis, assembly GCF_006636215.1. GTDB lineage: Bacteria > Myxococcota > Myxococcia > Myxococcales > Myxococcaceae > Myxococcus > Myxococcus llanfairpwllgwyngyllgogerychwyrndrobwllllantysiliogogogochensis. The sequence continues at coordinate 1,923 of NZ_VIFM01000323.1, read as the reverse complement.
GCTGGTGCGCGAGGAGCGCATCGACCTGGACAAGTACACCGCGACGAGGGCGCCCGAAGCCGGCGCCCCGGGTCCGAAAGCCACACGGGCGCTGACGCCGGACGAGGTGGAGCTGGTGCTGGCCTTCCTCACGCGCGCGCCCGGTTTGCACGCCGACGTCCGGAGGAGGATGGGGACGAAGCTGGTGGAGAAGCTGGGCGGGCTGACGTCCGAGGAGCAGGTCACGGTGCTCGCGTCGGCCGAGGCCACCGAGGCGTTCCTGCGGGCCCACGTTCAGGTGGAGCGCTAGAGATGGCCGTTGCCCTGCCGGCCTTCGTCGCCAGCCACCGTGGAAGCTGGGACTCCCTGGAGGCACTGCTCACGCGCCAACGCGAGGGCACCCTGACGCTGGAGGAGCTGCGCACGCTGGACACGCTGTATCGCCGCGCCGCCTCGGACCTGGCGCATGCGCAGACGTTCTACCCGGGCACCGACGCGCACCGCTTCCTCAACCAGCTCTGCGCGCGCGCCTACGCCGCCATCTACCAACCCCCGCGCGAGCGCTGGGCCTCGGTGCGAGCCTTCTTCCGCCGCGAGTTCCCTCAGACGCTGCGCCGGGAGCTGCGCTACGTGGGCGCCAGCGCCGCGCTGTTCATCCTGGGCCTGCTGCTGGGCGCGCTGGTGGTGCTGTGGGAGCCTCGGGGCGCGGAGCTGCTCGTGCCCGCGGGCGTCCGTCAGTACGTGGCCCAGGGCCGCATGTGGACGGACGACATCCTGTCCGTGGCGCCGCCCAACTCGGTGTCGTCGGGCATCGCCACCAACAACCTCACCGTCACCATCCTCACCTTCGCCATGGGCCTGTTCTACGGGCTGGGGACGGTGTTCATCCTGGTGAACAACGGCGTTCAGATTGGCGCCATCGCCGCGCTGTGCGCCCGCGAGGGGATGCTGGGGAGGCTGATGGACTTCATCTCCGCACACGGCCCGGTGGAGCTGTCCGTCATCGTCATCGCGGGCGGAGCGGGGCTGATGGTGGGCCAGTCACTCATCGACCCGGGGGAGCTGCCCCGGGGACAGGCACTGGCCCTGCGCGGGCGGGAAGCGGTGAAGCTGGTGCTGGGGTGCGCGCCCTTCCTCGCCCTCATCGGCGTGGTGGAGGGCTACGTGTCCCCGGGCGACTTGTTCCCCACCTGGGCGAAGGCGGCGCTCGGCCTGGCCCTGGGGGGATTGTTCTGGGGCTACCTGCTGCGCGCGGGCAGCGCGGAGGCGGAGACGGTGCCGGAGGTCAGGGCGTCCTGACGCTTGTGCTGCTGGTGGCGGAGGATGCGCTCATAGGCCACGTTCAGCTCGCGCATCTTCTCCACGGAGCCGCCCCGGTCCGGGTGCCGCTCCAGCGCCAGCGCGTGGTAGCGCGCACGGACCTTCTCCGCCGAGTCCAGGGGCGAGACGCCCAGGAGCTGGTACGGGTCCTGGTCCTCGATGGCGGACAGCCAGCGCTCCAGCCGGTCCTTCACCTCGATGAAGCGCTCATCCTGGGCGCCGGTGTCCTTCACCGGGTGGGTGCGCACCTTCGCGTCCGCGCGGAGCACGTCCGTGTAGGTACTGCTGACCCAGCGGTGGCAGCCGGAACACCGGTAGTAGCGAACCCGGTTCCCCATCTGAAGGGTCATCCGGATGCCGCAGTGGGTGCACTCCACCTCCACGTTCTCCAGGGTCCGCCAGCTCGAAACCGCAGTGTTCATCAGCACTTGCTCCCGTCAGCAACACGCCTGTAGCACCGCCAAACTCCCATGTCGGGAGATCGCGTCAAGAAAATCTCCACGGGCGCGGCTGCTCCAGGCACCCGGCTTTCGGGTTAGATAGGGGCCCATGAGCCCCCTGCTCGTCGCCGGACTGCTGCTCGTCGCCGCCGCTCCGGCCCGGACGCCCGCGCCCGCCACCAGC
>NZ_VIFM01000322.1 GCF_006636215.1 Myxococcus llanfairpwllgwyngyllgogerychwyrndrobwllllantysiliogogogochensis | reverse complement strand
AGGGAGTCCAGCTCCGCCTTCAGCAGGGCGGCGCGTGCGCTCCCCAGGCGTTTGCCCGCGTCCTTCAGCAGCGCGTCGAGGGCCTTCTTCTCGACGCTGGCGAGGCGCTGCATCAGCTCCTCACGGGAGAGGCCGGTGGCCCGAGCCAGCACCGCGACGGTGGGCTCCAGCGGGTAGTCGAGGCTGGTGGTGTTGAACATGCGGTAGCGCGTGCCGGCGAGGACGAGTTCGACCTGCTCGGCGAGGTGGGCCCGGAGGACGCCCTCCAGCTCCGCTTTGCGCGCGCCGAGAATCTTCGCGAGGTGGGCGACTTCCTGGCGCTCGCGGGCGACGGACTCCAAGTCGGACGTGTCCTCGCAGACGACGTCACGCTGTCCCTCCAGCGCCTGGGCGTATGCGGGGCAGTTGCGCCGGTGGTCGCAGTACACGCAGTTGGGGTTGAGGCGGGCGGGGAAGGACTCCGCCTTCTCCATCTGCTGGCCCAGCGTCTCGACGTAGGCGAGGGCGGCGTCCAACTGCTCCTCGGTGCGCGTCGTCTCCTGCCGCACGCCGTGGCGCAGCATCCACATGGAGAGGCGCACCTTCTTCGCCCAGGGCCACATGCGGCGCGCGGCGAGGGCGTAGAGGCTGAGCTGGAGGCTGGAGTCCAGCTCCTCGCGGGTGAAGAGCTGGTGGTTGGACTTGTAGTCGATGACGGCGATGGTCTCCTCGTCCACCCAGTCGACGCGGTCGATGAAGCCCAGGACGGTGAAGGGCCCCACCGGCAGGCGGAACTCCTTCTCCACGGCGAGGATGTCGCGGGAGTCCACGCGCCCCTGTTGGCGCACGAAGTCCTGGAGGATGCCGAGGCCCTGCTGGAAGAGGTCCAGGCCGGAGAGGCCCGAGGCGGCCCACGCTTCACGGTAGAGCTGGAGGGCACGCTCCTCGGAGAGGGCGCCAGCGTATTCGGTGTCGATGACTTCCTGGAGGAGTCGCTCGAGGACGGCGTGCAGCGCCTTCCCGAAGCTCAGGGGGACGCCGGGCTCGGCGGTGTGTTTGTCGAGGTAGTGGAGCCGGTAGGACAGCGGGCAGGCCTCGAAGCGGCTCAGCCGGCTGTATGACAAATGCTCGTTTCGCAGTGCGCTCATGACGTGGGCCTCCGGGCCGATGCAGTGGCGTGTCGCGAGTCAGTCATCACGCTCTTTTCGAGAGACACATCAAGTCGAAGGGGACAGGCAGCGCGGCCACCTGCGTGTGTTTCACGGGCCCGGGGCATGCTCATGGCGACACCTCATCCGCGGAGGCTTGCCGTTTCTCGAAGGACATGACGCGTGAGCCCGGGAAGGCAGACAGGACGCGCACCAGGGTGGCGGCATGCTCCGGGGTGAGCTCCTTCCGGGCCTGGCCGGTGTAAGCCGGGACGAGCCACACCTCTCCGTAGGTCTCGGAGCGGAAGCACACCTCGGCGTTGAGGGACTTGAAGCTGGCGATGTCCTCGTCGGTGAGGCCGCGCAGGACCTCCGCATCCAGCTCCTTCACACCGGGAGACGGAACTGGTGGCGCGGGCTTGGAGGCGGGGGCCAGGGCGGGCTTCTTCGAGCCAGCGTCGGTCAGCGGATGTCCGAACAAGTCCATCGCAGCCGGGGCGGACTTCGCCGGAAGCGCGGGGGAAGGGGGCGCGACCTCTTCACGAGGAGCACGGGGCTGCTGATTCACCTTCAGCCACTCGGTGCAGGTGCCCACGCCGGGCAGGGTGCAGCCACCGCCAGTCCGGTAGTGCAGGCAGTGCTTGCCCTCGCCTCGGACATACGCTTCGCACGTCACGCCTGGCGGACGATGCTGTGCGGCGGTGGGCTGGAGGTAGTGCGTAAGGGCCATGCGCGGATGTCGGCGGCGCGTGTTTGCCGATACACCCTAAAAGCACCCCATCCCTCCGTTTCGGGACAGGATTTCTTTTTGCCCGATTTCTTTTTTGATTTTCCGGGGGCGAATGCCACGCGGCCATAAGGCAGAGCAAAGGCCTCCGGCGCGATTTCGGGGACATGCCTTCTCCGGGTGGCAGAAAGGTGGCAGCCGGTGGCAGGCACTTTTTGAAAGACTGCCACGAAATTCCCCAGTGAAATCAACGGAGTGGCAGTGGTGGCAATGGTGGCAGTGTTTTTTGGGGTAATGCACCCTAGGGAGAGTGAGACTTCGAACCCCCTATTGAATAGTGCCATTCAAATATGCGCGCGCGTCACGTAGGGGTACCTGAAAAAAGACTGCCACCACTGCCACCAAGAGATAAGTTATTGAATTGAAAGAAGAAAAAGGTGGCAGATGGTACTGCCACCCACCTGCCACCTCTGCCACCCCTCTGCCACCTTCAAGACGTTGAGTGAAAGTGCTGCGGCGGATTGTGAAGAGTCACGCAGGTGGAGCGCGCGGCGTCGGTGGGCGCGCTCCTGCCCTGGCCTGTGAATGGCTGCAGAACGGCCGGAAACGGCCTCTACGCGCGTGAACGGGAGCGGGAGCCACTTCGGGCCGCATCTGACGCCTTCCGTGTCATCTGCGCCCTATCAGGGCCGTCGCTTCCCGGATTTCTGAGACGCGCAGGATGGGCGGTTGGCAGGACTGCTCAATGCGAAGGCGGGGTAGTGATACAGCGAGACAAGGGTGTTTCACATGGCGCGCGTCCGAATGTCTGGACGAGCAGTTTGCTGCGCGAAGCCGAAGCCCGAATGGGTAGGCGGCTCGTTTCTCCGTGCGACGTCGAAGCCCGAATGGAGTCGTGCGGGCATGAAAGTCGCAGAGGCGCGCGCGCGACCGTGTCCCCGACGCCGCATCAACAACTTCGGATGTTTTCGCTGGAAAAGTTAAGCGTGGCTAGAGGGCCGCTGAATGCTTGCCTGTCTGGGTATTGGGATTTTGGGAGGGGTCGAGACATGGATAACAAGTATCGCCATGAAATGCGGAGGGGTGCTGGCGGTATGGGAGGCCTGGCTGTGCGTTTCTCTTCGCGCCGTCACGCCGTGGTCACGCCCAGGTTGCACGGTGTCGCTCGTATCGCTTTCGGGCATGTCTCAGCCAGGTGTCGCCCTGGGCTGTGCGGGGGCTGTGTGAATTACTGGTTCGACACGATGTGCTGGTTTGTTGTGATTGGCTCAGCCCTAATGGTGCCAAGGCGCTGGTGCGCCATCCGGATGGGCCTGCGCTGTGAGAACCGCGTCCTGGCCCACCTGGGCTCGCCGCTCTCCCATTGCCGCGCTCCCAGTCGCAAGGGAGCCTGCGCGTCACCATAGCGAGGGGTATGGGGTGCGCGGAGTGTCCGCCCAACCCTTCGACAGACGCGTCGCCGCCACGAGGTGCCCGCCGAAGACGGGGCTGCCTCGGAGGTGCTGGCGTCATTCCCTCAACGGGGCTCGGCCTGGTCTCCCCTCTCACCTGGCACTTCCCGCGCGCCGAGCGCAGGGCGGGGGCGGCATGCAACTGTGAGTCGTGGTTGGGATGCACTTCATCGAGAGCTTGGCATGGCCCTCCAGACGGCCGAGGCGCGGCGCGCCTACCGCCTGTTGCGGCGCAACTGGGAGGTGCTCTCCGACTTCGAGGAGCCGGAGGCCCTTGTTTCATTTCTCACGGCGCGCGAGGGCGACTCGCACGTCAAGGATGGGGTACTCGCGGGCCTCGTCACCCTGGTTCAGATGAGAGCTGCGGCGAGCTCCTTCGTGGCGCTGCTGTGGCTGGGCCTGTGGCCTGGGCTGGACAGCGTGTATCGCCGATGTCGCAGGCGAAAGGAGTACCGGCCCGCGGAGGTGGTGTCCTCGGTGGCCGCGTCCTTCATGGCCCTCGTGGCACGCGTCAATTTGTCAGGCGTCCATCGCGTGGCTGGGACACTCGTGCGCGGGACGGAGCGCGACGTCCTCAAGGCGTGGCACAAGGAGCTGGTGGAGCACCGCCACCGCGCGCGCCTTGAGCCGCTGGCAGACGTGGACGGCTGGGTGTCCTCGGTGCCGTGGCTCACTCCCTTCGTACCGCGAGTTCGCTCCTTCAACGCGGAGGTGGAGGAGTTGCGCGCGTGGCTCCTCCCGCTGACGGGGGAGGACACCGAGCTGGTGGTGTCCCTCGTCCTTCGCGAAGAGGACGCTGTCGAGGTGGCAGCGAGCCTTGGGGTGTCGCCCGAAACGGCGCGTAAGCGCGTCCGGCGGGCCCTGACTCGGCTGCGGAAAATGAAGAATAAAATCCCCCAAAAAGATTTCTTGTCCCGAAATGGCGGGTGGGGGTGCTTTTTAGAGTTTGTGGATTCTGAAACAACCGAGAGGGCACTGGGAGGGGGCTGCTGACGGAATGCGCGAATCGTATGTCCCCTCCGCGTGCCGCCTGGCTTTGAGGGAGTAACGGGGCCGCCTCGCGCCCCAATCCAATCCTGCTTCGAGACACCCTGTCCGTCCCGGCGGACAGCAACGCCCCTGTATTGCCTGCAACCTGGAAGGACTGAATGAAGACAGCCACGCGAAACAACTTCGAGCATGGTGAAACATACGTGCGCTTCTTCGCGCGCATCGACGGGCACCACCTCCGGGTGGTGGGCCGGGGCGACTCAGAGCCGGAAGCGAGGGGGTGTAGCGCATGCCTCTGCTGCGAGTGCGCCGAGGAGCAGGCCCATGACTACGTCCGCATGCCGGGCCTCTTCCGCCGCTGGGAGCTCGAGCACGTCATCGACAGCGAGGCGGACTTCAACATCGAGGCGGCGGGCGCCACGGAGGACGGCACCGAGTTGTTCTCGGTGTACCGGCGCGAGCGCCACGCCCCCACCACGCACTGCCAGAAGGAGGAATGAGCACCATGACCAACATGTGGGAGCAGACGGCCGCGATGGCCAAGCAGCATGAGCAGCAAGGCGGCGTCTGGCTGAAGCTGGTGAACGATGGGGACACCGCCGTCGTCGTCTTCCTCGGCGAGCCGCATCCGCGCGACGTGGTTTACCTCGACAACAAGTTCGTCCCGTTCGACGAGAAGTTGAGGGCACAAGGGCACAAGTCCTCGCTGCGCGTGGCCCTCAACGTGGCCGTCTACGGGACGCGAGAGGTGAAGGTGATGGAGCAGGCCTCCACCTTCTTCACCAACCTATTTCAGGTGCGGACGAAGTACGGGCTGGAGAAGTGGGCCTTCGAGGTGAAGCGTCACGGCGCCGCCAACGACCCGAAGACGACGTACTCCATCCTCCCGGAGTGCCAGCTTTCCTCGGAGGAGCAGCAGGCCTTCCAGGCGCTGAGCCTGCATGACTTGCCGAAGCTGTACGCGGCCGAGGCGGCGGCAGCGACGAGCAGCACGCCGACCGGGACTTCCTCCAGTGCGAAGGCGGGTGAGCCCGTCGACGTGAAGCTCGCGCAGGCCATCGCCACCGCGCTGAAGGCGCTGCCTCGCGAGGCCGTGGACCGCTTCCTCCAGAAGTTCGCCGTGCAGCGCATCCGCGACTTGCCGGCTTCGAAGGGGGAGCTGGCGCGCGCCTTCGTCGACTCCCTCGTGGCCGAGTACTCCGCGGAGAGCGTCGCGGACGTGGACCCCTTCGGGCCGTGAGCGCACCCTGTTGAGCCTGTTGCCGTAGCCATGCGCGAAGGGGGCCTGTTGCGTGCCCCCGACGCGCCTCACTGAGGAAACAAACGAATGGTGGAAGACTTCTCCGAAATGCGCGGGGACGGGGGACGTGTTGTCTCTCGCACCCAGGACTCCAGCGTGGGGGCTGCGCCGTCAGCGCCTGCGCGCAACGCGGGTACGGACAAACGGACGCTGCGCGTGCGCGTGGATGCAGGGCTGCGGCTCGCGGCCGGCGACGTTCCGCCCAAGGTGCTGGAGGGCCTCTGCCAATCGCTCTCCCTGCCCAACCCCGCGTACTGGAAGCTGGTGCGGTTGCGCAAGCGCCCGGGGGCGGAGCCCCAGACGCTGTACTTCTTCCGCCAGGAGGCGCGCGAGCTGGTGTTGCCGCGCGGGGCCATTCACCTGCTGCGCCGGGCCGCGGAGGAAGCGGGCCTGACGTTGTCCTTCGAGGACGCGCGTGTGCTGCCGCCCAAGCGCCTGGCGAAGCTTCCGGAGGTGTCCTTGCGCGACTACCAGGCCGAGGCCGTGGAGCGGCTGGCGAAGGCCACCCAGGGGACGGCGGTGCTCCCATGCGGGGCAGGGAAGAGTGTCCTCGCAGTCGGCGCAATCGCACGGCTCCGCACGCAGACGCTCATCCTCGTCCACACACTGGACCTGGCCGAGCAGTGGCGAGAGCACGTGCGCGAGCGCCTGGGCCTGGAGGCGGGCCTCGTGGGTGCCGGGGAAGAGGAGGTACGTCCCGTCACCGTGGCCGTCGTCCAGTCCCTGGCCCGGTGGGAGGAGGCGAAGCTCGACGCCTTCCTCGGCCGCTTCGGCCTGCTCGTCCTCGATGAGGCCCACCACATCGCCGCCAGCGCCTTCCATCGAATCGTGGACCGTTGCCCGGCGCGCTACCGGCTGGGCCTGACGGCGACACCCGAGCGGGAGGACGGGCTGACGCCGCTCTTGCGGCTGTACCTGGGCGCCCCCCTGGCCATGGTGAAACACGAGGAACTCGTCGCACGCGGGGTGCTGGTGGTGCCCGAGGTGCGCGCCGTGGAGACGGCCTTCGACTTCCCCTACGGCCGCGCCTCCGACTACGCGCCCATGCTGGAAGCGCTGGCGGAAGACAAGGCGCGCAATGACCTCGTCCTCGGTGCCGTGGCTCGCGAGGCCTGGGCGGGCCACCTGTGCCTTGTCCTCACGGGAAGGGTGGACCACTGCGAACTGCTGGCGCAGCGGCTCTCGGCCACCGGCCTGTCGGCCGCCGCGTTGACGAGTGAGGTGCCGCGCGAGGCGCGCAAGGCCCTCCTGGACCAGGCCCGCGCCGGGCGCGTCCGTGTGCTGGTGGCCACCAGCCTGGCGGATGAGGGGCTCGACCTGCCGCGCCTCTCGCGCGTCTTCCTTGTGTACCCCGGCCGCGCGCGTGGACGCACCGTCCAGCGCCTCGGACGCCTCATGCGCCCGCACGAGGAGAAGAAGAGCGCCGTCCTCATCGACTTCGTCGACGGGAAGGTGCCGCTGCTCCGGCGCCACCACGCCGAGCGCCGCCAGCAGTACGCCACGGTGCTGGGGGTGTCCTCCGCCGCCAGCGCCCATTGAGCCGATGCAGGGAGTGAGCACCTTCGATGACGACACCTTCTGACACCACTCCAAGCACTCCCAACCCCGACGCCATCCGCGCCACCTGGCGGTGGCTGGCGCACGCGCCGCACGGCGTGAGCGAAGTCCGCGTCATCCGCCCGGGCGGCGGTGGCATCGTCGGCCTGGGCTTCTTCGACGACGAGGAGGCCTTCGTCGCGGCCTGCGTCGAGGCCAACGCTGCCGGCAACGTGTACGTGGGCATTCAGCCGCGCCCCCAGCGCCTGCTCGAGCTGGCCCCCAACGTCCTGCGCCCGTTGCGGACGGGGGCGGGCAGCAAGGACATCGAGGTGGTGACGGCCACGGTGGTGGACCTGGACCCCGTGCGCCCCAAGGACACGGCCAGCACCGAGGACGAGCTCACGCTGACGCTCCAGGTCGCGGAAGCCGCTGCGGCCTGGTGCGAAGCGCAGGGACTCGTCCGGCCGCGACTGATGATGAGCGGCAACGGGGCGCAGCTGTGGTTCGCCCTGCCGTCGCAGTCGCTAGAAGGGGAGGCCCACGAGCGCGTGCAGGCAGGACTGAAGGCCTTCGAGGCCGAGTTCCGTGCCCGCTTCGCCTCCGAGCGCGTGCGCGTGGACTCCATCCACGACGTGGCCCGCATCATCAAGGTGGTGGGCACCGTCGCCCGGAAGGGGGCGGGGACGGCGGAGCGGCCTCACCGAGCAGCTCGGGCACTCGCCGGCTTCGAGCGCGTGGAAGACGCAGGACTCCTGGAGCGCCTGCTGAGCGCGCCGGTGCAGCCGCAGGTGCCGCACCTGGCGCGTCCGGCCCAGGTGGTGCTGCCGCTGGCGCCCTCCACCTCGGCACAGCAGGGGACGGTGAAGGCCCGCCGGACGGAGGCGGGGGAGTACGACTGGGCGCACCCGGTGGAGATGTGCGGCCCGGTGCAGCGTTTGTGGGAGCAGGGGGCGGAGGACAGGAGCGTCGCCATCTTCAACATGGTGCGCTTCTTCGCGCACAAGCAGCTCGGCCTCGATGAAATCACCGAGCTTGTCCTCGAGTACGACCGCCGGGGCCTCGGGAAGCTGAAGGGCCGGGACGGCGTCGGCTACATCCGCAAGGCCTACGAGAAGGTGATGGCCACCGCCCGCGAGGATGGGGCCGTGGCGCCGCCCTGCCACTCCCTCCAGGGCCTGGGCTACTGCCGCGTCAACCGCGAGCCGGACGTGCGCTGCGAGCTCTACGACGTCGTCTTCGACATCGAGGCGGCTGTGGAGCGCCTGGCCACGGTGCCGGCCCAGGACGTGGAGTACCGACTCAAGCCGATTCTGGAGGCCATCGCCCACCGTCCGCCGTCCGCGCAGGAGAAGTACCTGGGCCTGCTGGAGGTGCGCACGGGCCTGGCCGCGCAGAAGCTGCGGCTGTCCATGGCCCGCGCCGTGCGCACTTCAGCAGCGGGAGAGGGCGCGGAGGGCGCGGACTCCAAGAGCGGAGGGAAGAGCAGCAGCGGCGACGACACCATCGACGGCGAGGTGTTCGAGGACGCGTACTGCTACTACACGGTGACGCAGCGCGGAGACGCGAAGGCGATTTCGTCCTTCACCTTCACGCCCAAGGCCGTCGTCGAAACCGAGGAGGGGGAGGTGTTCCTCGGAGACATCCGCACGGACAAGGGCACCAGCATGGAAGGGGCGCGGCTGCCGAGGCGGGCCTTCAACTCGCGCAAGGAGCTGCTGCACCACCTGCCCTCCGTCCACACGCAGTGGACGGGCAGTGACAACAACGTGCAGGGACTGCTGCGCGTGGTGGCGCGGCGTGCGGTGCCGCGGCTGCCGGGCACCAGCGTCCTGGGGGACTTCAAACAGGGGGCGCACCACGTGTGGGTGGCACCCGGATGCGTCATTGGGAAGGAGGGTTTCCTCACCCCGTCGCCCGTGGCGTACCTGCCCAATGGGGCGTCACTCGAGTCGCGTGTCCGCTACGAGGCCACGGACGACGACAGCTTCCACGACGTGGCACGCACCGTTTTCGAGTACCTGCCGCGCATCAACACGCCGCAGGTGGTGCTGCCCATGCTGGGGTGGTTCTTCGCCACGCCGCTGAAGCCGCGCCTCTTGGAGAAGGTGGGCTCCTTCCCCATTCTCTTCTCCTACGGGACGCAAGGCAGCGGCAAGTCCAGCACCTGCACGGAAGTCTTCTGGCCGCTGGCCGGGGTGCCGGCCTCGGACGCCTACAGCGTGACGGAGACGGAATTCGCCCTCGTGAAGCTGCTGTCCTCGACGCGCTCCGTGCCGGTGGTGTTGGACGAGTACAAGCCCCATGACATGCCGCCGCCGCGCCTCCACCTGGTGCACCGCTACATGCGGCGCCTCTACCGCGGAGAGACGGAGGAGCGGGGCCGGCCGGACTTGACGGTGTCCACCTACCGGCTGCAGGCGCCGCTGTGCGTCTGCGGAGAGACGCGGCCCACGGAAGCGGCTCTCGTGGAGCGCATCCTTCCCGTCAGCCCGGAGAAGGCGACGGTGCAGCAGCCGGCCTACCGGGCGGCCTTCCGCGAAGTCACGTCCGTCCGCCTGGCCCTCTTCGCCCCTCGCTACATTCAATTCTGCCTGGGGCGGGACTTCGACAAGGACTACCGCGTGGCCCGTGCCGTCGCGGATGGCCTCGTGAAGGGGCGGCAGGTGCCTCCGCGCGTCGTCGACAACGTGACGGCCATGCTGCTGGGCATTCACCTCTTCGAGCAGTTCGCCGAGGAGTGCGGCTACCCGTTGCCCGCCGACTTGGGCGCCCGTGAGGCCGTGGACGCCGTGCTGAAGGACGTCCTCGAGGAGGAGGAGGGCGTGCGAAACGCCCTCGACGTCTTCGTCCAGAAGCTGTCCACCATGGCGATTCAGGGCGAGCTGAAGCACCGCGTGCATTACGCCTTCGTCGAGGGACGGCTGTGCCTCCACTTGGAGTCCGCCTACGACGCCTACCGGATGTACAGCAAGCGCACCGACTACCGGGGAGAGATGGTGGACACGAAGGCGCTGCGACGCCTCATTCACGAAAACCACCGCGCGGGAGGGTACGTCGTTTCCCCCAGCGAGCGCGTCTGCTTCGCCGGCAAGTCCCTGCGCAGGTGCGCCCTGGTGATTGATGTCGCGAAGGTGCCCTTCATCTCCGCGGACGACTTCCCACACGTCGAGGAGGCAAGCCGTGGGTGGCGTGGCCAGGGCTATGGCTTCGCGGAGGAAGGGCGTCCCGAGTGAGTGGTGTCAAGCAGGCGTTTGGGTGGAGACCCATTCTTGAGGTGGAGTCATGACAAGGCTGTCGCGTAGCAAGCTGTGGGCGGAGTTTCTTCAACGTCTCGCGTCGGAGATGGAGCCGCTGACCCCCGTGATTCACCAGGGCCGGCGGCTGGTATGGCGGCAAGGGGAGTGGCTGAACCGGGTGGACCTCTCGCGCCACTCCTGGCCGGACAGGCATTTCCCCGAGGCGCCGCCGGTGACGCGGATTTCGATGAACCGACTCAATTTTGAGCCCCCCGAAGCCATGCTGCGTCGGTTTGGCCTCAGCGGGGTGACACACCCCTTGGGGGAGCCGCGCCTGCGCCTGGAGTGGACTGTCTACGGGGAGGAGTTGCTCGCCTTCGCGAGCTGGCTGCCGCTGCTGATTCGTGGCCGGCTAAGCCCGTGGGAGCCGATTCCACTGCCCCCGCACCCGAGCCACGTCTTCAATGGAGGGCTGCGGAGGACGAGCTATGCATGGACGGCCACGGCGTGGGAAGTCTACGCGCGTTGGCGGAGGACGGACGTGAGCCTCCCATTCATGGCGATTCCCGCCGACCGGGTGAAGCCGGCACGGGCCCTGACGAGACTCCTCCGTCTCCCCTCCTGAATTGCTTCCCCCTGCGGCCCCTGCCGGCCTCGGCAGGGAGGTGCTGCGATGCGCGGTGTTTCTCGTGTGGCGAGTGGAGTCGTCCTGGCGGGAGTGCCGCGGGTGCCATGTGTCCCCTCGATTTCGCTCTCGGACCTTTGTCATGACAATGGATACGCGAAGGTCGAATCAGCATGAGGTTGAGGTTTCAGCCGCAGGGCGCTCCAGCACCCCGCAGCAGCGCCAGGACGACGCGGTGGATGTCCTCGCCGATGCCCTCTGGGAGCTGTGGTTGCGTCGTCATGCGCAGCGGCAAGGACAGGCGCCCGCGTGGAGCGCGGAGGAGAGCGCGCATGGCTGAGCCGCAGACTCTCGACTTGTCTTCTTCTGGGGACAGAGCGTCCATGGCTCTCGCCCGAGGGCCTGCTGCCCAGGGCACAGGAGACAACACCATGGCGAAGAGAGGGACTGCTCGGGCCGCGCGCCAGCAGTTGGCGGACGTGCCACAGCAATTGGCCGCGCTGGCCACCATGCCGGTGCCGGAGCTGGCGGCGAAGTACCTGGAGCTGTACGGCGAGCCGACGCGCAGCCGGAACCGGGACTACCTGAAGAAGCGCCTGGCCTTCCGCATCCAGGAGCTGGCCGAAGGGAGTCTCTCCTCGCGCGCCGTCGCGCGCATCTCGGAGCTGGGCGACAAGCTTCCCGAGCGCTGGCGGATGCGGCAGGTGGAGGAGACGAAGCCCTCCGTACCGCCACCTCCTCCTGCCTCAGTGGACGGGCGCGACGGTGCTGCGGATGGGCGCGACGCGCGCCTGCCGCCTCCGGGCACGGTGCTGACGCGCGTGTTCAAGGGGGTACAGCACCGGGTGACGGTGCGTGAGGGCGGGATTGAATACGAAGGCCAGCTCCACCGCAGCCTCTCCTTCGTGGCCAAGCTGATTACGGGCACGGCCTGGAATGGCTACAGCTTCTTCGGCCTCAAGGACGGCGGCTCGAAGCAGAAGG
>NZ_VIFM01000321.1 GCF_006636215.1 Myxococcus llanfairpwllgwyngyllgogerychwyrndrobwllllantysiliogogogochensis | reverse complement strand
GGCGGTGGCGGGCGACGCCGCGATGGCCCGGGCGGGCAACCAGGTCGGTGGTGGAGGCGTCACCAACGCCGAGCTGCGGGGCGCCCTGCTCGGACTCTTCGACTTCGACACCGTGACGGACGTCCAGACGGACGAAGACGGGAACAACTCCAACGCGGAGTACCGGGCCTTCGGCTTGAGTCCGAACGACACGACCCAGGACCTGGATGAGCTCCGGGCGCTCATCTTCGAGCAGCATGCCCGCTCCATCCGGCTGGCCTATCCCCGGGCCTTCGCGAGGCTCTACCCGGACATCCCGTCGATGGTGGCCAACATGGAGGCACATTGGGGGCGTGGCGACCCCGACGACTCGGATGCCGAAATCACGGACGCGTCCGGCTCGGAATCCGACTGAGGCAGGAGGGCCGTGGGGCGCCCCCGCCCGTCCAGGATGACGGGGCAGGGGGCCGGCGCGGTCCGCGCTACTCCGCGCGCTTCACTTTCTTCGAGTTGTCCACCAGCACCTTGGCGAAGGTGAGCCCGGTGGGGCCGGCGTCCGCCTGGATGGTGTCACCCGGGAGGAACTCGCCGCTGAGCACCTTGAGCGCCAGCGGATCCAACAGGTTCTTCTGCACCGCGCGCTTCAGGGGCCGCGCGCCGTACGTCGGGTCGTACCCGCGTTCCGCCAGCATCTCGCGGGCCGCGTCGGTCAGCTCCAGCGACAGCCGCTTGTCGGCGAGCAGCTTGTCCAGCTTCGCGAGCTGGATGTCGACGATGCGGTAGATGTCCTTCTTGCGCAGCGGCTCGAAGATGACGATTTCGTCCACGCGGTTGAGGAACTCCGGGCGGAAGTGGCCGCGCAGCGCGTCCATGACGTCCTCGCGCGTCTTGTCGTCCAGTTCCTCCTTGCCCGCCATGCCCGCCTGGATATCGGCGGAGCCCAGGTTGGACGTCATGATGAGCACCGTGTTCTTGAAGTCCACGGTGCGGCCCTGGCTGTCCGTCAGCCGGCCCTCGTCCAGAATCTGGAGCAGGATGTTGAAGACGTCCGGGTGTGCCTTCTCGATTTCGTCGAAGAGCACCACCGTGTAGGGACGGCGGCGCACCGCCTCCGTGAGCTGGCCGCCCTCCTCGTAGCCGACGTAGCCCGGAGGCGCGCCCACCAGTCGGGCCACGGCGTGCTTCTCCATGAACTCGGACATGTCGATGCGGACCATGGCCGTGTCGTCATCGAAGAGGAACTCCGCCAGTGCCTTCGCCGTCTCCGTCTTTCCCACGCCCGTGGGGCCCAGGAAGATGAACGAGCCGATGGGCCGGTTCGGGTCCTGCAATCCGCTGCGCGCGCGGCGCACGGCGTTGGACACCGCCTCAATCGGGCTGCGCTGACCAATCACCCGCTGGGCCAGCCGGTCCTCCATGTGGACCAGCTTGTGGACCTCGCCCTCCATCAGCCGAGAGACGGGGATGCCCGTCCACTTGGCCACCACGGCGGCGATGTCCTCGGAGTCCACCTCCTCCTTGAGGAACTTCTGTTTCTTCTGCAGCTCCAGGAGCTTGCTGTTCTGCGTCTGGACCTCCTTCTCCAAGGAAGGCAGGACGCCGAACTTCAGCTCCGCGGCGCGGTTGAGGTCGCCCTGTCGCTCGGCGGCGACCTGGTCGTTCTTCACCTTCTCCAGCTTCTCCTTCAGCGTCCGGATGGCGCCGATGGCCGTCTTCTCCGCGTCCCAGTGGACCTTGAGCGCGTCGAAGCGCTCGCGCAGATTGGCCAGCTCCTTCTCGATGGCCGCCAGGCGCTCTTGCGAGTGCGGGTCCGTCTCCTTGCGCAGGCCCTCCTTCTCAATCTGGAGCTGCGTCATCTTCCGGCGCATGTCGTCCAGCTCGGTGGGCATGGAGTCGATTTCGATGCGCAGGCGGCTGGCGGCCTCGTCGATGAGGTCGATGGCCTTGTCCGGCAGGAAGCGGTCCGCGATGTAGCGGTGGCTGAGCGTGGCGGCGGCCACCAGCGCGGTGTCCTGGATGCGCACGCCGTGGTGCACCTCGTAGCGCTCCTTCAGCCCGCGAAGGATGCTGATGGTGTCGTGCACGCTGGGCTCGCCCACGAAGACGGGCTGGAACCGGCGCTCCAGGGCCGCGTCCTTTTCAATGTGCTTGCGGTACTCGTCCAGCGTCGTCGCGCCAATGCAGTGCAGCTCGCCGCGCGCCAGCGCCGGCTTGAGCATGTTGCCCGCGTCCATGGCCCCCTCGGCCTTGCCCGCGCCCACAATCGTGTGGATTTCGTCGATGAAGAGGATGACCTGCCCGGACGCGTCGGCGACCTCCTTGAGCACCGCCTTGAGCCGCTCCTCGAACTCACCGCGGAACTTGGCGCCGGCCACCAGGGCGCCCATGTCCAGTGTGATGAGCTGCTTGTTCTTCAGGCCCTCCGGCACGTCGCCGTCGACGATGCGCCGCGCCAGCCCCTCGGCGATGGCCGTCTTGCCCACGCCCGGCTCGCCGATGAGCACCGGGTTGTTCTTCGTGCGCCGGCTGAGCACCTGGATGCAGCGGCGAATCTCCTCGTCGCGACCGATGACGGGGTCCAGCTTCCCCGCGCGCGCCGCCTCCGTGAGGTCCCGCCCGTACTTCTCCAGCGCCTGATAGGTGGACTCCGCGTCCTGGCTCGTCACGCGCCCGGAGCCGCGGACCTCCTTGAGGGCGGCCACCACCCGCTCGCGGGTGATGCCGGACGCCTTCATGACCTCGCCCGTCGTGCCCTTGTCCTGGGTCAACGCGAGCAGCAGATGCTCGGACGAGATGAACTCGTCCTTGAGCGCCTTGGCCTCGTCCTCCGCCTTGTCGAACGTCTTGAGCAGGCGCTGGCCCAGCATGGCGCTCTCGCCGCCCTGCATCTTGGGCAGCTTGCCCAGGGCTTCACCCAGGCGGGACGAGAACAGCTTCACGTCGGCGCCAAGCTTGCGCAGCAGGGGGTCGACGATTCCGTCCTTCTGTCCCAACAGCGCCGCGGCCAGGTGCTCAGGCTCGTACTGGGGATTGTCGGCGCGGCGGGCCAGCGTCTGGCCTTCCTGGATGGCTTCCTGCGCCTTCACCGTGAACTTATCGAGTCGCATACACTCAACGTAAGAGTCGGCTCGACCTTGGCAATCGACCTCAGGAAGTTAACGCGCGGTGTCACGACTGCGCCAGAAGCGGAATACTTTGGACTCCTGGTAGCGGCTGGATTTTCGAGGTGCTTGAGTTGCCATCAGGGGCAAGGCTCGGTTATAGGCGGCGCCCACCCTCGGGGGGCTGACTCTGGAAGCGCACGGCGGCTATCTCATTCGACTCGAAAGCTTCGGCGGGCTGGATTTGCTCCGGCAGGCCCGTGAAGCGCTGCGGCTGGACGGCGCATCGGGCGCCACGGGCCTGCAGGTGTCGGTCAATCGGCGCCGCAAGGTGGTGCGGCTGGCCTACGTAGGCCCCTTCACGCAGGGCCGGCCGGGCGCGCACTGGTATGCCGCGCACCATGCGCTGCCCCGGCTGCTGTCCCGGGCGGCCAACGCCACGGTGCATGCCTACGTCTATGACCCGGACGAGGGTGAGGAAGTCCTCGCCTACGGCAACGGTCGGCGCGTGGGCGGTGAGCGGGTGGTCTACGACAACGTGGAGCTGCCCGAGGGCCGTCCCGAGGACCTGGACGAAGCGGCCTTCACGCACATGCAGTCGCGCTGGCCCATGGGGCACCTGGCGCACGTCTTCGGGCTGTCGCGCAAGGAGCTGCTGCGGCTGCCTCGGGCGGGGCTGGGGCGGGTGCTGTCGCTGGAGGAGGACTCCTCGGCGGACGTGGAGTCCGCGCTGGAGGCCCTGTTGCCGGGCGGCGTGGCACCCCACGCCCACTGACGTTCCGGGAGGCTGCTAGCCGTCCGCCGGGCTGTCCTGGGCGACGAGCGCGTCTCTCACGGTGTCGCTGCGGAAGTACTGGCCGAGCAGGGCGAAGGTGCCCGCGATGACGGCCGTCCCCAGCACCGTCAGTCCCAGGGCCATCCAGGGGGCCACGCTGGTGACGACCTCGGCTGTCGTGGGGTCCTGGTACTCGGGGCGCTGGGTGAGTGTCTGGGCGAGCGTGACGCCCACGCGGCGGGACACCACGGCCCACTGGGCGCCGTCGATGGTGCGCAGCACCGCCACCGTGAGCGCGGCGCGGCCGAGCATCTTGCGCAAGGCGTCCCGAGGCAGTCCGCCCGAGCGCAGAATGTTGGACGCGGAGACGAAGACGAAGGCGCACGCCACGGCGAGCACGCCCATCAACACGGCGCGCGGCTCTCGCATGGGCTCCAGGGCCTGGTACTGCACCTCCAGCAGCTTCTGGAGGACAGCGGGGTCGCTGCCCAGGAGGAACGGAGGGCTGGCCTCCATGTGCCGGGAGCGGACCTCGTAGAAGTGGGCCATCTCCATGGCCTCGTTCAGCGCGCCCCAGCCCGTGAAGATGGCGAGCACGACACACGCGAGGGCCGCGAAACGAATGCGCCCGGGAAGCCTGCCCGAGCGGGGAGCCGACGCCATCACCGCTTGCTTGCCTCCACGAAGCGCAGGCGCAGATCCGCGAGCAATCCGTCGAAGAGCTTCTCCTCGTCCGGCGTCAGGTTGCTCCGCGTTTTCTGCCGCAACATCGACAACAGGTCCAGGTTCTGCCGGGCCAACGGCAAGTCCTTCGACGTCTGGCCCGTCTCCGGGTTCGGCGCGTCACCGAGGTGGATGAGCACCGCGGTGCCCAACCCCACGATGAACGTGCTGAAGGAGATGGCCTCCTCGGACGCGGAGCGCGCTTCCCCCCGCATCACGAAGGTCTCGCCGCGCTTCTCGTCCACGGGGCTCATGGGGTGCCAGGCTCCTCGCCCTCGGGCTCATCCTTGCCCTCGGCCTCATCGGAGGAAGAGGCCGTCTCATCGGCCGCGTCGGAGGACTCATCCTCGTCGTCCGCCTCGTCCTCTTCGTCGAGGTCATCCTCTTCGTCGTCGTAGTCGTCGTCGACGTCGTCATCCATGAAGGTCTCCACCGGCGTGGCCTTGTCCGCCACATCCGGTAGGCCCTTGAGGTGGCGCTCGTGCGCTTTCTCGTCCAACTGGCCCGAGCGCAGGTACCGCTCCGCGGTGCGCTTATCGAGATACTTGGGGTCCACCGTGTCCGCCATGTTTCAAATCCTCGGAATTGCTTGGAAAATAGCGCGCTACCTTATAGCAGAGGGGGCGACTGTCAACGCCGCCGTCCCGCCTTCCTGGTGCCGATGAACGCCCCGCCCCGTCCGCTGCTTCCCCCGGGACTGTATCTGCTGTGCGACGACACCGTGCGGGTGGACATGCCCCTGGTTCTCAAGGCGGAGCGGATGCTCGCGGGTGGAGCGCGGGTGGTGCAACTGCGCATGAAGCGAACGCCGGTGCGCGAGGCGCTGTCCGTGGCTCGGGAGGTCGTCCGGTTGTGTCGGCGCGCGGGCGCGGTGTGCCTGCTCAACGACAGGGTGGACCTGGCGCTGCTGGCGGACGCGGATGGCGTGCACGTGGGCGATGAGGACCTGCCCGCGGAGGCGGCGCGCGCGCTCCTGGGGCCTGGTCGCCTGGTGGGCGTCACGGTGCGAGACGCCGAGGGCGCGAGGGCGGCGCGAGAGGCGGGCGCGGACTACGTGGGCGTGGGGCCCGTCTTCGGCACGACGACGAAGCAGGTGCCCGCACCGGTGCTGGGGCTGGAGGGGCTGGCGCGGGTCGTGACTGACAGTCCGCTGCCGGTGGTGGGCATTGGTGGCGTGGGGCTGGAGAACGTGGGGCGGGTGGCCGCGTCGGGCGCGCATGGCGCGGCGGTGGTTTCGGACGTCCTGCTCGCCCAGGATCTCGCCGAGCGGGTGCGCCTGCTGACGGCTGCGTTTGAACGGGGACGTGTGGGGGGGTAGGTTCGACCGACGGACCCCCCCATGAACAATCATCCGCGTCACCATGGCCAGCCGCCCCGGCGGCCCAACATCGGCATTACCCCGGACTGGAGCCAGCCCGAGGATCAGCCCTTCGCGCGGTACGAGCTGAAGGTGCCCTACGCCGACGCGGTGCTGCGCGCCGGGGGCCTTCCGTTCGTCCTGCCGTACGCGGACGACCCCACGTGTGTGGACGCGTATCTGGACCGCGTGTCCGGACTGCTCGTCACGGGCGGCGCCTTCGACATTCCTCCCGAGGCGTATGGGGAAACGGCGCGCGAGGGACTGGGCGCGCTGAAGGAAGGGCGCACCGCGTTCGAGGCGGCGCTGATGCGCGGGGCGCTCAAGCGCAACATGCCGGTGCTGGGCGTCTGTGGCGGCATGCAGCTTCTCAACGTGGTGTTGGGTGGCACGCTGTTCCAGGACATCGGCCGTGAGGTGCAGGGCGCTCGTGAGCACGAGCAGAAGCATGACCGCACGCAGCCGCAGCATCCGGTGGACGTGCGCAGCGGCTCGCTGCTCGCGGAGGCGGTGGGGCACGGCCAACTCATGGTGAACTCCACGCATCACCAGTCGGTGCGCAGCCCCGGGCGCGACGTGAGCATCTGCGCGATGGCGCCCGACGGCGTGGTGGAGGCCATCGAGTCCACCACCCACGCCTTCGCGGTGGGCGTGCAGTGGCATCCCGAGTACATGGCGACGACGATTCCCGTGCACGTGGGGCTGTACAAGTCCTTCATCCAGAAAGCGCGAGAGCATCGGCGGTGATTCCGCGTGTCGTCCTGTTGGCGGGGCTCGAGCCCACGGGAAGAGCGGGGCTGCTGGCGGATGTGGCGGCAGTGCGTGCGCTGGAAGGGCAGCCGGTGGCGGTGCCCCTTGCGCAGACGGCGCAGGGCCGTGTCACCTTCTCCTGGGTGGCGTCTCCGCCCCGCGTGGTGCGTGCGCAGTTGATCGCCGCGCGCGAGCTGGGTGAGGTGCACGCGGTGAAGTGGGGCATGGTGCCGGGCCTCGCGCAGCTCGAGGCCGCGAGCGCCGCGCTGGCCGGGACGCGGGCCTGGTGGGTGGTGGACCCGGTGGTGCGGACGTCTCGGGGGCAGCTGTTGTCCCGTTTGTCTGCCCGGCGCTACCTGTCGCTCGCGGGCCCGCGTGTCGTGCTCACCCCGAACCTGGACGAAGCCGGGTGGCTCCTGGGCAGGCCCGTACCGGACACGGTGGGGGCGGCGCGTGAGGCGGCTGTCGCGCTGGTCGAGCACGGCTTCGGCGCGGTGCTGGTGAAGGGCGGGCACCTGCCGGATGCGCGGGGGTTGGCGGATGTGCTGGCCACGCCCGAAGGCGTCCGTGTGTTGAAGGGCCAGCGACTGGCGCGCGCGCCCGAGCGTCGTGGCACGGGGTGTCGGCTGGCCTCCGCGCTGGCGACGGAGCTGGGGCGGGGCCGCACGCTGGAGGCCGCCACGCGCGTGGCTCGGGCCCTGGTGGTGCGCTACCTGCGCACGGGCGCGGAGTAGGGCGGGCCGGGCACGTCGCACGGTACTCACGCGGCCCGGAGGTAGGTGGTGCGCTACCTGCGCACGGGCTTGGAGCAGGGCGGCCGGGCACGTCGCGCGCTGGTGTTACTCGGCCCGGCTGCGGCTTTCGAAGCGGGTGTACTCGGCGAGGAACACCAGGGAGATTTCGCCGATGGGCCCGTTGCGCTGCTTGGCGATGATGAGCTCGACGGGGATGACGGTGTTTGACTGCGACTGAGGCGGCGCCTCGCCCCCTTCTTCCGTCTCCTCGCGGTGGATGAACATCACCACGTCGGCGTCCTGTTCGATGGAGCCGGACTCACGCAGGTCCGACAGCATGGGCTTGCCGCCCTTGCGCTCCTCGACCTTACGGCTGAGCTGACTGAGCGCGATGATGGGGACCTCCAGCTCCTTGGCCAGCTGCTTGAGCGCGCGGGAGATTTCGGCGACTTCCAACTGGCGGCTCTCCACCTTGCCCTTCTGATGCATCAACTGGAGGTAGTCGATGATGAGGAGCGACAGGCGCGGGTCCTTCTGCTTCACGCGGCGCGCCTTGGCGCGCAGGTCGAACGGAGACAGGCCACCCGAGTCGTCGATGTAGATGGGCGCGTTGTAGAGGGCACCCGCCATCTCCTGGAACTTCTCCTCGTCGTGCGGAGAGAGCCGGCCGCCACGCAGCTTCTTCATGTCCACGCGCGCGGTGGACGCGAGCAGACGCATCAGGAGCTGGTCGGCGGGCATTTCCAGGCTGAAGATGCCAACGGCCTTGTTCTCCTTCAGCGCCGCGTTCACCGCGATGTTCATCGCGAAGGACGTCTTGCCGACGCCAGGACGCGCCGCGAGGATGATGAGCTCACCGGCGTGCAGCCCCGTGAGCTGGTTGTCCAGGTCGATGTAGCCGGTGGACAGGCCCGTGATGCCCGTCGACGCCGCCTTCATCTTGTCGAGCAGATCGAGCGTGTGCTCCATCAGCTCGCTGACGGGCCGCAGGTCTCCCTCGCGCTTCTTCTCCGCGAGGAGGAACACCTTGCGCTCGGCCTCGTCGAGCAACACCTCCAGCTCGCCCGTCTCCTGGCTGGCGAGGTCCTGGATTTCGCGGCCGACGTTCGCCAGCCGGCGTCGCAGCGCCTGGTCCTTGACGATGTTCGCGTACTGGACGGCGTTGGAGGCCAGCGGAACCACCTGGTCCAACCGCATCAGGTACGCGGGGCCGCCCACGGCGACGAGGTGTCCCAGGACCTTGAGTTCTTCAGCCAGCGTCAGGTGGTCGACCTGTTGCTGCTTTCCGTCCAGGCGAATCATCGCCGCGAAAATCTGCGCGTGCGCGGGGCTGGAGAAGTCGTCCGCGTGGACCACTTCGCCTACGGCAGCGATGAGCGTGTTGTCCGCGAGTACGGCGCCGAGCACTGCACGCTCGGCGGCCAAGTCCTCGTGGACCTTTCGCCCATCTCTGAGGTCTAGGGAGTTCTCCATGGCTGCCCGCCCACTCTACAGGCGGCTCTGACATGGCAGAAATATTCCGCCACAGACCTGTAGCGGCGGGTGGGCGGAGGAAGGTGGACCTACCCGCAATCAGCCTTCCATTCCCCAACGCTGGAGGAATGCTTCACGCCACGTGCGGCTGAGCACCACCGTCGTGCCGTTCCTCAGCACGAGGATTCCGTCTCCGTGGCTCCAGGGCTCCAACTTCGCCACCGCGTCCAGGTTGATGATGTCTCCGCGGTGGATGCGCACGAAGCGCTCCGGGTCCAACCGCTCCTCCAGCGCGCGCAGGCTCTGGCGCACCAGATGCTCACCCTGGGCGGTGTACACGCGCACGTACTTGTCCTCGGCTGACAGGCGCAACACGTCCTCCAGGCGCAGCGGCACCCACGCCTCGCCCGACTTCACCACCAGCCGCTCCAGCGCGCGTCGTGGCGTCGCCGAGGCCACTTCCCGCAGGAGCGCCTGGAGCCTCGCGGCCTCCGAGCCTCCACCGAGCAGCAGTGCATGGGCCTTGTCCAGCGCGCGGGCGAAGCGCTCGCCGTCGTAGGGCTTGAGCAGGTAGTCCACCGCGTGCGCCTCGAAGGCCCGGAGCGCGAAGCCGTCATACGCGGTGGAGAAGATGACCGCGGGGCCCGTTCCCGGCCCGAGCGCCTCCAGCACCTCGAAGCCCGTCAGTCCTGGCATCTGCACGTCGAGGATGACGAGGTCTGGCTTCAGCGACTCGATGCTCGCGAGCGCTTCCGTTCCATCCGCGGCCTCGCCCACCAGCGTGAAGCGCGACTCGCCTTCCAGAAAGCGCCGCACCTTGGCCCGGGCGGGTGTCTCGTCGTCCACCGCCAGCACGCGGAAGGTCGTCATGGCTTCGCTCCCAGGGGCAGCGTCAGCGACACGCGCGCTCCGCCCTCGGGTCCCTGGCCCCGCTCCAGCCGGGCCCGCCCGTCGTGCAGGAGCGCGAGGATCTGCTCCAGATGCGCCAGTCCCACGCCCGTCCCCGAGGCGGGCGACTCACCGCCGAAGCCTCGGCCCGTGTCCTCGACCTCCAGCCGCCACGTGCCCGCCGTCTCGCTGGCGCGGATGCGCACCTCCAGCGGCTGCACGCGGTCCTGGTTGTGCTTCACCGCGTTCTCCACCAGGGTCTGCAACGCGAAGCAGGGCACGCGCGCCGAGTCCAGGCCCGGCTCCACGCTCCAGTGCACCGCGAGCCGGTCCCCGAAGCGCGCGGACAGGAGCGCGACGAAGCGCGCGGTATGCGCGCGCTCCTCGGCCAGTGTCCACGTGGGCTCCGCGCGCTCCAGGCTGGCGCGCAGCACGTGCCCCAGGTCGCTGAGCAGCCGGTCCGTTCGCGCCAGGTCCTCGTACATGACCGAGCTGATGGTGTGCAGCGAGTTGAAGAGGAAGTGCGGGTGGAGCTGGCCGGTGAGGGACTGGAGCTGCGCGCTGCGAAGCTCGCCCTCCAGCTCCGCTTCGCGCAGCGCCCGCGCATGTTGATTCCGCCAGGCCGTGAAGAGGCTGATGAAGGTGACGGCGAGCCCGTAGGCAATCAGGTCCTTCGACACCTCCATGGGCAGTCGGAAGGCCATGGGCCCGTACTCGTACTCACCCCAGCCCAGCAGCGGGTAGAGCAGGTAGCGAATGCCCAGCATGACCAGGATGTGCACGGAGGTGTAGAGCGCGAATCCCACCACGTGCAGGCCCAGGAAGCGCGCCCACCCCGAGGCGCGCGGTGACGGGGCGTTCAGCGTCGCGGTCTGGATGAGGGGCAGCGTCACCCAGGCCGAGAGCGCACCGGTGATTTCCCAGAAGAAGGCCCGCGATGCGGGGAGGGAGGTGTGTCCGTTGGCGAGCTGATCCAACCTCACCGCGGCGCCATACGACACGCCCACGACAAGGCAGAAGGCGAGCACCCCGAGCACCGGGCGCAACCGGAAGCGGGGCCATCGCCAGGACCGGGACTGTGGCACCTCGAGGGCGGACGTCGGGAGGGTGTCGGCCATGGCTCTCCGTCACGCAGTATGCCCCGTGGGCGCGCCCTGGAGCGTCGCTTCGGGACGGGACACCACACGGGCCTTCAACCCGAAGAATGGCCTCAACCAGGGCAGGCGGGCCACCAGCTCGCTCAAGCCCCAGCTGATCAGGAAGGTCGTGACGAGCACGCAGCCGAAGAGGCTCCACGGCCCCACGGGCAGCCGCAGCATCGCGAAGCCGACGACGATGATGACCGTCTGGTGGAAGATGTAGAACGGATACGACAGCTCCTGCGCGTGCCGGACCCACCGGCTTTCCGTCCGCACGCCCCGGCGCGCCCAGCCCAGCGCGGTCAGGATGAACAGCCACTGGGCCGATGTGCCCCCGAGCACCTCGGGCACCAGGTCGAACTCGCTCTCAGGCGCCATGATGGCGAAGAGGACCGCTGACACGCCCAGCAGCCACCACCGGCGCTCCACCAGGACGTCCCAGACCCTGGGCGCGCGGCCGAGCAGGTGCCCCATGAGGAACAGCAGGCCGTAGTGGCCAAAGGTCCTCGGGTCGTCGAACAGCGCGTGCGTCTGCGGGAAGCGGTGCAGCAGCAGGTCGTTGACGAAGAGCGGGATGAACAGCCACAGGAGATTCGGACCCCGGCACAGCCAGGCCTCGGCCGTCGCGAGCCAGGCCTTCCCGCGCGTTGTCCCCATCGCCCAGAACAGCGGCAGCGCCAGGAGGCAGAAGGCGAAGAGGTAGACGACGAACCAGAGGTGGTGCCAGCTCAGGCTGCCCGCAGGGTAGGGGACGAGGCCGAAGACTGAGGGATAGAAGTCCGCGTAGCTTCCCTGGAACCGCCCCGTGAACACGCGCTCCACGTAGATTTGCGGCGGCACGATGACGAACATGCCGAAGATCACCGGCAGCAGCAGCCGCCGCGTCCGGTCCCCCGCGAAGCCACGCAGCGAGCGACGCCGCAGCGCGAGGGCCGTCCCCACGCCGGAGATGACCATCAACAGCGGCATGCGCACGTGGTGCAGGATGTCCATGGGCAGCTCCAGCACCGGCAGCAGCGTGGGCGCCTTGATGTGCCAGTCCCACCGGTTGAACATCATCCCCGTGTGGAACAGGTGCAGCACGAGGATGGCGACGACGCGGAGCCAGTCCAGGTCGGGGCGATGGGC
>NZ_VIFM01000320.1 GCF_006636215.1 Myxococcus llanfairpwllgwyngyllgogerychwyrndrobwllllantysiliogogogochensis | reverse complement strand
CCGGAGCCCCGGGCGCCGGCTTCTTGAAGCGCTCCTTCAGGTTCGCGAAGAAGTTCTTCTCCTCCGGCGTGGGGTCGCCTTGACGCGGCGCGTCCATGGCGACGTGCTCGGCGACCTCTGGGGGGAGGTCCTCCAGGAACCGGGAGGGCGTCCGGGGGACTTCCTTGCCGCGCTTCACGCGGGTGACGGCGCGCGTGAGGTACAGCGTCTCCTTGGCGCGGGTGATGCCCACGTAGCAGAGGCGGCGCTCCTCCTCGAGGTTCTGCGCCTCGCCCTGCATGCCTCCGTGCGGCATCAGGTCCTCCTCCATGCCGATGAAGAAGACGAGCCGGTACTCCAGGCCCTTGGACGCGTGCACCGTCATCAGGGTGACGCGGCGGTTGGCGCCAGGCACGTCGTCTTCCTCCTCCTGCTTCGTGTCCAGGCTGAGGCGGTTGAGGTACGTCAGGAGGCTGGCCTTGGGGCCCTCGCGCTTCTCGAAGCGCTCCAGCGAGCCGAGCACCCCATCCACGCCCTTGAGCTTCTTGTCCGCGCTGGTGGCGCTGGGCGCGTGGGCGCGCGTGGCCTCGCGAAAGCCAATTTCCTCCAGGAGCTTGCGCGTCACGGTGGCCAGCTGGCCGTGCTCGTACGCGGCGCGGTAGCGCTCCACCAGCTCCACGAACTCGCGGACCTTCTCGCCGGCGCCGGGGGGCAAATCCTCGTACTCGGTGGCCTTGCGCATCACCGTCCACAGGGTGACGCCCTCGGAGCGCGAGTGCCCGTGCAGCCGCTCCATCGTCACGTCGCCGATGCCCCGGGACGGGACGTTGACGATGCGCATGAGGGAGATTTCATCCAGCCGGTTCACGATGACCTTGAAGTACGCGATGACGTCCTTCACCTCGCGCCGGTCGAAGAACTCGCTGCCGCCCACGACTTCGTAGGAGATGCCCTTCTCGCGCAGCATCTCCTCCACCGGGTGGGACTGGCCGTTGGTCCGGTAGAGCACCGCGATGTCGTCCTCGGGGACGCCCAGCGACACGTGCTTCTGGATTTCGTGCGCGACAAAGCGGGCCTCCTCCTCGTCATTGGGGCACGCCACGACCTTGACCTTGGGGCCGCTCTTGCGGTCGGTCCACATCTGCTTGGCCTTGCGCTCGGGGTTCTTCGCGATGACGGCGTTGGCCGCGTCCAGCACCATCTGCACGGAGCGGTAGTTCTGCTCCAGTCGCACCTCCTTCCCACCCGGGAAGAAGTGGTCGAAGTGGAGGATGTTGCGCACCTCCGCGCCGCGCCACGAGTAGATGCACTGGTCGTCGTCACCCACCGCGCACACGTTGCGCGACTCGCCGGCCATCAGCTTGAGCACGTCGAGCTGGGCCATGTTGGTGTCCTGGAACTCGTCCACCAGGAGGTAGCGGAAGCGGCGCGTGTACTTGACGTAGAGGTCCGAGTGCTCGCGTAGCAGCCGCGCGGGCAACAGGAGCAGGTCATCGAAGTCCACCGAGCCCTGCGCCTTCAGCGCCAGTTGGTAGCCCGGGTACACCATGTGGGTGATGAGGTCGTAGTCATCACCGATGCCCTCCGGCTTGGGCTCCGGGGCCTTGCCGGAGTTCTTCGCCTTGGAGATGAGGTTGAGCACCTTGCGCGCGTCGAAGGCGCGGTCGTCGATGCGGTGCTCGCGCATGGCGCGGCGGATGATGGCCAGCTGATCACCCATGTCCGCGATGGCGAACTTCTTGGGCCACCCCAGGCGATGGATGTCCTCGCGGAGCATCTCCGCGCCGAAGGCGTGGAAGGTGCACACCAGCACGCCCTGCGCGCGCGGCCCGGCCATGTGGACCAGGCGCTCCTTCATCTCGGTCGCCGCCTTGTTGGTGAAGGTGACGGCGAGGATGTTGCGAGCCAGGATGTGGTCTGGTCGCTCGTTGAGCAGGTGGACGATGCGGTGGGTGATGACGCGAGTCTTCCCGCTGCCAGCACCCGCGAGGACCAGCAAGGGCCCCTGGAGGGTAACCACGGCCTCGCGCTGCGGAGGGTTGAGCTTCGAGAGGTCCATTGCGCGCGGGCCGGGGATACCCTTTGATTCGTCCGTGCGCGACAACTTTCTCCTCCGCCTCACCGCCGCCCTGCTCGCGCTCGCTCCAGGTGTCGGATGCCTGGACCGTGACGGCGCCTCACGCGAGGTGGAAGCCTCCGTGCCCGCCGCGAGCGCGCCCTGCGTGTACTTCAAGACGCTGGCCCCCTTCCTCCCAGAGACGCTGGAGGGGTTCACCGTCGCGCGCACCCAGGGCTCCACCGGCAAGTACGGCGAGGTGTCCGTCTCCGAGGCCGAGCGCCTGTTCACCCGAGGTGAGGGACGAGAGGTGAAGGTGCGCATCGTGGACACCACGATGGGCGAGAAGATTGGACAGGCCATCCGCGACGCGGCGGAGCGGGCCAAGGACCGGGCACCCAGCGACCCGGCGGCCCCCATCCACTGGAAGGACGCGGTGGGCTTCGTGAGGTACGACGCGGAGGAGTCGCTGGCGGAGGCCAACCTGCTGGTGGGCGACCGCTTCGTGGTGGCCGTCACCAGCCGGGGTTTCCCGGGTACGGTGGAGGTGCGGCGGGTGGCGCGTGGAATCGACCTGGCCGGGCTGGCCCGGCTTCAGTGAGCCCCGACAATGGGCAAGGAGTGTCCCGGGTGGTGAAGGAGAAAGGTACGCGGCCCGACGCAGTGGATCCGCTCGCCGCGGAGAAGGCCGCACGCGCGTTGGTGGCGACGCTCGGCAAGCGGGAGTTCCTGGAACAACTCCAGAAGCTCACCAAGAGCTTTGCGTCGGACCCCGGCAACCCCGGCTCCTACGCATGCGAGGGATGTCAGCGCTGCGCCAACTGCATGTTCTGCAAGGACTGCGACAGCTGCTTCCAGTGCACCCACTGCACGCGGTGCGAGCTGTGCAACAACTGCTCGCACTGCGTGGAGTGCAAGAGCTGTCACGCGTGCGCCTACTGCCTGCAGAGCGAGAACTGCACCACCAGCGCGTACCTGGTGCTCTGCCGCAACCTGCAGGACTGCAACTACTGCTTCGGCTGCGTGGGGCTGGCCAAGAAGGACTTCCACATCCTCAATGTCCCCTTCCCTCGAACCGAGTACTTCAAGGTCGTGGGCAAGCTGCGCAAGGAGCTGGGGCTGTCGTGAGCAGCCCCGTCGTCCCCGTGCGCGCTGCTAGAGGGCGCGCACGTAGAGGGCCTTGAGGTACTCCGTCTCCTGCAACCCACCGAGCACCGGGTGATCCAGGCCCGCGCCCCGGCGCTCCAAAATCTGAATCGGGCGCTTGGCGTCCGCCGCGGCGCCGAGCAGCATCTCCTCGAAGCCCGCGCGGTCCAGCTTGCCGGAGCACGAGCAGGTGACGAGCAGTCCGTCCGGCTTCAAGCAGCGCAACGCGCGCAGGTTCAGCTCGTGGTAGGCGCGCAGCGCGGTCTCCAGGCCCTCACGGCGCTTGGCGAGCCCCGGCGGGTCCAACACGATGGTGTCGAAGCGCCGGCTCTGTGAGTCGAAGCGCTTGAGCACATCGAAGGCGTTGGCGTTCTCCACGCTGACGTTCGTCCGGTTGTTGGCGCGGGCGTTTGCGCCGATGCGCGCCGCGGCCTTCTCGTCCTGCTCCACCGCGAGCACCGACTCGGAGTTGCGAGCCAGGGCCAGCGCGAAGCCACCGTGGTAGCTGAAGAGGTCCAGCGCCTCGCCGCGCGCCAGCTCTCCGGCGCGCAGGTGGTTGTCCACCTGGTCCAGGAAGGCGCCCGTCTTCATGTCGCCCAGCAGGTCCACTTCGAAGCGGTTGTCGCCCTCGTGGTACGTGAAGCGAGACTCGCCCTCGCCGTGCAGGAAGCGCGACTCGCGCGGAAGGCCCTCGAAGTCGCGGCCGGAGGCGTCGTCGCGGCACACCACGTGGGTGGCGCCGGTGAGTTCCACCAGCATCTTCGCCAGGGACTCCTTGCGGGCGTCCATGCCCTCGGAGAGCGTCTGGAGCGTCAGGCCCTTGCCATAGCGGTCCACGAAGAGGCCGGGCAACTGGTCCGACTCACCATGCACCAGCCGCAGACCGTCGCGCCCGGACAGCGAGGACCTGCGCGCGAGCGCGGCCTCCAGGCGACGACGGAAGAAGAGGTCGTTCACCGGCTGCTCGCGAGGGGGCTTGCGCGTCAGCAGCCGCAGCGCCAGCGGGGAGCGCCGCGCATAGAGGGCCTGGCCAATGGGGTTGCCCTGCGAGTCCACCACCAGCACCACCGCGCCAGGGCCCGTCACGTCGGGCGGGGCGGCCAGCTCGGTGCGGTACAGCCAGGGGTTTCCGGTGCGCAGGGACTTCGCGCCCTTGGGAGTCGTACGTGCCACGGGAAGCGTTACGTTGATGGCCATTCGCGTCACTCCAGGCCGCGCGCGGCCAGTTCTTCATCGTCCTCCCCTCGCAGATGCCCGATTTCGTGCAGCAATGTCACGCGAATCTGCTCGCGCAGCTCCGCCGGCGTGCGCACGGCCCTCGCCAGGTTGCGTCGGTAGAGCACCACGGAGCGGCACGGTGTCTCGGTTCCGTCGCACGGCGCGCCCAGCGGCGGACCTCTGAACAATCCAAGGATGGTGGGCGACAGCGGAGGCTGGTTGGCCAGCAAATCACCCTCGGCGGGCAGCTCCTCCGCGGTGACGGGCACTCCCTCCAGGTCGCCCCGCATGTCCACGGGCAGCTCCGACACGGCCCGCGCCACGTCCACGCGGAAGGCGTCCTCGCCAGGCAGGGGCGGCGTCGGGAAGTCCTCCGGCGCCAGGCTCCGGGCCTTGTCGAAGTGGACCTGCGCCTGCTTCCACTTCCCCTCTCGCTCCAGCAGCAAGCCCAGGTGCTGGTGCGCATGCGCGGCGCGCTCCGCGTCGGACACGAGCCCCTGGAAGGCCACCTTCGCCTCGGCGAAGCGACACAGCTCGAAGAGGGCCAGGGCCCGCTCGTAGAGCGCTTCCCTGCTGCCCGGCTCCCGGGCCAGGACGATGGCCGCGCGCGCCAGGGCCTCTTCCGACTGGCCCAGGTCGTTGAAGGCCATGGCCGCCACCAGCGCCAGATGCGGAATCAGCTCCGGAGGCGTGCCGGGCTGAGACAGGCCGCGCTCGGCGTAGAGCGTGCCCAGCTCGTCTCGCTCGCGCGTGGAGGGCAGCTGCACGGCATAGAGGTGCGCCGCGCCCAGCAGCGCATCCGAGTCCCCCGGGTCGATGGCCAGCGCCCGCGCGAAGGCGAGCTGGGCCTCGGGCTCGCGTCCCAGCGCGGCCAGCGCCACGCCGCGCTCGGCATGGGCCGCCGCGAGGTCCGGCTCCAGGGCCGCCGCCTGCGCCGCGCACGACAGCGCCTCCTCGAAGCGACCTCCGTCGTAGTACCCGCGCGCCGCGTCCAGCGGCGAGCTGCCCTGCGCGCGACACACCGCGAGCGGCTGCACGGGACGCGAGGCGACGTCGGCACCTTCCGCCGGGGAGGCATTGGCCGCCGGGGCCTTCACCGAGGACACCTCCGGCGGACCGGCGTCTCCCGTCTCCGGGGCCGAGGCGTTCCGCTTACACGCGGTGAGGAGAAGGCAGAGGGCGAGCAGACCGCGCCGCGACATGGGGCGTCAGGCTACGGCATCACCTCGTGGCCGGGAAGCGGGGACGTGCATGCTCGCTCGGCAGGCGGCATCCCCGAGCGCGCTCGGGTGAACTAGGGTGGGAGCCCCATGAGAGACTTGATTCTGGCGTCCACGTCCAGCGCCCGCCGAGCGCTGATGGATGGCCTGGGCCTGCCCTACCGCACCCAATCCCCAGGGGTGGACGAGACAGTGGCTCCCCACCTGTCCGCGAAGGAGGCCGTCCGGGAGCTGGCGGCCCGCAAGGCCCGCGCGGTCCACGCGCGCAACCCGGACGCATGGGTGCTGGGCGCCGACCAGCTCGTCGAAGTCGCCGGCGAGACGCTCACCAAGCCCGATAACCGCGACGCCGCGCGCGGGCAACTGGGCAAGTTGCTGGGCCATACCCACGACATCCACACCGGCGTCTGCCTCGTGGGCCCCGGAGGCCACGTCAGCGAGGCCGTGGAGACCGCCCGACTCACCTTCCACGCCGTGACGCCCGACGAGTTGGAGCGCTACCTGGACCTGAACGAGTGGGAGGGCTGCTGCGGCAGCTACCGCGTGGAAGGCGCGGGACAGGCCCTGCTGGCGCGATTGGACGGAGACCGCTCCAACGTGCAGGGCCTGCCCATGGTGACGGTGGTGCGACTGCTGCGGCAGGCCGGCTTCCCGTTCTTCGAGCGCCGGTAGTCCGCCCCTCCGTCAGCCCGCGGTGGACAACTCCGCGAGAATCTCCTGATACGCGGCGCGGGCCTTGTCGGACTGGTCCGCCTTGAAGCTGGCCGCCGCTACCACTGGGTGACCGCCACCGCCGAACCGACCGGCAATCGCCGACAGGTCGTGCTTGCGCAGCTCCGGCTTCCACGGGTTGGAGCCGAGCGACACCTTGGCTCGCGACGCGCCCTTGCCCACCCACAGCGTGTAGCGCGCATCCGGATAGAGCGCGTACGCGATGAACTTGTTGAGGCTGTCGACGCCCTCGTCCACCAGGTCGAAGAAGACGACGCCGCGCTCGTAGCGGGCCTTCGCTCGCACCAGTTCGATGTGGCCCTGGTGACGCGAGAGCAGCGGGGCCAGCGGCGTGGCGATGAGCGGCGAGGCGGCGAGCTCCGCGAGCGATTCCGACTGCATGCGCCGGATGACCTCGGGGATGAGCGCCGGGTCCTTGTTCGCCTCCAGCACCGTCATGATGCGCAGCGCGGGCTCCTCCAGCGCCACCGCCATCTGGGGCGACGGAAACTGGGCGCCGTCGATGATTTCGGCCCAGTGGATGAGGTCCGAGAGCGACGACGCATCCCAGCCGAAGCGCTCGTGCGCCACGTCCGCCAGGTACTTCGTGCAGCTCTTGCGGTGCCCGTCGTGGAACTTGCGCCCGCTCGTGTCCGCACGGAAATGCGCCTCGTCCCCTGGCTGCTGGAAGGCGGAGGCATGGTGGTCGAACCACCACGTCAGCCGCGCGTCCTGGCTGTAGCGGAAGTCGACGATGACGTTCTCCTCGCCAGTGAAGACCGCCGGGTCGATGCCCTCCGCGCCCGGCTTGTGATTCAGGCCCTGGTAGCCAAAGGCCGCGTCCGCGCGGACGCGCTCCCGATAGAAGCGGGAGAACACCGCGGCGCTCGCGGCACCGTCGAAGCAGTTGTCGTGAAAGAGGACCTGAACGTTCATGGCGGGCTGCCCTTTACTGCAACGCGAGTCCCTCGCCCACCGCCGCGAAGGCCGCGGCCCCCTGCGCATCGCCCGTCTGTACATCACCCGACCCGGCGGCGACGACGGCCAGCCCCACCAATCGACCATCCGCCAGCAGCCCGCAGCCCAGCGTGCCTCGCGCCCCCGCCGACGTGTTCAGCGCGTAGAGCTGCGTGCGGCCACCCAGCGCCGCGGGCGCGGGCCGCGTCAACGGCGCATTCGACGCCCCACCCAACGAGCGCAGCAGGCCCTGACACCCCGCCGCCAGCGACACACCCGGCGAGCGCTCCACCCACAAGAGACCGAAGCGTCCCCGCGCCACGTCGCCGAAGCCCACGCCGCTGCCGTTCAGCGTCGCCGTGGGCAGCACCAGGTGCGTGGAGAGCTGCTCGCGCGTCAGCCGCTCCCACCCCACGGGCAGCTCCAGCCGGTATCCCAGCTCGCTGCCGACCAGGAGCTGGCGGACGCCGCCACCGCCCCCCGGAGTCAGCGTCCCCGGAATGGCGAGGAGCACCGACGACGCCAGCGCCACGGCGAGGCCCAGGCCCAGGCCCACGTACCGCCGCGCGGCGCCAGGCTCGCCCAGCACCAGCGTCAGCGCCACCAGTCCCAGCGCGAAGTAGGCCACGTGCACCGGGGCCGTCGGCGCCGCGCGCGCAAGCCATGCCGTGGCCAACAGCTGCACCACCAGCCCCGTCTGCGCGAGCCCCTTCGCGGGCCCCCGGTTGACCACCAGCACCAGCGCGAGCACCAGGTCCAGCGCCACCAGCCCGTACGTCCACGAGGGGTCCTGGAGCGAGCCCAACACGCCACCGGCTCGCAGGAACCACGCCGCCGCGCTCGCCCCCAGCACACCCGCCACGGGCCCTGGATGGGCGGACACCGCGCTCGTCACCAGGTCGCCACCGAACACCGTGGCGTCGTCGTCCACCGCGTCCCCCAACCTGTCCAGCCGCGTGCGGCCGACCTTCTTGTAGGACTGGAGATGATCGAACGGCTCACCACAGGCGGGACAGGCCGTGGCACCCCGGGGAATGGGGCTATGACCGCAGCTCGGGCAGAGGGTCTGAGGCATGCGCCGGCGTATACCGCACTGAACACTCCGCCCACGAGAGCGCGACGCGCGTGTCAGCCTCACCCCGCAGTGCCAATTTTTCGACCAAAAGGGCGGGGCTCGAATGACACCTGAGTCATTCAAGACTGAGCACACTCGCAGTCCTTGCGGCTTCTGGCCGACTCTCGACTCTTGAACGAAACGTCGAGATTCCCGGGCTGGCTGAACGAAAAATCTCGACAGAACGAGGAATCGGTTCCGAACCCCGACGTTTACCGTGAGGTGGTGAACCTGGAACCCTGCTTCACTACAGGGAAATCCCGTAGAGCAGGTTACCTGCCAGGTGAGCCTTCGACTGGCACCTCGTCTGCATATGTCAGACCCCAGGTGTACTCACCCGCGCTGAACCGCGTGGTGGGAGGAGCACATGGCCAAGAGGACGACACGCAAGAGCGTCACGGTCCGCAGGCAGGGTCGCCGGGTGATGCCCGCGCTCCGGCGGACGGCTCAGCGGGCCCGGGTGGCCGCGGAGAGGGCCCAGCTCACCGTGGGGGAAGTCATCGCCGCGGCCTTCGACACGGCCGGTGGCGAACTCGGTGAGGCGCTGGAGGTGATGACCTCGCCCCAGATGGCGCGGGCCCTAGGGCGCCGCATCATCGTCGTAGGTTGAAGCACGACAGCGTCCCAGGCTCCCTCGGGCCGCTCCCTCGACTCGGGACGCGGCCGGGAGGTCTGGGTGTCAGTCTCCCGCCAGCAGTTCGCTGGTGTAGTTCTGCTGGGTAGGCTCGCCCGCGAGCGCGCGTGAGAAGTCCTCGGCGTTGTTCGGGTGCACCAGGAAGGTGCCCGCGCGCGTCTCCAGGCGCACAGGCTCCACGTCCGGGTGCGGGTCAGCGGCCACGGTGCCACCGCCGCCATCGTCCAGCCGCGCGGTCGGCACGGTGGCACAGCCAGCGAACAGCAGGACACCGAGCGTCACGAGGCCAGTCTTCATCCGAGTCCTCCGGGGCACGGTCCATACGCATGTGGCGGACCGAGGGCCCCTGCCTATTCCGGTGACACCCCGAGCCGCAAGGCTCGATGCGTCGCACGCGAAGGACGGAAGGCCCGCGCCCCGGACACTTCACCGGAACGCGGGCCGAGCACGACTCGGACTACCGGGGCTGCCTGCGCGGCCGAGCAGTACTCGACGCGTCGCTCGCGAAGGACGGCAGGCCCGCGCCCCGGACACTTCACCGGAACGCGGGCCGAGGATGACTCAGACTACCGAGGCTGCCAGCGCGGCCGGTGGTCGTCGCTGTCACCCGTCTGGAGGGTGTAGCCCGCCCTGGGATGGACGATGGCCGCGTTCACCGGAGCGCCAGTGGCGGGGTCGACCTGTTGGACGTTGAGCTGCCCCGCCTTGATGAAGGCAACGAAACGTCCGTCCGGAGAGAACGACGGGAGCGTGCCGTCATCCGCGAGCCGCACCTCGGTGCCCGTGGCGGTGCCATCCTGCGGATTGATTGCGCGCAGGAAGACGGCGTTGCCCGGTCGCGTCTGGCAGGGAGAAACGCCCCCGCCGCACAGCACGGCATCTCCCGTGGTGGGCTTGAAGTAGTACGCGCGCACGTACGCGGACCAGGTCCCATCCGGAGCCCAGATGGGACTGGCGATGAACGAGTCGATGGTGCCATCCGTGGACGTCTCCGTGGAGACATCCGCGATGAGCTGGGGCTGCCCACCCCCCGTCACGTTGAGCGAGTACAGCCTGAACAGCGGCACGGGGATGGCGTCCCCGGCGAACGTCACCATTTCGTTGTTCGGGTTGGACAGGAACAGGAGCTGGGAATTGACGTGGTTGTAGTGCGCCTGCTCCGCGGTGGCCCCCGAGTTGGCCAGGGGCGTCGGCGAAGCGCCGAGGCTCGAGGTCAACAGGCCCTCGCCCGTCACGTTGTAGACGAACGTCGTGCCATCCGGAGCCCAGTCCGGGAACGCGCCCGTCGTCGTGGCCTGCGATACCACGCTGCCCGCGGGGTCCGTCGACACCACGGAGATGCCGGAGCGGCTGCTGCCGTTCTGCCGCACCCAGGCGATGGAGCTGCTCGGCTCCCACTCCATGGAGCGGAAGCTCTCCGTGTTGCCCGAGCCCCCATCCGCGAGGACCAGGGCCTGCCCCTGGACGAGCGGAACATCGCGCACCGTCAGGTCACCCGCGACCTTCTCCGCGGACGTGTCCACGGCTCCCTGCGCGAACGATACCCGCGTGCCGCTCGGTGCCCAGCGCGGGTAGCGGCTGTCCGTATCCCCGTCCGACAACGCCGTCATGCCCGGCGTGTCGTAGCGCATGACGAGCGCCTTCGAGACGCCCGCGTCGTCACGCCCCGTCACGGCGACATGCTGCGCCTGACACGTCAGGGGTGTGCCCTCACAGCGCAAGCCCGCGATGCAATCCGCGGAGGCCGCGCAGCTCTCGCCCTTCCCCGCCGTGCCCTGGCCTCCACCATCCGCCGGGCCCGCATCCGGCACACCCGCGTCAGGCTCTCCCGCATCCGGGACACCCGCGTCAGGCTCTCCCGCGTCAGGCTCTCCCGCGTCCGGCTCGGGAGGAGCGGGAATGGGACGCTGCTCACATTCATTGTCGGCGGTGCAGACCCACTCCTGCCCCTCGGCGGGCTGGCCATTGTCCGCGCGACAATCGAACTGGTCGACGCACTCGTCAGCACACCCCGACGAGAGTACCCACAGCGCGCAACACAGCGCCCCGACGACTCGCTTGTCCATATTGCCCCTCCAAAAAAGAGGAGGGCGTAT
Source organism: Myxococcus llanfairpwllgwyngyllgogerychwyrndrobwllllantysiliogogogochensis (assembly GCF_006636215.1). Taxonomy (GTDB): domain Bacteria; phylum Myxococcota; class Myxococcia; order Myxococcales; family Myxococcaceae; genus Myxococcus; species Myxococcus llanfairpwllgwyngyllgogerychwyrndrobwllllantysiliogogogochensis. The sequence continues at coordinate 936 of NZ_VIFM01000320.1, read as the reverse complement.
AGCCTCGGGAAAATGACCGCGATGGTTCCCCGGGGTGGGTTCCAGAAGCGTGTTCCTGATTGAACGGCGATGCCCCACGGCGTGATGAATGATCGACACCCACTGCCATCTCGATGCGACGCGATTCGATGAGGACCGAACCTTCGTGCTGGAGCGAGCCTGGGCCGCGGGACTCCAAGGCATCCTCATCCCCGGCGTGGGCACGCATGACTGGGAACCCTTGCTGGAGCTGTCCCGGAACGAGCCCCGCATCCAGGTGGGCCTGGGCATCCACCCCCAGCTCCTGCCGGAGATGACGCCCGAGGAAGACGACGCGGCGCTGGAGTTGCTCGACGCGCTGTTGTCGAAGGGCGGCGCGGTGGCCGTGGGCGAGTGCGGACTGGATGGCCCGTCCCTTCCCGGCGCGCCGCTGGAGCGACAGGTGTCGGTGCTCCAGAGGCACCTGGCGCTCGCGCGCAAGCACCAGCTCCCCGTGTTGATGCATTGTCACCGACTCCATCCCGCGCTCATCGAGCTGCTCAAGCAGGAGCAGATGCCGGAGGCGGGCCTGCTCATGCACAGCTACAGCGGCGGCGTGGAGCTGGCGCGCTTCTATCTCCAGAAGGGCTGCCACTTCTCCTTCGCGGGCCCGGTGACGTGGGCGGAGGCACGCAAGCCGCTGGACGCGCTGCGCGCCATTCCCCTGGAGCGACTGATGGCGGAGACGGACGCCCCGGACCAGGCGCCCACGCCGCACCGGGGGGGCCGCTCCGAGCCGGCCTACCTGCCCCACATCCTGGAGGGGATGGCCCGCGTCCGAGGGGAGCCCCTCGACGAGGTCGCCCAGCGGACGACCGAGAATGCCCGCAGGCTCTTCCGGGAAGGTTTTCCCCCCGCTTCGCGGTAGGCGAGCGGTCGCGTTATAGAGGACTCCCATGAACCCGCAGCCCCCACCGC
>NZ_VIFM01000031.1 GCF_006636215.1 Myxococcus llanfairpwllgwyngyllgogerychwyrndrobwllllantysiliogogogochensis | reverse complement strand
GCTTCGGGGGTGGGCGGACCCTGGCGGCGTGGGAGCGCCAGACCTCGAGTTCCTCGTGGAAGGCGCTTGTCACGGACAGCGCGCGGCCCTCTTCTGCGAGGTCTTCCTGGAACAGCACCCGGACCAACTGCGCCAGGTCCATGGTCGAGAACGGTGGAGAGACCGAATACAGGAAGCCAGCCAGCGCGTCGGCGAAGGCATTCGCGGACTCGTAGCGGGTCGACAGCTCCACCGACAGCGCCTTCATGATCAGCTCATCCAGCGCGACGGGAAGATCTCCGCGCACCTGCCGTGGGGAGGGGAACTCGCCATAGGCCATGCGCAGCATCACCGAGGCCTGCGTGCCGGTGATGGGCGGCTGTCCACAGAGCATCTCGTACAGCACGAGGCCGGTGGACCAGACATCGGAGCGGGCGTCCACCTCGCGCCCCTTCGCCTGCTCCGGGGAGAAGTACAGGTACTTCCCTCTCACGATGCCGGGCTCGGTCTTGAAGCTGCGCGCCATGCGCGCCTTGGCGATGCCGAAGTCGACGATCTTGACCTGGCCCTCGTAGCTGATGAGGACGTTGTCGGGGGAGATGTCCCGGTGGACGATGTTCAGCGGCGCGCCCTTGTCGTCCGTGCGCGTGTGCGCGTAGTGCAGCCCCCGGCACATCTCCAGGGCGATGTACGTGGCCAGGGGCACCGGCAACTGGGACAGGCCCAGCTTCGCCGCGCGCTTCTGGACGCGGTGGAGGGGCTGGCCATCCACCAGTTCCATGGCGAGGAAGTACTGGCCGTCCACCCGGCCGAACTCGAAGACCTGGGCGATGTTGCCGTGGGACAGCGTGGAGGAGATGCGGGCCTCGCGGACGAACATCGAGATGAAGTCCTCGTTGTTCACGTGCTCGAGGAGGACCTTCTTGATGAGGACGGGCTTGGTGACGCCCGCCGCGCCAACGAGCCTCGCGCGCCACGTCTCGGCCATGCCTCCACGCCCCAGCAGGGCCAGGAGTTCGTACCGACCGAAGCGTGCGTTGCGGTCCTGGGCCATGACTGGAGTTGTCGGATGTCCTGACGGGAGACGGTGGGAATCAGGTCATCGGGAACCGGATCGGCTGTCATAGTCCCGGACTTGCTGCTCGACACCTTTCCGGTACGAATGATCCGCAGGAGCCAGCTCGAGAAAACGTCGATAGTGCGCGGCCCCTTCGTCAAACCTATGTGAGCGAGCATGGATGATGCCCATCATCAGATGGCAGTCGGGATTCTCGGGCGCGATGGCGATGCAGCGCTCGGCCGCCGCCAGCGCCTCTCGGTATTTCTGTTGCTTGATGAGAGTCCCCAACTTCTCGACCCACTCGTCGGCAAGCGTGGCATTCACTGAAGCCACTCGGGTGCTCTCGGAAGACGGACGGGATGTTGGGGCAGACGGAGTTCCGTCTTTCCGCTGGGACTTCGTCTCCGCCATCAGCGCGCGAGCCGTCTCAGCAAGAGGATGGTCGCGGTGCTCCGTGAGAAGGCGTTTGAAGTGCACCTCGGCCTCGGGCAATTGATTGAGGCGGACCATGCTGGCCCCCGCGATCCACAGACAGTCTGGATGATTCGGCACGACAGCGAGGCACTTCTCCGCCAGGGAGGCCGCCCCCGGAAAGTCCTCCCTGTCGAGCAAGACTCTTGCGTGGAGCACGTCAGCCTTCGTCGCGCCCGGGGGATATCCCCCAGGGGGACGGTACGGAGCCATCGGATTCGAGCTCGGAATCACAGCCGACTCGGGCTCGATGTTGTACCCATGGAACACCACGGCCCCGCCCACCAGCACCGCTGCGATTCCCAGGATCAGCCGCCAACCCCAAAGGCCTCCGCTGGAAGAGGCGAGCGCCTCTGGCTCCTGGGTCTCGGGGGTCTCCTCCGTGGCATGGGCCGAGCCCACTCCCAGGGCGGGCAACAGCCTGCGCGTCGTCCGTTGCTGATCGGACCTCATTTCCAGGTCCATCTCCGTCTCGGCCCGCGACGCGGTCTTCTTCCCTCGCTCCTTCTTCGGCGGCACCTCCGGCGGCGCCCCACCCGCCCGCCACAAGGTCAGCTCCTCGATGAACGAGGCCGGAACGGACAGCTCCCGCCCCTCCAGCGCCATGTCCCCTCGGAACAGCACCCGGACCAGGTACGCCAGGTTCATCGTCGAGAACCGCGGAGCGTGGGAATAGAGGAACGCCGCCAGCGCATCCGCGAACGCATTCGCCGACTCGTACCGGGCCGACAGGTCCACCGACAGCGCCTTCATGACGAGCTCGTCCAGTTCGACAGGCAAGTCCCCGCGCACGTCCCGTGGCGAGGGAAACTCCCCATGCGCCATGCGCATCATCACCGCCGCCTGCGTGCCGCTGACGGGGGGCTGCCCGACCAACATCTCGTAAAGCACCAAGCCCGTCGACCAGACATCGGAGCGGGCGTCCACCTCGTATCCCCTCGCCTGCTCGGGAGAGAAATACAGGTACTTGCCCTTCACCACCCCGGGCTCCGTCATGAAGTTGCGCGCCAGCTGCGCCTTGGCGATGCCGAAGTCGACGATCTTGACCTGACCCTCGTAGCTGATGAGGACATTGTCCGGAGAGATGTCGCGATGGACGATGCCCAGGGGCTTGCCCTTGTCATCCGTGCGCGTGTGCGCGTAGTGCAACCCCCGGCACATCTCCAACGTGATGTACGTCGCCAGGGGAATGGGCATCCGCGACAGGCCCGTCTTCAGCGCGCGCTTCAGGACGTGGTGGAGCGGCTGCCCATCCACCAACTCCATGGCCAGGTAGTACTGGCCTTCCACCCGACCAAAGTCGAAGACCTGGGCAATGCAGCCATGGGACAGCGTGGCGGAGATGCGCGCCTCGTTGATGAACATCGACACGAAGGCGTCGTCCGCCACGAACTCCGGAAGCACTTTCTTGATGAGGACGGACTTGGTGACGCCAGCGTCGCCCATCCACCGGGCCCGCCACGTCTCCGCCATTCCCCCCCGACCAAGCCATGACACCAGCTCGTATCGGCCGAACCTGTCGCCGGGCTGCAAGGCCATATCAATCCGGAACCTACCGCAGAATCCTGGGAGCCCGAACTTCCTGGGTCTCCCCGTGCTATGTTGTGCACCGTGGCAAGTCTGGGAGACGAGGACGGGGATGACGCGCTGGTTCGAACCGATGCCCTACCGGCACTCAGGAGCCCCCGCTTCCGGGTGAAACTGGCGGTGCTGTCGGGGCCGGACGCAGGAAAGACGTACCCGCTGGCGCCCGGGCGCTATCGCGTGGGCTCTGAAGCGACGTCGGACATCGTCCTGCCGGATCGCTCCGTGTCCAGACAGCACCTCGTCCTGGAGGTCCGTGAGGACGGCGTGCGCGCGGTGGACCCTGGATCACGCAACGGCTCCTTCTGCGAGGGCATGCGCTTCTCCGAGTTGGAGGTTCGTCCAGGGGCAACTCTGACCCTGGGTACCACCGAGCTGAAGCTGGTTCCGGAGGGAGAGAAGACGAGAGCCCTCCCCCTCTCCTCCCGCAGCAGCTTCGGGGGGCTGGTGGGCAACAGCCGACGCATGCGGGAGGTCTTCACGCTGCTGGAGCGGCTGGCCCAGGGCGAGTCGGACGTGCTCATCCAGGGTGAAACGGGCACGGGCAAGGAGCTGTGCGCGGAGGCCATCCACACACATGGAATGCGCAGCAAGGGCCCCTTCGTCATCGCCGACCTGGCGGGGATTCCACCGCAGCTGCTCGAAAGCGAACTGTTTGGCCATGTGAAGGGAGCCTTCACGGGGGCGCACGGTGATCGCGCCGGCGCCTTCGAGCGGGCCCACGGCGGCACCCTCTTCCTGGACGAAGTCGGAGAGCTTCCGCTGGAAGTCCAGCCTCGCCTCCTGCGCGTGCTGGAGCGCCGACAGGTGAAGCGCGTGGGCGCCAATGACTACCGCACCTTCCACGTGCGCGTCGTGGCCGCCACGCATCAGGACCTGGAGGGCGCGGTGAAGCAGGGCCGCTTTCGCGGCGACTTGTTCCACCGGCTCGCGGTGCTGCGCGTCGTCCTGCCACCCCTGCGCGAGCGGCCCGACGACATCCCGCTCCTCATCGACACCGTGCTGGCGCGACTGGGCAAGCCTCCCAGCGCGCTGTCGGACGTCACCCGCGCGCTGCTGACGCAGTACCCGTGGCCCGGCAACGTGCGCGAGCTGCGCAACGTGGTGGACCGCGTGGTGAGCCTGGGTGAAGAGGCCCTGCCGGACATTCCGGACGTGCCCGCGCCCGTGCCACCTCCGGAGGACGACTCCGAGTCGACCCAGTCGTTGGCGCTCGACCTGCCGTTCAAGGAAGCCAAGGAGCGACTCATCGAGGGCTTCGAGCGCGACTACCTGCGCAACCTCGTCGAGCGCTGCGAGGGCAACGTGTCGCGCGCCGCGCGCGAGGCGGGGATTGATCGCGTCTATCTGCGCAAGCTGCTCCGCAAGCACGGGCTCGAATCGGGCGGCCCCTGAGTCGACGGGCGACTCTCGCCCACCGTGAGCCCTGGCTCCACGGTGGGTGAGCCTCAGGACTCGCCTGCCCAGGACATCCCGGAATTCTCCACCTACAGCCCCTGCGGGCAGCCAAGGCTGAAATTCCGCGTGTGGCCGATGGGCTCCGGCGTGAGTCATTTTCGGTCGAAACGGCCCGTTGTCTTCACGGCCCCCTGCCGGAGCAAGCCCCCCATGTTGACTCATGCTCGCCGTGCGAACCTCGTCGCGGGGTTCGCCATCGCATTGCTATTGCCACTGATGGGCTGTGGTAGCGGAGACGGAAAAGTCTCCATCCTGCTGACCGATGCCCCCGGCGACGGCGTGGAGACCGCGGTGGTCACCATCTCGCAGATCTATCTCCAGGGTGGCGACGAGGAAGGCGGCCGCGTCGTCCTGCGCGACGAGCCCGTCACCGTCAGCCTGTTGGACCTGGCCAACTCGACCTCCGAGCTCGTCTCCGAGGCCGTCGTTCCCGACGGGGACTACTCCCAGCTTCGCTTCGTCATCACCGGCGGCTACCTGGAGACGAAGAACGCGGATGGCTCCACGTCCATCTTCGCCACCTCCAACAACTACGCGGGACTTCCCGAGGGCGCCGTCGTCGCCGGCCAGCTCCACATGCCGAGCTACGGCTCGTCGGGGCTGAAGGTGAAGTTCGACGAGAAGCTGACCATCGAGGGCGAGCAGAAGATCCTCCTGGTCGACTTCGACGTGGCGCAGAGCTTTGGCAAGGAGGCGGGCAACTCCGGCCGCTGGGTGATGAGCCCCGTCATCAAGGCGGCCGAGGTGACGGCGTCCGCGAGCATCACCGTCGAGGTGAAGCTCGGCGCCGGCGTGGTGCTCCCCACGGTGGAAGGAACCGCGGTGACGCTCGCGGACTTCCACGCGGTGCTCATCAACGACGCGGGCAGCCGCGAGACGCTTCCGCTGACCGATGAAAACGCGGACGGCACCTTCGAGGCCACCTTCAAGTTCCTCATCCCGGGCACGTTCCAGGTGGACGTGGAGTCCCCGGCGAGCGTGAGCATCTCCACCACGCCCGGTGACCCGGTGACGGTGCAGCTCGCCTCCGGCCGCGACAGCACCCAGGCCTTCGTCGTGAGTGGCGCCCAGCCCCAGTAGGCCCCGCGAACACTCCCGCGCCTACCCCTGCCCACAGGGACTCCGGGCACGGCCCTCACGTGGGAAGGAAAAATCCACGTGCAGCGTGGCCGATCCCCGGGGGCGGAGGTCTCCCGCCTGAAGGCCCAGATTTTCTCCGAGGGTTTTCGAATCAGGTGGGGTTGGCGCGGGGCCAGCTCCCCAGGCGAGGCGTCGGGACATGTTCCCGGCGCCTCGTTTTTTATCCGCGCTCGAAGCGCCAGCGGCTCAGTAGACGACGAGCGGCTGGGGCGAATGGTAGCTGACGATGGTCAGCACCGGGATGCGGGGCGCCTCGGCATCGTCATCGGTGCCTCCCGAGGTGAGCCGCACACCGTCGAACCGCGCCAGGAACACGTAGTCGCGGCGGGCCTCCAGGAATGGATCCGCGCCCTGCAGCCGCCCCAGGGCCTCCTGGCCCGTCTCGTCGGAGATGTTGTCGTAGTGCTTGCGCGTCGTGGAGCTGTTGCCGCGCTCCCGCGTGCTCACGCTGCCGCCCAGCCGGCCCGGCCCGGTGAGCTGCGTCTGCCCGCCCAGGTCTCCCGACGTCGTGGTGGTGGTGTCGTAGCTCTCGCCATAACCCACCGGCGCATTCGTCTCCACCGAGGCCAGCGTGTGCTCCACGAGCCACACGGTGGGCTTCTCCCCTTCGGAGCGCTGGTCCGCCACGCGGGCGCGCAGCAACACGTAGCGACCCTTGTACGTGTCGGGACGCTCGACCGCGGACGCGAGCGAGAAGATGGGGATCTTCCGCTCCTGGAGGTACTGGAGCTCGCCGGACACGCTGCCTCCGCGCTGGGCCACGACCCGGGCGATGAGCGAGGCGGCCTCGGGACGCACGCGCAGGTCCTCCGACCAGGCGCCGCTCAACAGCGCGCGAATCTGGGTGAAGGGCGTCAGCTCGATGCAGGCCTTGAGACCCGCCCAGCCTTCGTCCCGCGACTCCGCCTGGAGCCTGCGCGCGGCGGCTTCACACAGCGCCGGATTGGGGTAGCGCGCGGCGAAGGCCTTGGGGTCGGCGGACGCGCTGGGCGGCGGCGCCTCCGCGGCCTTCGGGGTGAGCGGGGCGTCCTCGCGAGGCTGGGAGTCCGCCCACGTGACGTGGGAGTGGGATGCCCCGCAACCGGCGGCGAGCGAGCCCAACAGGGCCCAGGTCGGAAGAGTCCAGGGATGGTGGCGCATGGAGCTGACTCCTAGAGCGAGGCGGAGCCCGAGCGCGAGGAGCGCTGCTGCTCACGGGCGGTGGGCGAGGCGGAAGAAGCGCCGGTCGGCGCGGGCAGCACGACGGAGCACACGTCCTCGCAGCGCTCACTCAGGCACGCGAGCGTCGCGGGCGAGGTCTGCTGCTGGGACACGTCCGCGTAGCACCGGTCTCCCGTGCCGGGGCACCCTCGACGCGCGGCGCACTCGCAGCACGGCGCGGCCACCGTGGCCATGAGCTGGACTTCCTGCAGGACGCTGGAGAGTCCGCGGTAGCAGGTCCGGGCCCCAGGAGCGAAACGGCCCTTGGCGTCCACGATGGGCGTGCCTCCCGCGAGCCCGCACTGGTCCGCGGCGGCGACGTAGCGGCGCTCACAGAGCGCGATGAGCGTCGCGTCGGTGCGACCCTCACGGGCATTGCCCACCGCCTCCGTGCACAGGGCGCGGGAGATGTCCTTGAGCAGCTTGCGGTTCGCGGTGGCCTGTTCGGCACCGGACGCGCTGGCGGCGGCGTCCGATTCGAAGACGCACTCCTTGCCCTCGCGGAGCGTGTCGACGGTGCAGGCCCAGGCTGTCGGAGAGTCGTCGGAGATGGGCGGCGCCGCGAGCGCTTCCGGCGGGAGCGCCGGCGTGGAGGCTTCGGGAGTGGAGCCCAACAGGAAGAGGGAGACGAGGATCGCCTTCATGGACATGGCAGGTTAGGCCGTTGGCGGTCGCCACACAAACCGCGCCGCTCCGCACTGTTCCTCGGATGGCGCAAGCCGCCATCGGGTGTCTTCTCCCGGGCACCCTTCCCCACCTGGGTCGAAGATGTCCTCTGACTCACGCCTGGGCCCGTGGCTCCTCTGGCCCGTGGGCCTCCAGCACGACCTCACGGGTGCTGCCCCACTGGGCCCGCGGTGCGTACCGTTCCCACAGCGGCCCCAGGAAGAACCGACCGAAGCGATCCATGGCCGTGGTCCCCGCGCCCTCGCGCCGAGCGGGCTGCATGCTGGAGATGAGCGACAGGAGCTGCCCCACCCCGAGCGTCAGGACTCCGGCTCCCACCACGGGCCCCTGGGCGTTCATCCCCGCGTGGAGCTGGCAGTGCAGCCGCGTCGAGCCCTTCCACGCGTCCCCGCCCCGTCGATCATCGACGACCTTCGTCCCCTCCAGGAAGTAGTCGCGCCCTTGATGCGGGAAGCGCAGCCCATACGTCATCACCCTCGAACTGGGAGCGTCCGAGGGGCGGAAGATGTTGAAGCTTCCTCGTCGCACCGGCAGGTCCTCGCCGAACGGCGCGAAGCTCAACCGCGCCACCAGTCGCGCCGAGCACTTCACATCACTGACAAAGGCATCCAGGTCACCGACGCTGATGGTGCAGTGGATGGTCATCGGCTGGGCGCCTGGATGCAGGGCCCCTTGCGTGGGGTCGGTGACGCCCATCGAGAAGAGGCCGGTGAGGGACTCCACGAAGGTGAGGTCGGGTGAGGGCTCCGTGGTCCGGGTCATCTCAGGCGTGAGCGGCAGCCCCTGCGCACCGCACACGTCGAGGTAGCGCCACGTGTCCGAGTAGCCCATGTCGATGAGGGTCGCCGCCGTGGCGCGACCCGCGTAGAGGTCCGGGTCGAGCGCGAGCGGACGCTCGGGCTTGATGAGGTGGACGGCGATGGGACGCTGGTGGCCGGGCACGACCTCCCCTGCGTCGATGCGCTCGTTGAGGTCCTGGATGACGCGAAGCTGCGCGAACAGCGCGCCGTTGGTGCTCATCTCCACCAGGTAGGCGTATTGCTCGTAGAGGCCATCGTCATAGACGGGCGTGTTGCCCAGGCACCACAGCACCCAGAGTTCGTTCGCGCCCCGGCGGACGGCATCGAGCAGGTGGGTGTCCTGAGTCCACAAGGCATCCGTGTAGAGCGTGCCGTCCCGCTCCACCGGTGGCATGAGGATGGGGGGAGAGATGGCCGCCAGCAGCAGCTCCCGGTCCAGGTCCCGATGGGGAATGGCCACGTCCGTCTTCCGCTCGAAGTCGCAGACATGGAAGGTGCCTTCCACGAGGGAGCTGGCGCGGATGGCTCCAAGGTCGATTCCCAGATGGGGGAAGACTCGCCGGAGCACCTTCTCCGGGTCTCCGAGCGGCTCGACATGAAGCACGTCCAGCGTCTTCCTTGGCACCGCATGGGCGAGGAAGTCTTCCACGGACAGCGTCCTCCACCGCGCGCACGCCTCCCCGGGCGACGCTCCGGACAACAGCATCGCCAGATTGAGGGACCCCGCCGACGTCGCATCCGCGAAATGAAAGCCGAGGTCAGCGTCCTCCAGCGCTCGAATCGCCCCCGCCTGCCATGCCGCGCGCAGTCCCCCGCCAATCAGGATGAGCGCGCGCTTCCGGGGACCTGGCGTGTCCACGAAGCCCGCGCCAGTGGCCGTCGAGGACGTCTCGCCCCCATCCTGGGTGGAGAAGCGTGGGTCCTCCTCCGAGGAGGAAGCGACCTGCTCCGCCCGTGCCTCGGCCACGCCGTCGGGTGACGACGATTCGAGAGCGCGTTCCTCGGGCCGCATTCCGTCCTCGCGCCGCCACCTCCAGGGCGCCTTCCGGGTCGACATCTCCCAGGCGCCGCGCTCCGTGAGGAGGAGATAGCCGAACACGAGCACGCCACCGACCAGACACACGAGCGCGAGGACGAGCAGCATCGACAGCCGCCTTCCCACCAGCACGCTCAGGTACAGCTCCGCGGCCACCGCGATGAGGATGGCGGAGAGGATGGCGAGTGCTCGGCGCCATGCCGGCCCCTGCATGCGCCACTGACGGTCTCGCTTTTCGGGCGACCGAATGGGCGATGGCGAGCGCGATGGATTGGACGGTTCGACTGGCATGACGCGGGCCCCCTCGTCTCGACTCGACCAGGGGCCTCACGCTCGTGACGGACTGAACGCGAGACCCGCCCCCTCCGGCGGCACTGCGTCAGCCAGGGGAACCTATGGAAAACGTGGGCCGGCGCGGGGGGACGCGCAACCCGCGCATGGGTTGCGATGGCCAGCGATGGGACTTCCGACCGGGCACCGATGCACCCGCGAAGCGCCACCTCGGCCACTCGGGTGATGTGCCCCGGCTCGCGCCTTCGTGAAACACTGTTCGCGTGGAGTGCCCACCCAGGCTCCCGAGGAGAAGCGATGTCACCACAACCGAGCGCCCCCTGGACCTCCTATGACGGCGGCACGTCCCTGGGCTGGATGGGCACCCAGGGCGGCACCATCGCTCGGGATGAGGACCAGGAGGGCCAGCTGCGCCTCACGTACGAAGTGGACGACTCCCGCTCCTTCCACGCCATCACCTGCTCTGTCACGGGGTGGCTCCTCCACCACCGGTTCTTCGACAACGCCGAGCAGGCCATGGAGGCCTTCGAGGCCATGAAGCCCGCGATGGAAGACCTTCGCGCCCAGCTCCGGGAAGGAGGGCCGGGCTCACCCGAGGAGGCTCGACGTGGAGGGCCCGTGCTCGCGGCGTTCCTCGCGCGCTTCTCCTGAGACCGTTTCCACCGCGACATTTCCGACGGGGAAGCGTTGAGAAGGACGACTGCCCTGGAGCGCCCCCCATGTCACCCAAGAAGAAGCTGTCGAAGCCAGACGCCGCGCTGCTCTCCGCCGTCAAGAAGTCGAACGCCAAGGCGGTGGCCAGGCACCTGGCGGATGGGGCCGACCCCAACGTGAGCGACGACGAGGGTTATCCCGTGCTCCATACGGCGTGCGCAGAGGGAAACCTCGACGTCGCCCGACTCCTGCTGGACGCGGGCGCGGATGTGAAGGGGCTGGATTCGGACTCCGCCACGCCCCTCGGCTTCGCCACCGCTCAAACAGGTGACGACGGCGTGGAGCTGGTGAAGCTGCTGATCGCCAGGGGCTCCGACGTCAACCACCAGTGGAAGGACGAGGCCCGCTCCACGGTGCTCACCGACCTGCTCAACCAGGAGACCAACGAGGAGCCCTCCGCGGAGGTCCTGAAGACGCTGCTGCGCGCGGGCGCGAACCCGAATATTCCCAACGGTCGTGGCGAGACGCCGCTGATGTTATCCGTCGACTACAAGGAGCAACCCGAGCTGTTCGAGCTGCTGCTGGAGCACGGCGCCCAGGTGAACGCGGTCGACGCCAACGGCAGGTCGGTGCTGATGCAGGCCGTCCGCTACGGGAACGTCCCGGTGGCCGAGCGGCTCATCTCCAAGGGCGTCGACGTCAAAGTCAGGACGACGGATAGCGATGGCAACACGGCGCTGACGATGGCGCTCGATCTGGATGAGATCTTCGGAGATCCATCCCTGGTGGTGCTGGGCGCGCTGCTCCGCGCGGGAGCGAAGCCGAACCAGCCCAACGCGCGCGGCTGGTACGCCCTCCATTATGCGGCCAGCCTCGAGGACGTGAAGTTCACCACGCTGCTGCTCGAAGCAGGGGCGGACCCGAAGGCCGCGAACGCGGGGGGCTACTACCCCATCGATACCGCGAACGGCCGTGGGAATACGCGGGTGGAGAAGCGCCTGCTCGCCGCGGGAAGCCCCACGCTGGAGCAGGCGGCTTCGCTTCGCGCGGAGAGCGTCTGGAAGCGCATTGGCGCGTGGGCCGCCAGACGCAACCCGACCTACGCCGAGCAACTCGCGAGTACGCGCCCCTCGACCGAGGCACGCGTCGTTGCCCTGGAGAAGGCGATTGGGACCCCGCTGCCCCTGGACTTCCGCGCGTTCCTCCTCCGCTTCGGAGGCGGTGCCCCGGCGGGAACGCCCGGACTGTCCGTCTCCGAGTACGAAGTGCTTCCCGTCGACCAGATTCTGAGCACCTGGAAGGGGCTTCGGAAGCTGGTGGAGAAAGGCACCTTCAAGAAGGCCGAGCCCCATGAACTGTCCAAGTCCCAGAAGGACGTGAAGTGGACCTGGTGGCACCCCGGCTGGGTGCCTTTCGCGCAGGACGGTGGGGGCAACCTCAAGTGCGTGGACCTGGACCCCGGCCCGGAAGGAAAGCGTGGACAGGTCATCGGCTGGGAGATTCGCGGCGGCCCCCTGAGCCCCTATGCCCCGTCCATGGACGCATTCTTCGAGCACTACCTGGAGGGACTTGAGACCGGACGCATCGAACTGTACGGCGACGAGGAGCCGGATGATCCCGAGGCAACCGCGACTGCCCCGGTGACGGCTCCCGAGCCGTCGAGGGTGGGCACCGCCGCCGAGCGCGTGGAGGCGCTCTCGAACCAACTGGGAGCCTGGTACGAGGAGCACCACGCGCCCTATGCGCAGCGCTTCGCCCGCACGAAATCCGCGTCCCAGCAGCAGGTGGACGCGCTGGAGAAGAGCGTGGGGGCGGAGCTGCCCGCGGACCTCCAGGCGTTCCTGCTCCGCTTCGGCGGGGGCGCACCGGACAAGAAGCAGGGCCTGTCCTTCTTCACGTATCAGGTGCTGAGCGTGAAGGAGATCACCGACCTCTGGACACAGTTGGAGACCCACCGTGAGAGCGGAGCGTTCGCGAAGTCCAAGCCCTTGGATCTCACCAAGGGCCAGAAGGAGCTCACCCGGACGTGGTGGAGCGCGGGTTGGATTCCGTTCGCGAAGAACGACCACGGCGAGGCGCTCTGCGTGGACCTCACCCCGGGCCCGGCCGGTCGGCGTGGACAGGTGCTGCGCTGGTCCGAATACGCGGGGCCCCTCGATGAGGCGAAGGCACCCTCGTTGGAGGATTACCTCACCGACTACCTGAAGCGGCTTCGCGACAAGCGCTGGTACGTCCGCAGCGACAGTGACGACCTGCTCAGCTCCTGACGCCGCGTCCCCTCAGGCGTGCGGAGCGCGCGGCGCCGAGTCCTTGTCAGGAGCCAGCATCTCCCCCAAGAAGCACACCTCGAGCCCGCCATACTCGGACGGGTTCAACGTCAGGGCCCAGCCGTGGACCTGCGCGACGTGGTGGGCGATGTGCAGGCCCAGCCCCTGTCCTTCCGGGGCCCGTGTGCGCGCGACGGTTCCTCGGACGCCTCGCTCGAGGATTCGCGCTCGCTCCTCTTCGGAGATGCCGGGCCCGTCGTCGATGACGCGGAGCACGAAGCGCCCCTCACGGGTGCTCTCCAGCACGACAGCCACGTGCCCCTCCTCGCGGCCGTAGCGCACGCCGTTGCCCACGACGTTGCTGACGGCCTGCTCGATGAGCGTCACGTCACCGAGCACTCGAACGGGCGTCGCGGGGACGCCGCTCTCCAGGGAGATGCGCTGTTGCCGGGCGATGGGCTGATGGCGACCGAGGACTCGAGCAATCACGTCGTTGAGGTCCACGGGCGCGCGCTGGACGTGCGGCGCGCCAGCCTCCAATCGCGTCGCCGCGGTGAGGTTGTGGACCAGCGAGGCCATGTAGTGCGCCTCGCTCATGGCGGAGGACACCTCGGCCGCGTACACGGGCTCGCCTCGGGAGAGGCGCTGCTGCATCGCGGACAGGTTGCCCTGGAGCACGGTGAGCGGCGTCATCACGTCATGGGTCGTGTTGGCGAGGAAGTCCCGCAGGCCTTGCTCGCGTGCTTCCTGGTGCGCCATCCGCGCCTGGATCTCCGCGCGAGCCTCCTGGAAGGCCCGGGCGAGGTCGGCGATCTCATCATGGCCGCGCACGGACACGGGCTGCTCGTAGCCGCTGCGCGCGGACGCACGCACGTCCTCGGTGAGCATGCGGATGCGGCGCACCACCGGGCCCAGGGCCAGCACCACCGCCGCGACGACGATGGACACAAGCAGGCTCCAGTCCTTGAGCGGTGGGAGGAAGAACGGCGAAGGCCCCGGAGGCTCCACACGACGGGCGAGGACAAAGGCGCACGGACCTTCGTCCCAGGACATGCGCACCAGCAGGTCGAGGACCCGCCGCCCATCCAGCTCCGAGCGCCAGGCGACCGTCGCCCCTTCGAGCGCGTCCTCACGAACCTCCGCTGTCAGCACGGGCGCCCGAGGGTTCCGGGAAGTGAGCTGGGCGTCATAGGGAAAATAGAGCACCCGAGGAGGGGCCCGCCCTTCCCTTCCAGGCGGTGGTGGCCCATCGAAGGCGTCGCTTCCTCCCGGACGAGGCGGTGGCCCATCGAAGGCGTCGCTTCCTCCCGGACGAGGCGGTGGTCCATCGAATGCGTCGCTTCCTCCCTGGCGAGGCGGTGGCCCATCGAAGGCGGCGCTTCCTCCCGGACGAGGCGGCGGTCCATCGAAGGCGTCGCTGCCGCTTGGACGCGGCGGTCGGCCTGGGGGCCTTGTCGGGGGAGGATCCTCGTCGAGTGGACGTGCCTCACCGAGCACCGTCGCTCTCGGCATCGGGTCCCCACGAGACGGGAGTGCCTCATCCCTCGCCAATGCACCCAGTGGTTCCCCGCGCGGTGGCAGCGCATCATCGTCCCCAGCCCTCCTCGGAGGCGGTGGTGGTCGTCCGTTGTCAGCTCCACCTCGAGACCCCAGACCATCCGGCGGAGGACGCCCGGGCGGCGCGGGTCGCTCGAACGGGCGAGGTCGCCACGTCTCGGGCGAGGCCTCGCAGCGCGTGCGTTCCACCTGCATCTGCGCCAGCGTGGAGGCTTCGAGCACTTCCTCCTGCGAGCGTTCCCGGAGCGATTGCTGGAAGTACGCCATCGCCACCACGACAGGCAGCACCGCCGCCATCGCCGTGAGCGCCAGGCGCAGGCGGAGCTTCACGAACCGTCTCCCGCGACCAGTCGATAACCCACGCCCCACACCGTCTCCACACACTGCGCCGGCGCCAGCTTTCGCCGCAGCCGCGAGACGTGCACGTCCAGCGTCCGCTCCGTCCCCTCGCGCTCCGGATCCAACACGTGCTCCACCAGCCACTGCCGCGTCACCGCCTCGCGAGGCCTGCGGGCCAACGCCGCGAGCACCTCGAACTCCACCCGCGTCAACTCCACCACCCGCCCCTCCACGCGGACCTCCCGCGCCTGGAAGTCGACGCGCAACAGCCCCAACTCCAGCACCGCGTCCGCCTTCTGGAGCACCGGCCGGCGCAGCCGCGCGCGCACCCGCTCGATGAGCTCCTCCGGCCAGAAGGGCTTCGTCAGGTAGTCATCCGCGCCGAGCTTCAGCGCACGCACCTTGTCCAGCGTGTCGTTGCGCGCGCTCAGGATGAGCACCGGCACCTCCGAGAAGCTCCGGAGCGCCTTGAGCATGTCCAGGCCGTACGTCCCCGGCAGCATCAGGTCCAGCACCACCAGGCCCACGTCGGGAAGCTCCCCGGGCAGCAGCGCGCGGCCTTCCGTCCACCACAGCGGCTCGAAGCCCGCGCCCCTCAGCTGCTCGACAATCTGCGCGCCGAGCCGAGCGTCGTCCTCCACCAGCAGGATTCGCTCCCCCATGTCCCGCTCGCCTCCTCCCACCCGGTCACCACGGTGCCGTCATGAATGGATGAATGAACGCCCACGGTATACCGAGGACCTTAAGACTCCCTTAACGAGAGCCAGCCGCTCCTCAGTCCGCCGGGCCGCGCTCGTCCCGGAGCAGGTCCGCGAGCTTCTCCAGGGCCAGCCGCGCCCGGGTCTTCACCGTGCCCAGGGGGTCTCCGGTGCGCTCGGAGATCTCCCGCTGCGACAGGCCCTCGAAGTAGGCCAGGTCCACCACTTCGCGCTGCTCGGGAGGCAGCGTCATCATCGCCCTGCGCACCCGCACGCGGTCCTGGCCCTGTGACGTCGCGTCGTCCGGAGCGGGAGGCGTCGCGCTCATCGGAGGCGGCTCATGGGCGGAGCCCTCGGCGACTCGAGCGGCGGTGCCCATGGAGCGCAGCCGGTCGATGGCGCGCGTGCGAGCGATGGTCGCCACCCAGGTCTCCAGCCCGCCGCGGTCCGGGTCGAAGTCACGGGCGCGCCGCCAGACCTCGAGGAAGGCCTCCTGGAGCACCTCCTCCGCGTCCGCTCGGGAAGGCAACAGCCGCAGCATCACCGCAAAGGCCCGGGCTCCGCAGCGCGCGTAGACCTCCCGCATGGCCACGCCGCTGCCCAGGGCGACCTGCTGGAGCAGGGCCCTGTCGGCGGCGGGGTCGCTCGCCCGCTGAGCGGAGGGTGGAGGAAGCGCCATGTATTTCCCGGATACCGCAACCCGAGGTGCGGATCCCAGCTTCATGTATGGGCAGCCGGGCAGCCAGCCCCTTTGAAGCCAACGGGTGGGCGTCCCCAGACCCCGTCCCTAACGTTCACGAGCCAACGCGGCCGACGCGCCAGTCGTCCTTCATCAACGCACCCCGCGACACGCCGCCCAGCTTCACCCCACCTCAGACCTATAAGGGCCGCGAGCCGATATGAAAGATCGAATCGGGAGCGTGTTCATCGAGGGAGTCAAGCCCCAGCTCGACGGCGGCCGCCACGCCGTCAAGCGTGTCGCCGGGGAGAGCCTCACCGTCCGCGCCGACATCTTCAAGGAGGGCCATGACGTCCTCGTCGCCGTCGTCCGCTGGCGACAGGCCTCTCCCCAGGAACAGCAGACCGACTGGCGCGAGGTCCCCATGCGCCCGCTCGGCAACGACGCCTGGGAGGCGGAGTTCCCCCTGGCTCGCAATGGCCGCTACCAGTACACGATTGAAGCCTGGCCGGATCTCTTCCGGACCTGGACGTCGGAGCTGAAGCGCAAGGTCGACGCGGGCCGGGACGTGCGCAGCGAGCTGTTGGAGGGCGCGGCCATGCTGGAAGGCGCGGCGGCCCGAGCGCGCCCGGTGGACGCGGCCGACGCGCGGGTGCTCACCGAGGCCGCGGTGCGGATGCGTCAGCCCCCGACACCGGACCTGGTGGCCGTGGCGCTGGCGCCGGAGCTGGCCACGGTGGCGTCCACGTATCCCGACCGCGCGCTGGCGCGGCGGCACGAGCCGGAGCTGGAGGTGTTCGCGGACCGGCTCAAGGCGCGCTTCGGGGCCTGGTACGAGTTCTTCCCCCGCTCGGCAAAGCGCGATGGGCGCACGCACGGGACGTTCCAGGATTCGGAGGCCTGGCTGCCGTACATCCAGGGCCTGGGCTTCGACGTCATCTACCTGCCGCCCATCCACCCCATTGGCCGCACCGCGCGCAAGGGGAAGAACAACAGCCTCAAGGCGGGCCCGGAGGACGTGGGCAGTCCGTGGGCCATCGGCGCGGCGGAGGGGGGCCACAAGGCGGTGCACCCGAGCCTGGGCACGCTGGCGGACTTCCGTCACTTCGTGCAGGCCGCGCAGTCGTACGGCATCGAGGTGGCGTTGGACCTCGCGTACCAGTGCTCTCCGGACCACCCTTATGTGAAGGAGCATCCGGAGTGGTTCCAGCGCCGTCCGGACGGCACCATCAAGACGGCGGAGAACCCGCCCAAGCGCTACGAGGACATCGTCAACTTCGACTGGATGGGCCCCGCGCGCGAGTCGCTCTGGACGGAGCTGGAGTCCGTCGTACTGCACTGGGTGCAGCAGGGCGTGCGGACCTTCCGCGTGGACAATCCGCACACCAAGCCCATCCAGTTCTGGGAGTGGCTCATCCGCCGCGTGCAGGAGCGCCACCCCGATGTGCTCTTCCTCTCCGAGGCCTTCACCCGGCCCAAGGTGATGAAGGCCCTGGCGAAGGTGGGCTTCACCCAGTCGTACACGTACTTCACGTGGCGCAACTTCAAGGGCGAGCTCCAGGAGTATCTGGAGGAAATCACCCAGCCGCCCGTGTCCGACTACTTCCGCGGCAACCTCTGGCCCAACACGCCGGACATCCTTCCGGAGCTGTTGCAGAACGCGGGGCCCGGCGCGTTCCGGCTGCGCGCGGCGCTTGCCGCGACGCTCTCCTCGGTCTACGGGATGTATTGCGGCTTCGAGCTGTGCGAGGGCCGCCCGCTGCCTGGCAAGGAGGAGTACCTGGACTCGGAGAAGTACCAGCTCGTCGCGTGGGACGCGGACCGGCCGGGCAACATCCGGGACTGGATCGCGCGGCTCAACCACGCGCGCCTGACGCAGCCAGCGCTGCACACCTACGACAGCTTGCGCTTCTTCGAGTCCGACAACGAGCGGGTCCTCTTCTACGGAAAGCGCACCCCGGACGGCACCAGCACCGTGCTGGTCGCGGTGAGTCTGGATCCATACGCGCCGCAGGAGGCGCTGTTGCGACTTCCGCTGGAATGGCTTGGCGCGAACGCGGACGAGACCTATCAGGTGCACGAGCTGATGACGGATCAGCGCTCCCTGTGGCAAGGCTCGGACGTGCAGGTGCGCCTGACGCCCGAACAGCCCGCGGCCGTCTGGGCCGTCTACCGCTTCCGCCGTACCGAGCACGCGTTCGACTACTACGAGTGACAACCCGAGAGGCGTATGGACCTGGATCCCCTCTGGTACAAGAAGGCCCTCATCTACGAGCTGCACCTCCGAGCATTCCACGACTCCAACGGCGACGGGCATGGCGACATCCCGGGCCTCATC
Organism: Myxococcus llanfairpwllgwyngyllgogerychwyrndrobwllllantysiliogogogochensis; assembly: GCF_006636215.1. Classification (GTDB taxonomy): domain Bacteria; phylum Myxococcota; class Myxococcia; order Myxococcales; family Myxococcaceae; genus Myxococcus; species Myxococcus llanfairpwllgwyngyllgogerychwyrndrobwllllantysiliogogogochensis. The sequence continues at coordinate 49,543 of NZ_VIFM01000031.1, read as the reverse complement.
GAGAAGCTCCCGTACCTCCAGGACCTGGGCATCGACTGCCTGTGGATCCTCCCCCACTACCCTTCTCCGCTGCGCGATGACGGCTACGACATCGCGGACTACTACGGCGTCCACCCGGACTACGGCACGCTCGCCGACTTCCAGCGGATGGTGGAGGAGGCGCACAAGCGCGGCATCCGCATCATCACCGAGCTGGTGGTCAACCACACCAGCGACCAGCACCCCTGGTTCCAGGAGGCGCGCAGCGACCCGAAGAGCCCCAAGCGCGACTGGTACGTCTGGAGCGACACGGACGAGAAGTACAAGGGCGCGCGCATCATCTTCACGGACACCGAGCGCTCCAACTGGACGTGGGATCCGGTGGCCAAGCAGTACTTCTGGCACCGCTTCTTCAGCCACCAGCCGGACCTGAACTACGACAACCCTCAAGTTCAGGAAGCGATGCTGGACGCGATGCGCTTCTGGCTCAACATGGGCGTGGACGGCTTCCGCTGCGACGCGGTGCCCTACCTGTTCGAGCGCGAGGGCACCAACTGCGAGAACCTTCCGGAGACGCACGCCTTCCTCAAGCGCCTGCGGAAGACCATCGACGCCGAGTACCCCGGGAAGATGCTGCTCGCGGAGGCCAACCAGTGGCCCGCCGACGTGCGCGTCTATTTCGGCGACGGCGACGAGTTCAACATGGGCTTCCACTTCCCGGTGATGCCGCGACTGTTCATGGCCATCCGCCGCGAGGACCGCACGCCCATCGTCGAAATCATGCAGCAGACGCCGGACATCCCGGAGTCGTGTCAGTGGGCCCTCTTCCTGCGCAACCACGACGAGCTGACGCTGGAGATGGTGACGGACGAGGACCGGGACTACATGTACCGGGAGTACGCCACGGACCCTCGGATGCGCATCAACCTGGGCATCCGCCGCAGGCTCGCGCCGCTGATGGACAACGGGCGCCGGCGCATCGAGCTGATGCACAGCCTGCTGTTCACCCTGCCCGGCACGCCGGTCCTCTACTACGGCGATGAGATTGGCATGGGGGACAACATCTACCTGGGCGACCGCAACGGCGTGCGCACGCCCATGCAGTGGACGGGAGACCGCAACGCGGGCTTCAGCCGGGCGGACTACGCGCGCCTGTACGCGCCCGTCATCGCGGACCCCGTCTATGGCTACCAGTCCATCAACGTGGAGGCGCAGGAGCGGGTGAAGTCCAGCCTCCTGCACTGGGTGAAGCGGATGATTCGCATCCGCCAGCGCTACCCCGTGTTCTCCCTGGGGACGCTGCGCTTCTTGCCCATGGAGAACCGCAAGGTGATGGCCTTCGTGCGGGAGTGGGAAGGCCAGACGGTGCTGGTGGTGTGCAACCTGTCGCGCTTCGCGCAGCCCGCCGTGATGGACCTGCGGGACTGGGAAGGCAAGGTGCCCGTGGAGATGATTGGCGAAACGCCCTTCCCGCGGATCAGCGAGCTGCCCTACCAGCTGTCGATGGGCCCCTACATGTTCTTGTGGTTTCGGCTGGACCAGCCGCTGCCGGGAGGAGGAAGCCGCGCATGACGACCTTGGACCTGACGAAGCTGCCGGAGTACCTCAAGAGCCAGCGTTGGTTCGCCGGCAAGGCCTGGCCCATCAAGCAGGTCAGCGTGGTGGACCACGCGAACCTGGACGCCACGCCGTGCAGCCTGTCGCTCGCCGTGGTGGAGGTCGTCTACGAGCTGGGCCAACCCGAGCGCTACCTCCTGCCGGTGAAGCCCTCGGCGGAAGGCGTCAAGGACGCGCTGGAGGATGATGGCTGTCTGCGCGCCCTGTTCGACCTCATCCGCGACGGCGCCCAGCTCCCCTCCGCGTCGGGCCGCGTGGTGGGAGAATGGATTGGAGGGCCGGAGGGCCTGCTGGGCCTCCCCTCCCCGCTCTCGGTGCGCCGGCTGATGGTGGAGCAGAGCAACACCTCCATCGTGCTGGGTGAGAAGGTCATCGTGAAGGTCATCCGCAAGCTGGAGGCGGGGGTGAACCCGGAGCACGAGGTCGGGCGCTTCCTCGCCACGCGGACGACGTTCCGGGCCACGCCCGCGCTGCTGGGGGCGCTGCGATTGGAGGGCGCCGCCAGCGCCACGCTCGCGCTGGCACATCGCTTCGTCCCCGACGCGGTGGATGGGTGGAAGTACACGTTGGACCGGCTGCGCCAGGAGCGCCCCCTGGGCGAGCGCTTTCTCAGCGAGATGGAGGAGCTGGGCGGGCGGCTGGGAGACCTGCACCAGGCCTTCGGCTCGGCGCCCATGGACGACGCGGCCTTCGCTCCGGAGCCGTTGCTCCAGGAGGACTTGCAGCGATGGAGCGCGTCCATCGTCGGAGAGCTGGGCGTGACGCTGGCCGAGGCGGGCCGGCTGCACCCGGACCTGGAGGGGCGCCGCGAGGGCCTCATCGAGTACGCGAGGCGGCTGGCCCACGTGGCGCCCTCCGGACAGAAGATTCGCATCCACGGGGATTTGCACCTGGGTCAGGTGCTGCGGGCCAACGAGCAGTGGCTCATCTTCGACTTCGAGGGGGAGCCGGCGCGCAGCTTCACGTCGCGGCGCGAGAAGTACAGCCCGCTGCGGGACGTGGCGGGGATGCTCCGCTCGTTCGACTACGCGGAGGCCACGGTGGCGCTGGAGGGAGGCGCGCCGCGAGGACGCGTGGGCCCCAGCCGGGAGGCATTCCTGGAGGGTTATCGCAAGGCGACCCAGGGAGCGACCTTCCTGCCCACGGACACGGCGGCATTCGAGACGATGTTGCGTGCGTTCGAGCTGGAGAAGCTCCTGTACGAAGTGAGGTATGAGATGCAGAACCGGCCTGACTGGGTGCGCATCCCCGTCGAGGCCCTCTTGAGGATGGAGGAGGCCCAGTGAGGAAGCCGGCGGACAAGGCACAGGTCGACGCGGAGCTTCGGCGCGTGGTGGAGCTGCGGCACCCGGAGCCCCACTCCGTGCTGGGCATCCACCCGGACGGTGACGGCGTGGTGATTCGCGCCTTCCGCCCGGACGCCGTGGCCATCCACGTCCTCCCGGAGTTCGGAGGCCGTGTCCCGATGACGCATCGTCAGGACGGCGTCTTCGAGGCTCGCGTCAACGGACGCGACAAGACCTTCGGCTATCTGCTGGAGGTGGAGTACCCCGGCAAGCGCGTCTTCACCCTGCGGGACTCGTACAGCTTCCTTCCCACGCTGGGGGAGATGGACCTGTACTACGCGGGTGAGGGGCGCCACGAGCGGCTCTGGGAGCGCATGGGCGCGCACCTCATCCACCACAATGGCACGCGCGGCGTGTCCTTCGCGGTGTGGGCGCCCACGGCGGCGGGCGTCTCCGTCGTCGGTGACTTCAACAGCTGGGATGGACGGCTGCACTCGATGCGGCGCATGGGCGCGTCGGGCATCTGGGAGCTGTTCGTTCCGGAGGTCGGAGAAGGCGCGCGCTACAAGTTCGAGATTCGCCCCGGCCAGGGTGGGCCGCGCGTGCTGAAGTCGGACCCGTTCGCCTTCCGCGCCGAGGTGCCTCCAGCCACCGCGTCCGTGGTGCATGACCTGGGACGGTACGGGTGGGGAGATGGCGCGTGGTTGGAGTCGCGCACCCAGAAGTCCGACGTCGCGCACCAGCCGTGGAGCGTCTACGAGGTCCACCTGGGCAGCTGGCGCCGGGTGGTGGAGGACGGGGACCGCCCCATGACGTACCGGGAGCTGGCGCCCGCGCTGGCCGAGTACGTCAAGCACATGGGCTTCACGCACGTGGAGCTGCTGCCCGTGTCGGAGCATCCCTACGGTGGCTCATGGGGCTACCAGGTCAGTGGCTACTACGCGCCCACCGCGCGCTTCGGCCACCCCGACGACTTCCGCTTCATGGTGGACCACCTGCACCAGGAGGGCATCGGCGTCATCGTCGACTGGGTGCCCGGCCACTTCCCCCGGGACGCGCACGCGTTGGGCGAGTTCGACGGCACGGCACTGTACGAGCACGCGGATCCGCGCAAGGGCGCGCAGCCGGACTGGGGCACGCTGGTCTTCAACTTCGGCCGCAACGAGGTCCGCAACTTCCTCATCGCCAACGCGCTGTTCTGGATTGAGGAGTACCACATCGATGGTCTGCGCGTGGACGCGGTGGCCTCGATGCTCTACCTCGACTACAGCCGCAAGCAGGGCGAGTGGATCCCCAACCGCTGGGGCGGCCGGGAGAACGAAGAGGCCATCCAGTTCCTGCGCGAGCTCAACGACACCGTGCGCCGCAAGCACCCGGGCGTCGTGGTCATCGCCGAGGAGTCCACCGCGTGGCCCAAGGTCTCCTCCCCCGTCAGCGAGGGCGGACTGGGCTTCCACTTCAAGTGGAACATGGGGTGGATGCACGACACGCTGTCGTACTTCTCCAAGGACCCCATCTACCGGCAGTACCACCACAACCAGCTGACGTTCGGCCTGCTGTACGCCTTCAGCGAGCACTTCATGTTGCCGCTGAGCCATGACGAGGTGGTGCACGGCAAGGGCAGCCTGTACGGGCGCATGCCGGGAGACCCGTGGCAGAAGCGCGCCAACCTGCGCTCGTTGTTCGCGTGGATGTGGGCGCACCCGGGCAAGAAGCTGCTCTTCATGGGCGGCGAGTTCGGCCAGCCGGCCGAGTGGAACCACGACAAGAGCCTGGACTGGCACCTGACGCAGGACCCGGGACATCAGGGCATCCAGCGCCTCGTCGCGAGGCTGAACCGCATCTACAAGGAGCTGCCGGCGCTGTACGACGCGGACAGCGAGCCCGTGGGCTTCCAGTGGCTCCAGCCGGACTCCGCGTCGTCGAACGTGCTCGCCTTCGTCCGCCGCTCGCGACAGCCCGGCCGTCACGTGGTGTGCGTGGCCAACCTGTCCCCCACCGTGCGCGAGAAATACCGCGTCGGCTTCCCACTCCAGACCAACTACGTCGAGGTGCTCAACTCCGACGCGGGCGAGTACGGCGGCTCCAACACGGGCAACATGGGGCAGCTCCACACGGAGGCCACGGGCTGGGATGGACAGCCGGCTTCCGCGTTGCTCACCCTGCCCCCGCTGTCTGTCTTGTGGTTCACGCCGGGATAAAGACAGACATTCGACTGCAAACAAGTCAATCACAGACACGCGCGCCGCGTCTGTGATTGACTTTTTGTTTCATGGCGTCGAGCGTGGCGGCTCTGGGAAATCCCTGAACATCCAGGCATGTAGGCACAGCCATTCGACCGAGCCCTCGCTTGGGCGTGAAAGGCCTGAGCAGTGGGGCGAAAACCACTGATCATCCGAGCATGTAGGCGCGAGAGTTTTAGTGCCGCCGATCATGACGTGATCGGCTGGCTTCGGCTTGCGGAGGAACTTCGGACCCACTGTTGATATGTTCAGGTCTCCGCAAGCTCCCGATTTCACGCCAAGGAGACCTCAACTCCTGATGATTCCTCGACAATCCGGGCGGAGCCAGGGGCTGGAAACAACTGTCCACGTGTTCATGTAGGCATGGGTCTTGAGATCGTAGCGTGATCTGAGCGGCGAGGCCCGGCGCCCGGTCCCCCTCCAGGCCACCCGAGCCAGGGCAGGCGCCATGACGCGGCCATGCATTGCGGACCCGCTTGGTCGCCCCCAGCGTATGGGACGACACCCCAGCGAGAGGAACGCACGATGGCCCGAAAGAAGATCGCCGAGGGATATGGCGGCACCAGCGAGCAACGCCAGCGGCAGCTTCAGGGCGACAGCTTCTCCGAGCGTGCGCCACACACCCCGGCTGAATCCGAGGCCACCCGGAGCACCCCGGACAAGGATGGAACGATGGTCACCGTCCACCCGCTCGAGAACGAGGACGAGGACGACCTCTGGCGCGGAAAACCGTGACCGCCTGGCCTGCACCAGCCCCTGACGATTGGCGAGCGCCGGGCGAACTCAGGCCCGCATGAAGAGGAAGTACAGCAGCGCGCTCAGCACCACGGAAACGAGGATGCTGCCCAGACAGCCCAGTCGGTTCGAGAAGAAGAAGAACATGGACGCGGGAAGAATCTAGGCACCGCCGCCCGGAATGGCACGGTGCCCCGCTTCCCCTCGCGTCCGGCCGCCGTCAGGCCCCGCCGCGCTTCAGCCGCTCCACGTAGTCCGCCGGGAGCCCGGCAGCCTGCGCGCCCCGCACCAGGGCCTCCACGAAGCGAGGGCTCACCGGGCCGTCCTGCGCGGCACGCCTCGGGTTGGTGACGAAGGCCGTGGCCTCCACCTCCTGCCCGTCCACGAGCACCTTCACCGCGCGCTCGACGCACATGCCCGTCACGAAGCCTTCCTTGTGCTGGACGATGGGCCAGTCCTGGCCGCGAATCTCGAACAGGCGCCCGAACACCTGGCCTCCCGTCGCATCCGCCAGCCCCGCCACCCGGCCGCCCCACCAGCGCGACGGGAAGTCGTAGACCAGGTCCACGTCCACCGCCTCCGCCAGCCGCCCTTCCGGCAGCTCGAAGAACCCGTACGAGTGCTGCTGCTTCCACTCGTCGAACGCGGCCCGGTCCAGGATGGTCGAATACGCGAAGTACAGCCGCTTCGCGTTCGGGTCCGCGCCCTCGCGGGCCTTCATCACCTGGTCGTAATGCGAATCCATGTGTGTCCCCTCTACCGCTCGTTCCGGCGCGACGCGCCGTCCCGGAACACCGCCAACACCCCGGACACGTCCAGCCGCGACGTCTTGATGAACAACCGCAGCGCCCGCTCCACGTGCTCGGCCAGCGTGGCCATCTTCTCCAGCCGCTCCAGCCGCTCGCTCGGAACTTCGCCCGCCATCTCCGCCAGTCGCCGTGCCTCGGAGAGGTCCGCGCGGATGCGCGCCACGAAGCCCGCCTCGCGCTCCTCGATGACGTGCCGGACCATCCGCACCAGGTCCGTCTCCGCGCCGTAGCGCCAGACGGTGTCCTGCGGCAGCCGCACCCGCTGGATGACACCCCAGCGCTCCAAGTCTCGGAGCAGCATGGAGACGCCGCCCTTGGACAAGTCGAGCTCGCGCTCGATTTCACCCGCCGTCAGAGGCTCGCCCCGCAGGTACAGGAGCGCCCACACCCGGCCCTGGTTGCGCTTGAAACCCCAGAACTCGATGACATTGCCCACCGCGTCCACCGCGATGGCTTCCCACGGCGCCAGCCGGCCCTCGATGACCGGCGCGTCTGGGCTGCCCGGACTCCCGTGTCCCCCCGTCCACAGGTAGCCCTTCATGCGGCCCGCCCCTGGACTTGCTCGGCGATTCCCGCCGACAGCTTGCGCGCCCATCCCACCAGCTCCGCGCCCGCGGGCTCGTGGGCGAAGTGGCCCAGCTTGTCCAGCGCCGCTTCAATCTCCACGTTCATCCGCGCCATGGACGCCTCCACCGCGCCGGTGGCCTCGATCGCCGAGCCAATCTCCTTCGTCCGGTCGGGAGTGATCGTGGAGAAGGCCCACGCGTCCTTCAGCTTGCGACGCAGGCTCTCGTCCTTGGCCACCGCCAGCAGGATGGGCATCGACGGCGTGCGCGAGTGCACGTCCGCGTACCGCGGCTTGCCCACGTCCGTGCCCAGGATGTCGCGGATGTCGTCGGCGATCTGGAACGCCACGCCCAGGTGACGGCCGAACCCGTCGAAGCGGTCCACCGCCTCCGGCAGGTTGGCCAGCGTCGCCGCCGCGTGTCCGCACCAGCCGAACAGCGAGCCCGTCTTGCCCTCGGCGATGAAGCGCAGCCGGTTGAGCGGCAGGTCCAGGTCGCCGCGCGCCTCCACCTCCGCGATGGCCGCGCGGGTCATCTCGGAGACGACCGACAGCGCGGACAAGGTCAGCCGGGAGTCGAGCTGCGCCAGGTGGTGCAGGCCGGTGGACAGGATGAGGTCTCCGCTCATCACCGCCACGATGTTGCCCCAGCGCGCGTTCACCGTCGGGCGGCCCCGGCGGAACATGCCCGCGTCCACCACGTCGTCATGCAGCAGGCTGGCCGAATGGATGAGCTCCGCGGCGACCGCCACGTCCACCAGCCGCTCCGGCGCGACACCCACCGCGCCGCCGAACAGCCGCACCAGCATGGGACGCGCGCGCTTGCCCCCCGTGCCCACGCACAGGTGCCGGGCCGCTTCCATCAGCGTGTCGCCCTTCACGTCGGGACCGGCGTTGCCATCCACCAGCATGCCGTTGAGCCGCTGCTCCACCGCCGCCAGAAAGTCCGTGAGCTCCCGAGCCAGTTCCATGTGCGCCGTTCTCCTCGGACGTTCATATAGTTCAAGACCGCTTGAACTGCACCTGATTCCAGCGTCCCCTCCGGCCAGGGGGGCAGGCGGCTGAAGTCGCTCGGGGTCCGAGCGGGCGACCCAGGGGGAGACGGGGTCGGATTGAGGCGCCTGGCCGAGCCGTGCGACAGACGGAGGGCCCCCGCTCCCTCGTTGCAAGGACCGCGTTGAGCCCCCCCGCTGCCTTTCGTCGCTATGTCCTGAGCAGCTTCGCCTCGCTCGCCTCCGCCGTTCCCCTCTTCCGGCCGGGCTCGTCACTGCCAGGGTCGGCCGCGCCACTCATGGGCGCGCCCCCGGCGGACAGTCCGGACGGCCTCTCGCACCCCCCCGCTCGAAGGCTGCGCGCGACGCTGGGCGCCTCCGTGGTGGAGGGCATGTTCACGGAGGTCTTCACCGCGTGCGCGGGTGCCACCGTGCTGACGGCGTGGGCCATCGCCTTGAAGCTGGGGCCCCTGCTGGTGGGCGTGATGACCGCCCTGCCCTTTCTTGCCCAGTTCGTGCAGTTCCCGGCGGCGTGGCTGACGTCCGCGTTCGGTCACCGGCGCGTGGCCCTGACGGCGGTGTGCCTGTCGCGGCTGGTGATGTTCCCGCTGGCGATTCTCCCCTGGCTGGAGCTGGAGCTCGCGGCGCGGCAACACGTGCTGCTCGTGGTGGCCGGGGCGTCCGCGCTGCTGGGCGTGGTGGGCAACAACGCGTGGGTGGCGTGGATGGGGGAGCTGGTGCCTCGCGCGGTGCGGGGACGCTTCTTCGGACGGCGCACCGCGCTCACCACCCTGGCGGGCACCCTGGCCTCGCTCTGCGCGGGCCTGTTGATGGACCGCCTGCGGCCCAGCGAGGGCCTGGGCGTGGCGCTGCCCCTGCTGGCGCTCGGCGCCTGCGTCATGGGCGTGGTGACGACGCTGCTCATGGCCAGCCAGCATGACCCCGCGCCGCCGGGCACCACGCCCCGGCTGGAGCTCAAGGGCGCGCTGGTGCCGCTGAAGGACCCGCTGGCGCGGCGCGTGCTGACCTACCAGGTCGCCTGGAACGCGGCGGTGGGAGTGTCCGCGCCATTCTTCGCGCTGCACAGCCTCCAGAACCTCAAGATGACCTTCGTCATCATGGCGCTGCACGCCGCGGCCGTCGCGGGGGTGCGCATCCTCACCGCGCCGCTGTGGGGGAAGATGATCGACAAGGTCGGCGCGCAGCCCGTGCTGATGGCGTGCTCGCTGGGCATCGGCGTCATCCCCGCGCTGTGGCTGCTGCCCTCGGCGGGGACGCTGTGGCCCCTGCTCTTCGACGTGCTGCTCGCGGGCGCGCTGTGGAGCGGCCACGGCCTGGCCATCTTCGCCCTGCCGCTCAGCGTCGCGCCGCGCAAGGGTCGGCCCTTCTATCTCGCCGCCTTCGCCACGGCCGGAGGACTGGCCTACTCCGTCGCCGCCGCGCTGGGAGGCGCCATCGCCTCCGCCCTGCCCGAGACGTTCATCCTCGGCGGCAAGCCCTGGGTGAACCTGCACGTCCTCTTCGTCGTGTCCTCGGTGGCCCGGCTCGCCGCGGGCCTGCTCGCCGCGCGCCTCCCGGAGCCCGGCGCCCACCCCGTGACGTCGATGAGCGCGCTCGTGTCCCGGCTGTTGCCTCGAACACGCGCCTCCCGCGTGCTGGCCCCGCCGAGCACCGGGAGTCACCGCCCGGGCTGAGCCGCATGCCTCGCACCCGTCGCTGCTCAGACGCGATAGGCCCGCACCACCTCGGCCACACGCTCGGAGAGCAGCTTCAGGGACACCGCGGATTCATTGGTGGCGGAGATGCGCGTCACGGTATCCCCCATCAGCGAGTTCAGCTCGTTGACGGCGGTGAAGATCTGCTCGATGCCCGTGGCCTGCTGGCTCACCGTCTGCGCAATCTGCCGCGCGGCGGCGGTGCTGTCCTGGACGATGGTGCTGAGCTGTCGCAGCGTGTCTCCGGATGCGCGGGCCTGCGTCAGCCCCGCCTCCATCCGCTGGGTTCCCTCGGCGGTGATCTGCACCGTGCCGGCGATGGCCTCGCCGATGTCGGAGAGGATCTTCCGCACCTGGTTCGTCGCGCGGATGGACTGGTCCGCCAGGGCGCGAATCTCCCGCGCCACCACCGCGAAGCCCTTGCCATGCTCGCCCGAGCGCGCCGCCTCGATGGCCGCGTTCACCGCCAGCAGGTGCGACTGGTCCGCCAGGTCCTTCACCGTCTCGGTGATTCCGCCAATCTGCTGCGTGCGCTCGCTCAGCGACATGATGCGCAGGGTGATCTGCTCCACCTGGGAGCGCAGGTCCACCATGCCTTCAATGCTCGCGGAGACGGCGTCCTCGCCAGACTTCCCCAGCGCCTCCGCGCGCTCGGCGACCTCGATGACGGACTGCGCGGAGCTGGAGGCCAGCAACGCCGTCTGGCGGATCTCCTGCGCCGTCACCTGCGTCTCCTGGAGCGCGGCGGCCTGTCGGGTGACCATCTGGTTCTGCTCGGTCGCGGACTCGTTCAACCCCATCACCGAGTCGCTGAGCAGCTCCGTCGACGAGTGGAGCTGATGCAAGAGGTCCTTCAGCTTGCCCACCAGCAACCCCACCGCTCGCGCCAGATCGCCGACCTCGTCCTGGGTCGAGACATGCACCGGCTCGCGCAAATCGCCGTGCTCGGCGATGCGCCGCACGGCCCCGGTGAGCGCGATGAGCGGCGCGACGATGCGGCGGCTGATCCCCCACGCCAACCCCATCAGCACCACCAGCGCGGCCAGCAGCACGATGCGCAGGTTGCCCACGATGCCATTGATGTGGCCCCGGGCCTCCGTGCGATTGAAGCCCACGTGCACGGTGCCCAGACCGCCGGGCACCGGCGCCGCCATGTCCAGCAGCTCCACGTCCTCTGCTCGCAGCGGCGTGCCCTCCTTCGTCGTGGCCAGCTCGGAGACGTGGTCGCGCAAACTCTGCGCGTGGCGCCCCGACACGCCCACCAGCGCGCCCTTCGCGTCCACCAGCGCCACGTACGCCAGCGCGCCCTCCTGGGCCACCGCGTCCAGCGTGGGCTGCACCTCGCCCTGCTCGCGATTGCGCAGCAGGTCCGCCATCGCCGCGGCGAGCGCCGTCGGCACCGCCGCGCTCATCGAATGGCCTTGCTCCTCGAAGGCCTCGCGAAGGCGCGGAATCGTGTACCCCACCGAAAGCAGGGCGAAGAAAAGCGCCACGACGAGCGGCGCGAGGATGATTTTTTGAGAGAGAGTGAATCGCATCCGAGCACGAGGGAATGCAGGGCGAACGCGGCGCGGCCATTGTGGACGCGTGACTGGCAATGGCGCAACCCCACCCGCCGTTTCATGAAGACACACATTGAAGCAAGGGTCCGTCGGCACCCCAATCCGTGCTCGCCGGTGCCTGACTCGCCGTCTATCTTTCGCGGCGGCTCGCCGCTCCAGGAGAAAATTGCACCATGAAGCTTCGTCGCAAGGTCCTCATCACCGTGCTCGTGCTCCTCGCGGGGGTTCTCGCGGCCAGTCTTCGTCTGGACGTTTCTCCCCAGGAGCTGGAGGCGCGCTACGCGACAGCGCCTTCCCGCTTCGTGGAGGTGGATGGGTTGCGCATCCACTACCGGGACCAGGGCCAGGGACCCACGCTGCTGCTGCTCCATGGCTCCAATGCCTCTCTTTTCACCTGGGAGGGCTGGGTGCGTGAGCTGTCCGAAAACTACCGCGTCATCACCCTGGACCTTCCAGGGCACGGACTCACCGGGCCGGACGCGCGGGGGCGATACACCGCGGACGCCATGGTGGAGGTGGTGGAGGCGTTTCGCGCACGCCTGGGGTTGGAGCAGTTCGTCCTGGGAGGCAACTCCATGGGTGGCTCCATCTCCTGGCGCTATGCCCTGCTCCATCCGCAGCGGGTGACGCGGCTGGTGCTGGTGGACGCGGCGGGTTTTCCGCGCGACACGCCCGCGCCGCTCGTCTTCCGGCTCATGCGCGCGCCCGTCGTGGGAGAGGTGCTGTCACTCTTCTCCCCGCGCTGGGTCATCGACCGGAACCTGCGGGCCGTCTACGGAGAACCCTCTCGCGTGACGGAGGCGCTGGTGGAGCAGTACCACGCGCTCTTGCTGCGAGAAGGCAACCGGACCGCCACTCGCGAGCGGATGCGGGCCGGCGGAGACGACGCGCGCTGGAAGCAGTTGGGGGAGCTGCGCATGCCCACGCTCGTCCTCTGGGGCGCGAAGGACGCGTGGATTCCGCTGGAGCACGGCCAGCGCTTCGCCCGGGCCATCCCTGGGGCGCGGCTCATCGTCTATCCGGAATTGGGGCACGTCCCCATGGAGGAAGACGCCGCGCGCACCGCGAGGGAGCTGCGCGGCTTCCTCGAGGCGTCCGCGCCCGCGCCGACCGGGCACGGCACGCTCTGAGCAAAGGCCCTCAACCCGGGGAGCGCGTCGTCGGAGGCCGCGAGGCGCCCTTCGCGGAGGCGCTTCGCTCGCGGGTGATATCCAGCAGCGTCACCAGCCGGCGCCGTGCGTCCACGACGTAGTGGACCGTCAGCTCCTCCACCTGGAACGTGGCCGGCTCCGGCGTGGGTGTCGCGAGGGCCGCCACGCCCTCCAACCGGGCTTGGATGTCGCGGTAGCGTTCCTGGGAGAGCCGAGCGACCTGGCTCCAGGCCGCCGCGGCGATTTCCACGGTGTAGGGTCGATGGGTGTTCCGCTGAGACTTCATGGCGGTGGTGGCATAGAGCAGGCCGCGTGCCACCCCACCTTTGAGGAAAACCGGACGGTTGGCGCCAGGACTTCTTGCGTCCCTGTAGAAACATCAGTCAGCGCCCCCGTGATTTTCAGTGCAGGCCCCGGGGCTCGGCTCCCTTCTTCGGCTCTTCATCCAGGCAGGCAAGGGCCGCCAGCAGCATGGACTCACAGCCGAAGCGCAGGCTGTCGACCGAGGGGTCGAAGCGGGAGGAGTGGTTCGGCGGCAGGTTCCGGAGCTTCTCCCAGAGCGTCTTGCCCGCGGCCCGTTTCCACGCCTCGTGGGACGTGCCCCCGAAGTACCAGTAGACGAGCGGCACCGTGGCGCCATGGCTCTCGCCGGACACGCGCCCGTCGAAGTAGGGAAAGTCCTCGCTGCCACTCTGCATGCCGGTGTCGATGATGCGGTCCTCTCCGAACCAGGCCGCGTGCGCGGAGCGAACCCGGGTGAAGTAGGAGTCGTCATTCACCATCACCCGCGTGTGGTGCATCACCTCGATTTCCGGTGGCTTGGGGGAGCGCCCCGCTTCGCACTCCGCCTTCGCCATGCGGGAGATGGCCTCGAGCAGCTGCCCCTGGAGGTCATCGGTCGGCGTGCGCACCGTCAGCTCCAGCACCGCCTCGTCCGGAATCACGTTGGAGCGGGAGCCCGCGTGCAGGCTCCCCACGGAGATCACCGCGCCGCCGCGGGTGATGTCCACCTCGCGGGAGACGATGGTCTGCAGCCTCGTCACCAGGTAGGCGGCGATGACGACGGGGTCCACCGTCAGGTGTGGCTGTGAGCCGTGGCCGCCCTTTCCGAAGATGCGCACCCGCACGTTGGCGGAGGCCATCATGCTGGCTCCCGGATGGTGCCCCACGATTCCCACCTGGAGCGGGCCCACGTGCTGGGCGAGCGCGACGTCGGGCTTGCCGAAGCGCTCATAGAGTCCGTCGCGCAGCATCGCCCGCGCGCCCTCGAGCGTCTCCTCCGCGGGCTGGGCCACCATCATCAGCGTGCCGCGCCAATGATGCTGTGAGTGGGCGAGCAGCTCCGCCACCCCCATCAGACAGGTGATGTGGACGTCATGTCCGCACGCGTGCATCACCGGCACCGTGCCGCCGTGCGAGTCCTTCACCCGCACGCGGCTCGCATCCGGGCGGCCCGTCTTCTCCTCCACCGGCAGCGCGTCCATGTCCGCGCGCAGCAGCACGGTGGGCCCCGGGCCGTTGCGCAGCACGCCCACGACGCCGTGACGGCCGACCTCCTCCGTCACTTCATAGCCGGCGTGCCGCAGCCACTTCGCCACCTTCGCCGCCGTCTGCTGTTCCTGCATGGACAGCTCTGGGTGCGCGTGCAGATCCCGATAGAACGCCTCCAACCGTGGAGCGAGCTGCTCGTGTGCCAGCGTCAGGTCGGGACGCCAGGCGTGCGTGGGCTCGGTCCGTTGCAAGGTCTCAGTCACTTCCATTCCACATCCTCCCCGATAGCGGCGGGAAGATGCCCCTCGCCTGGCGGACGGAGAGCGACAGGCACACGAAGCGTTGGCTTCAATGTCCGTGGACCAACGGGCTTGCCGTCAGGCGTCGGTTCGCTGTCCTCGCCGCGACGCAGACCGGGCGCGCGGGGCAATGGTCTTGGGTGGCTGTGTTCCCCACGTTGCCGTAGATGAAGACCGCCATCTTGAGTCTGGGAGTGTTGTTGAGCCTCGGCGCGAGTCCCGCGCTGGGAGAGTCCAAGAAGGACGAGGCCTGCACCGAGCCATGCGGCGCGCGCTCTCGCCAGCTCAAGGACCACACGTTCCTCTTCCCCATGCTTCAGGGGAGTGCGTTCGTCACCACCAACGTGGGCATCCGGGAAGGTCTCGCGCGCTATGACGTCCCGGATGTCCCGGTGAACGACCTCGAGCCGCGGGACGTCCTGCTCACCGGTATCCAGCAGACGCTGGACCTGAGCCTGGGCGTCACGGACTGGCTCGGCTTCACGGGCTTTGGCAGGGCGACCATCATCACCGGCTCCAACGCGGATGGGCTGCTGGCCTCGGGCGCCTCGGTCGACCTCGTCGGACAGCTTGGGGGTGTCGTGCGGATTCTGCGCAGCGATACGAGTGGAACGCAGCTCTCGTTCCGAGCGAACTACGGCTACAACCGGGGTCGGGAGATCACCCTGCTCCCGCTCATCAACGCCATCGTCGATTCGCCCGCGGTAACGGTGGGGGGCATCATCGATGGAGACCTGGGTCAGCTGCTCTTCGTGCCCCGGAAGGAATCCAGCGCCAAGGGCGGCCTCTACGTGGCGCAGTCTTTCGGACGGGTGTTCTCGCTCCAGGCCTCCGGGGCGGCGGAGTATGCGTGGCAGACGCGCCGCCCGTTCGACAGTGTCGCGGGAGGGCGGTTCGAGCAGAACACCCACGCGCTTCGCGTCTCCCTCTCGCTGGCCGCGACGCTGGACATCTACCCGGTGACGGCGGTGCCGCTGGCGGTGATGGGCGAGTACGTCTTCCGCACGGGGTTCCAGGAGAGGGTGGGCCAGGATGACCGGACCCTGAAGGACAGCACGGCGGCGCTGGGCATCTACTACTCCGGCCGAGCCAACCTCCAGCTCGGCCTGGGCGCGGTGAGGACCTTCAACGCCGAACCGCGCCCGGGCCTGGGTGAGAGAGGCCGCAGCCTCGAATCCGGCGAGCCCTCCTTGTCCTACGGAGAACTCATCCTTCGCTACGTCTGGTGAGCACGGACCTCAGTCGTCAACCCGGCAACCACCAGAGCTGATTGTTGCCGCGCAGTGTGCGCTCGAGCCAATCCGCGAAGCGTGGCGCAATTCGAACCACCTTCCGAGGATACGACTCATGGAAGGCGTCGAGGATGGGATATCGGTCTGCATGCTCTGGGGCAACGTCCACCAGGCAGTAATCGGAGTCCCCCAGATAGACGAGTGTCCACCACGCGGGGGAACCCATCGAATCATCATCCTTCCCGCGCATCGCGATGCGCGCACGCTGAATCTCCGCCAGCGGCAGAATCCGGAAGTTCTCATCCGGCCGAGGGAGGAACAGCGTCGCGCCATCGCACCACGAATAGAACTCCCGCAGGTCCGCATCCAGATGCCATCCCGTACGCAGCTCGAACGCGGCAAGTTGCGCCGGCGTCGCAGGGGCGTTGGGAAAGTGGCGGGCTGAGATTTCATCGAGGAGATGGCGCATGCGCTAATCCGAGTATGGCCGGTCCGGGCCAATGGTGCGCCACCGCACGTCACCCGCATAGCACTGGGGGTACACGGTATTGATCGTCTCGTGGATTTCTGGCGGGACGGGCAGGAGGTTGGCTCGTGCAACCGGGGCGCCTCCATGGAGCAGGTCGTGGATGTGGTGCCCTGGCCACATGTCCCCGCCTGGCACCCGAGGCCAGGCCCCGAACTCCTCGGCCCACTGGTTGCGAAATCCGCGTCGCGCGTTGTTCCAGATACGCCTCGACGCGGCGCCATCCGTTTCGGGGTAGTCGCAACAGCAGTGAGTGATAGCCAGACGTCCACCGGCCGCAGCGGAAAGCCCGAGGAAACGTCCGCTCCAATCCCCCTTGATGTCGGCCAGCCAGATGCAGCCTTGAAGCAAGCGTCCCGCGGCGGCGCAACGCCGCTCACAACGCGTCATGAAGTCCGCGCTGCAGCTCCATGGGCCGTAATAGATGCTCGTCGTCACGTGACCGCCGTCGGGGCTTGGCACGGCCGGCCCCGTCCACTTCGCGGAAGCAGGAGGCCCCACTGAACCCACCGTGGCCGAACCGCACGCAACAAGCACCAGCGCGGACGCGGCAAGCCACACCGCGCCACGCGCCCCAGGCTCTCTAATCATGGAAAAGCTGGATACCACACGCAACTACTGCTCGCGAACGGACCTCAGTGCCCCGCGCCGCTGGTGGCCTTCAGTCCGATGATGGCGACCAGGAGCATGGACAGGAAGAGGATGCGCAGCGGGGAGATGGGCTCGTGGAAGAGCACCACGCCCAGCACCGCCGCACCGAGCGCTCCGATGCCAACCCACACCGCGTAGGCCGTGCCGATGGGCAAGGTCTTCGCCGCCGTGGACAGCAGGAACATGCTGGCGACGATGGCCACGCCCGTGAGGACGCTGGGGACGAGACGGGTGAAGCCCTCGGTGTACTTGAGGCCCACGGCCCAGCACACCTCGAGCAGCCCCGCGATGAGGAGAATGATCCACGCCATGACGTACGACTCCTGAGATGAGCGTCGTCTTGTCGTGACCGGGTACGGCGCACCTCGTCCGGGCCCGCTGTCCCCTCCCTGGGAACAACGGACGGCGAGGTCTATAGCGCCTCGCCCCTCCGGCTTCAACGTCCTCTGGCCCCCAGAGATTCCCCCTCACACCCGCGGCACGGACTGCGCCTCCGTCACGGGCACGGCCTTCATGCGCGGGGACACCTGCCGCTGCATCGCGGTGTCGGCGATATAACGGATGAGCGCGGGATACGACAGCCCCCGCTCCCGCGCGCCGAGCGCCACCTCGCACTGCGCCTCCAGGTAGGGATTCGGATTCACCTCCAGGAGATAGGGGTCCTTCGTCCCACTGGAGAGCCTGAAGTCGATGCGGGCGTAGTCGCGCAGCTTGAGCGCCCGGAACGCGGTGATGGCGGCGCGGGAGACGCGCCCCAGCAGCTCATCCGACAAATCCGTGGGCAGCACCAGCCTCGGGCTGCCCGCGGTCTCCGGGCCGAACTTCACCTCGCGGTTGGCGATCTTCATCCGCTTGCGGCTCCACTTCGCGCCGAAGTCCAGCTCCACAACCGGCAGCACCTCCGGCCGCGAGGGGTCGCCCAGCACGCCCACGTACAGCTCGCGCCCTTCGATGAACTCCTCCGCGAGCGCCTCGTCACCGAATTCCTCTTGAATCCTCCGCACGCGCCGGGCCAGCCCCTCCAGGTCCTTCTCCACGCCCAGCCCCAGCGACGCATCCGAGCGGGCCGGCTTCACCACCACCGGGAAGCGTAGATCGCCGCTCGTCTGCAAGGACGCCCCATCGAAGGTGGCGAACCGGGGCGTGAGCACCCCGTGGTACTGGAGGAGCTGCTTGGTGAGGATCTTGTCCTGCGCCAGCAGCAGCCCCGCCGTCCCAGAGCCCGTGAAGGGCACCCGCGCCAGCTCCAACATCGCGGCGACGTTGACCTCCAGCCGGTAGTCGTCGGCGAACGTCTCGCAGATGTTGAAGACCAGGTCCGCGCGACTGCGGCCCACCATGCGGACCAGGTCGGACACGCTCTCGTCCACGCCAATGGCCACGGTCTCGTGTCCGCCCTCCTCGAGCGCCGAGCGGACCTGCCCCATGACAGCGTCCGCCGGCTCGCCCTTCGGCTGATAGTGGAGGACCGCGATGCGCCAGGGGCCCGGGGCCATGTTCACTCCTCGAAGAAGCGGTCGGTGTAGAGGTGATTCATCGCCAGGGCCGTCACGAGCGAGGCGATGCGCAGCGCCGCCTCCCTGCTGTCATCCGGATGCAGCGTGAGCCCCAGCGACGCGGTCCTGTCTCCCAGGTGGTCCAACAGCGCCCGCACCACGCTGGGACTGACACCCGTGTAGTGGCTCACGCTCGACAAGAGCCGCTGCCGCTCGGCGCGAACCAACGTCTCCGCGCGCACCGGCGCCACGCCGGGCCCCTCGAAGATGTCCTCCAGGAACTGGTCGAACGCGTCGCGCAGCTCCAGGTCCACCTTCTGGTCCAGCTCCCGCTGCCGATAGTGGTCGAGGACCGTGCCCTCCATCTCCTCTGTCGTCAGGTCCGGCTGGGCCAACTGCACGCGCGGTGGCGTACGGCCCAGCCGCCCCACCGTGTCCTCCACGTACTGGAGCTTCCGCAGCGCGCCCCAGCCCTGGTAGCGCTTGCGCCAGTCGCTGTCCGGCGTGAGCCACACCGCGAAGGTCTCCGCGAAGTCCTCGTCCGGGTGCTTCTGCGCGTACCAGCCCGCGATGTGGTGGACGTAGCGCCGCGAGAAGGGCCGCGCCTTGTAGTCGTCGCGGTACGGTCGCGAGTAGTCGCCGAACTGCTTGCGCCACTCCTCCGTCTCGTAGAGCTGGTGGGCGTAGTTGAAGGCGTGCCCGGCCTCGTGGCGCAGGTACATGAGGATCTCCCCTTCCGTCTCCACGCCGCCGCCCAGCTCCGCCTCGATGGAGTGCAGGTCCGGGTCCGCCAGGTAGAACGGCACACCGATGACGGGCACGCCGGAAGGACAGCCCCACTCGTCGGACAGGTAGCACTGGGGCTTGAAGGAGATGCCTCGCGACTCCAGCTCCGCGTAGAGCTGGTCGATGTGCCGCTCCAGCGGCGTCCCCGCCAGCCGCAGCGACAGGTCCTTGATGCGGGCCTGGAGCAACTGCTCACGTCGAGGAGGCAGTCCGCCGCGTCCGTCTCCCTGCTGCGCCGGGTGCTTCTCACGCAGGGGGAAGGCGGGATGGGAGGGAGGAGTCCACATGCCCTCTTCTAGATAAGAAGCCCCGGGCCAGGCGGGCAGCCCGGAGCGCGTTCCCAGCGGGCAACCAATCAAGGCCCCGCTGAGCCGCGCGTCAGTGGGAGGCGGGGGGCGAAGGTGGCTCGGACTCGGGGCTCGTGCCTGGTCCGCGTTTCTGGAAGCGGGCCACGGCGGCCTCTACGGTGAGATAGACGTTCTCCTCGCCCAGCCGCTCCATCATCCCCGTGCGACGCAGCATCCCGCGCAGCGGCGCGTTCGCATCCGCGATGACCAGGACGATGCCCTGGGCCTCCAGCTCGCGGCGCAGCTTCTCCAGGCCGTCGGCGGCGGTGACGTCCAGGTCGAACACCGCGCTCGCGTCCAACACGACTTCCTTCACGGGGGGCTTCGCCCGAGCGACCAGCGCGCGAAGCTGCTCCCGCAGGTGGCGGGCATTGGCGAAGAACATGGGCGCGTCGAAGCGATAGACGAGGAGGCCCGGAACCGTGTGCGTGCCCGTGTGTCGGCTGACGTCGTGCCAGCCGGGCACGCCTTCACGCTCGCCCAGGACGGCGTCGTGCGGGTGCGCCGCGCGACGGATGAGGTCGCCCAGGGCCAGCGCCACGGCGATGAGGATGCCCTGGAGGATGCCCAGCACCAGCACGCCGAGCGTCGTCACCACCGCGAGCACCGCTTCCACGCGCCGCACGCGCCACAGCGCGATGACGGCGGCCACATCCATCAGGTACACCGCCGCGACGATGACGATGCCCCCGAGCGTCACCAGCGGGAGGTTCTTGAGCAGCGGCGTGAGGAAGAGCGCGAACACGGTGACCAGCACGGCGGCGACGACCCCCACCAGCTGTGACTTGCCGCCCATGGCGTCATTGACCGCGGTGCGCGAGTCGCTCCCTGTCACCGGGAACCCCTGCGTGAAGGCATTGGCCAGGTTCGCGGCCGCCTGCCCGAGGAACTCCTGATTGCCGTCCAGGTGGTACCGGTGCTTGTCCGCGTAGAGGCGGCCGGTGAGCACGGAGCCGGCGTAGTTGACCAGCGCGAGGCTCAGCGCGGCCGGGAGCAGGACCCGGACATCGGAGAAGCCCACCGAGGGCAGGCCCAGGGACGGCGGTGCGGCGGCGACGGGCCCGACGACCTTCACCCCTCCGTGATGGAGCTGGAACACTTCCGCGGCCACGGTGGTGAGCACCACGAGGATCAGCGGTCCGGGCAGCTTCGGCAGGAAGCGCCGCAGGAGCACGAGGACGACGATGATTCCCAGCCCGAGCAGCAGCGTGGGCAGATGCGTCTTTCCCAGGTTCTGCCCCACCTCCAACACCTGCCCCGGAAAGTCGTTGGCCTTGCGCTCCAGGCCGAACATCCGCGCCAGCTGGCTGCCGATGATGATGAGCGCCGCGCCGTTGGTGTAGCCGATGAGGATGGGTTTGGAGAGGAAGTCCGCGAGCGCGCCCGTCTTGAACAGCCCGGCCGCCAGGCTGATGAGGCCCACCATCAACGCCAGGAGCGCGGCGAGCGAGGCGTAGCGGGCGGGGTCCGTGCCCGCGACACCCGCCAGCGCGCTCGCGGCGATGATGGCGGCACCCGCCTCCGGTCCGAGCAGCATGTGTCGGGAGGGCCCGAACAGCGCATAGGCCAGCATGGCGATGGCGCCCGCGTACAGCCCGGCGACAGGCCTGACGCCGACGATCTGCGCGTAGGCCAGCCCTTGCGGCACCAGCATGGCGCCAATGGTCAGCGCGGAGAGCAGGTCCGGACGCAGCCAGGACTTCTGATAGCCCCGCACCCAGCTCAGGCCCGGAACGAACCGCCGCGCGCTTCGCCATCCGTCTGTCGCCGTGAGCTTCATCGTCTCGTCTCGCTCCGGTGGGAACCCGCGCTCTGACGGTGCGTCGCTCGTGAATCGTCCGCATGGGCTTCCGGGGAGGGGCAGGCGCCCGGCGGGGCTTCTGCTTGAAGGACGACGGACAAGCCCCACGTGAGGGAGCGACGAGCCCGAAGCGCTCCGGGCCCGCGCGCGGCCACGTCCCCAGCTTCACCCGACTCAGTCAGGAGGACGTCTCATGTCTCGGTTCTTCGTCATGTCCCTGATGCTGACCACGCTGCTCACCGCTCCGCCCGCCCTGGGAGGTGCGTTGAGACAGGCGGCCGAATCCAAGGAGGACTTCATCGAACAGGAGCCACCCGTGGCTGGCAGCTTCACGTTCAACCTGGGCGTGGGCGTCGTCTTCCCACTCTTTGAAACCAACAGCCGGTTCAAGGAGGGCTGGGGCTTCCTGCTCGGCGCGGGCTATCACCTCACCGAGCGCATCAGCCTCCACGCGGAATACCAGTACAGCGACTACGACGTGAAAGAGGGCCTGCTGGCGGACACCAGCCTCTCCGGCGACCACATCATGCAGTACGGAGATCTCAACCTGCTCATCGGCGTCGCGCCGAAAGGACGGCTCGGTCTCTACATCACCGGTGGCCCGGGCCTGTACTATCGCAAGGTGGAGCTCACCCAGTTCGCCGGCGCGGCGCTCGTCCCGGTCTGCGACCCGTGGTTGCTCTTCTGCACCAGCGACGTCGTCCCGGTGGACACCGTCATCGGCTCGCGCAGCACGACGGACTTCGGGTTGAACGGCGGCGTGGGCGTCTCCTATCGCGTCTACGGCCCGATGCGCGTCTATCTGGAAGCGCGCTACCACTACATCTTCGGCCCTGAGTACGACACGCCGACGGGCTCGCGACGGGCGAACGGCCAGTACCTGCCCATCAACCTGGGCGTCCGCTTCTGAGGCCCGCGCCATGACGCCCCGGAGGCCCCGGCGGCCTCCCGGGGCGGGCGCACGATTCCACGCCCGCCTCTCCCCGCGGGGCTCCTCCTGAGAGGAGGGCCACGCACTACCCTGGATTGATATCTGGAGGGACGCTCGCATGAGAAGCCAAGCGCGCCATGCCGCCATTCTCGCAGGAGCCGCCGTCGTCGGGCTGGCTGTCATCGCCTTCGCACAGGGACAGCCGCCGCCTGCCATGCAGCCGCATCCCCACGGCGTCTTCGGCGCCATCCTGGACTACCTGCGCCGTCAGCCCTTCATCCTGCTGTTCCTCGTCGTGGCCGTGGGTTACGCGCTCGGGGAGGTGAAGGTGAAGGGCGTGGGCATGGGCTCCACGGCCGCGACCTTGCTTCTCGCCCTCATCGTCAGCTTCTGGGCCTTCCAGTCCTTCAACATCGAGTACACCCTGCCGGAGTTCACCAGCACGGTGTTCTTCAATCTCTTCATCTTCGCCATCGGCATGAAGGTGGGGCCCCAGTTCCTCGGCGGTATCCACCGGGAGGGCAAGCACCTCATCATCCTGGCGCTGCTGGTGCCGCTGCTGTCGTCGGCGCTCGTCTATGCGTCGCGCTTCTTCACGCACCTGGCGCCGGGGTTGCTGGCGGGTATCCTCTCGGGTGCGAACACGGCCACCCCGGGGTTCGGCGCGGCGCAGGCGGCGCTGGCCAGTGGCTCCGCGGCCCTGTCCGGGGAAGCGGCGCGCCAGGCACCGGGCAACCTCACCACGTCCTACGCGTTCCTCTACTGCATCAGCATGGTTGTCTTCACTGTGTTGATGTCGGTGATGCCGAAGATGTTCGGCAAGGACGCGGTGGCGGACGGCAAGGCGATGGAGAAGGAGCTGGCGGGCGAGGACTCCGCGCCGCTGCCGGGCACCGCGGACTCGTTCATCCGGGGCTACATGCCGTTGGACCTGCGGGTCTTCCGGGTGGAGAACCCGGCGCTGGAGGGGCGCACGGTGGCGGACCTGGACCATGCGCATCCGCGGGTCGCCATCGAGCGCATCTACCACAAGGGGCGCGTCTACAACCCGCCGCCGGATCTGGTGCTCAGTCGCGGTGACGAGGTGGCGATGCTCGGCCCCGTCTCGCTGCTCCTGGCGGGCGGGCCGCGCATCGGGCCGGAGGTGGACGACTCGAAGCTGCGGAACGTGAAGTTCGACACGGTGGAGTTCATCGTCCACAACAAGGACGTCATCGGAAAGACGCTGGGAGAGCTGGCGCTGCGGATGGGCCAAGGCATCTACCTCAACGCGCTCTTCCGGGCGGGTGACCAGCTTCCGGTGAGCCAGGACCAGGCGGTCAACAAGGGTGACGTGCTGCGCATCACCGGCAGCCCCAAGCGGGTGGCGGAGCTGGGCAAGGTGCTGGGGCCGCCGGTGAAGCCCAGCCTGTCCACGGACATCATCACGCTCGGCCTGGGGCTCGCCGCGGGTGCGCTGCTGGGCGCCATCACGGTCCCCATGTTCGGCATCCAGTTCAGCCTGGGCTCCGCGGTGGGGCTGCTCGTCGTCAGCATCGGGTTGAGCATCTTGCGAACGCACAACCCGGCGCTCGGCGGTCCGTTCCCGGAGTCCGCGCGTCAGCTGCTCGAGGATGTCGGGCTGAACGTCTTCATCGCCATCCTGGGGTTGAACTCGGGAGCGGGCGTGGCGCACGCCATCGCGGGCGGTCTGCTGGCGCCCACGCTCATCATCGGCTCCATCGCGGCCTTCGTTCCTCCCATCGTCGGGTGGATGGTGGGCCAGTACATCTTCAAGATGAACAGCGCCGTGTTGATGGGCGCCATCGCCGGAGCGCGCTGCAACAGCGCCGGCATGAGGGCCGCACAGGAGGCGTCGAAGAGCATCGTCCCGGCGATCGGCTATCCGGTGACGTTCGCCATCTCGAACCTGCTGCTCACCCTCATCTGCTACATGTTCGCCCTGATGGGCTGAGAGAACGCCATGAGCGCTCCCCTTCCCTCCTGGAATGACGGCGCGGCGCGCAGGGCGCTGCTGGACTTCGTCGATGCGGTGACCACGGACGGGGCATCCAGCTTCGTTCGGCCGGAGGACCGGGTCGCGGTCTTCGACAACGACGGCACGCTCTGGTCGGAGCAGCCCATGTACGTGCAGGCCCACTTCGTCGTGGACCGGCTCCGGGAGCTGGCACCCGCGCATCCGGAGTGGCGGAAGCAACAACCCTTCCAGGCGCTCATCGAGGGGGACGAGGAGGCGCTGCGCAAGCTCACGGAGCATGACGCCGCGGCGCTCATCGCGGCGACACACGCGGGGATGACCACGGGGGAGTTCTCCCGGACGGCGAAGGCGTGGCTGGCGACCGCGAAGCATCCGCGCTTCCAGCGGCCCTTCACCCACTGCATCTACCAGCCGATGCTGGAGCTGCTGGACCTCCTGCGGACGCATGGGTTCGACCTGCACATCGTCTCGGGTGGAGGCATCGACTTCCTGCGGGCGTTCAGCGAGGAGACGTACGGCATCCCCTCGTCGCATGTGATTGGGAGCAGCGGGAAGACACACTTCGACCTGCGGGACGGCCAGCCCGTGCTGGTGAAGCTGCCTGGCCTCACCAGCCTCGACGATGGCGAGGGCAAACCCATCAACATCCACCTGCACATCGGGAAGCGGCCGGTGCTGGCGTTCGGCAACTCGGACGGGGACCTCCAGATGTTGCAGTACGCGGGCTCGGGAGATGGACCTCGGCTGCGCTTGCTGCTCCACCACGACGACGCGGTGCGGGAGTACGCGTATGACCGCGAGGCGAAGACGGGACGACTGGACCGGGCACTGGATGTCGCCGGGAAGGACGGGTGGACGGTGGTGAGCATGCGCTCGGACTGGAACCAGGTGTTTCCCCAGGGCTGACGGAGCATTCAGGTCGGCGGCGGACCGGCGCGGCGACGCGAAGCCCGCGCAGCGCGTCTCTTTCGCACGGCCGGCGCGGCGTCCCAGGCCCATGAATCGGGTCAGGGCGCTGCACGTCCGCCGATCTCCGGGAACCTCTCATAGGCCCGCAGGAGCGCGTCCAGGTGGGCGGGGTTGTCCAGGTCGAGCGGCGCGTCCGTGAGTTGCACGACCCATCCGCCCGATGCCGTGTGCCGCGCCCGCGACAGCAGCTCGGAATCCCGCCCGGGGTCCGGGAACCCGATGGCCTGTGCGGCAGCGGCAGACCAGTAGTTCAGCCACCCGAGAAAGTGCGGAATCTCAGGCATGGACCTGACCCATGGGAGCCTGAGCGACGGCAGCCCGTGGGGCGGAGCCTGCAGCTCATCGCCGGGGTGGCGGAACTGTTGCGCCACGATCCCACCATAGCCGTTCGGCGTCGCATGCCCCCAAACCGCGCGAGAGCCCTCCGCTACACCTGCAAGCACATCGACAGCCCCCGCGATGCCGGCTGCGTCGAGTGGCAGGTCCGCATGGATTTCGAAATGCGGCGGACTTCCTGCGGCAAGACCGTTTGGGTTTTCCAGTCCGGCAACCGTCACGGGGTGGTTATCATCATCGTTGCAGAGGAACGGAAACCCTCCGTCTTTGATGTTGGCCGCAATCCACTCGTCGCGCTGGGGCACTGCGATGAGGCCTTCCTTTTCCGACATCGTCCACCCCAAGCGCAAGCCGGGCAGCGCACGTTCCATTGCATGGACAACCGCGGTCGGGCGGTCGTCATGGTCCTTGAGCGCAGGCGCGTGGACGATAACAATGAGGGTTCTTTGAGCGACCGTCATTTCAACACCAATCCATGACAACAACCCTGAGGGTGGGGTCTTCGTCGAACAGCACGGTTCTATGCGCGGCGCTTCGCACTCCAATGATGAAGTCGTACCCGCACTCCCTGGCGAGCTTGGCTTCGCGCCTCAGCTCAGGCAGTTTCATCCTGACAAAGAACCTTTGTGAGCGAGGTGGCTGTTTTTCAAAGTCATCCGTTTTGACATCCCACAGCGTACGGGTGGCGAGCACCAGTCCGTCGAAGTTCTTCCCATTGACAAGCACATCCCAGCCACGGAAGCTGTTGTTCGGAATCTTGTCAGCGCATTGGTTGTGTGGGGCGTTGCCGCCCAAGTGTCGTACCGGGACGGGCCTGCACTCAGGGCGGCGCTCGCGCTCCACTGGCTCGGTCGGTCCTGGAGGGAACCAGTCCTGCCCTGATGGCTGGGGCTTGGGTTCTTGATTCGCTGAAGGCTCCTGTGCGGCGTCCTTTGTTTGGGGCGCGGGTTCTACCTCCTCCGAACCACTTCCTCTCCATTCATACGCATCCAGCGCTTCCTTGATGGCGACTCCCACGACCACCACGCCAACGACGATCACCGTGCCTACGACGATCTCCGGTGCCGCCAGAAGACAGAGACCGACTCCCAGGGTCACCGCACCCGCCGAGGCAACGGCACAACGTCCCGTCCGGTCCGCGAACCGGATCCGGTCATGGTCAAGGGCTGCGAAGCACCGCTCCGCGAGCGCGGGCCAAGGCTGGGATGCCTCACGGACGACGCACCGGCCCCCGTCCCTCCACGGCAACTCCGCTGCCCGCTGGAGGTTGGCGAGCCTCGGGTTCCTCGCTGTTGGCGATTCCCGGCTCGGCGCCGACGTAGCGCAGGCTGAAAGAACAAGCAGAAGCGCGATGCACTCTCGGAGGCGCATGGTCACGTCGTTCAATCAAGCGCGAGGCTGTGGGTCAAGGCTCGCCCGCCCGGGAGCATGCTGAAGGGGACCCCGATTTTCGGACCACCC
The DNA here is from genome assembly GCF_006636215.1 of Myxococcus llanfairpwllgwyngyllgogerychwyrndrobwllllantysiliogogogochensis. GTDB lineage: Bacteria > Myxococcota > Myxococcia > Myxococcales > Myxococcaceae > Myxococcus > Myxococcus llanfairpwllgwyngyllgogerychwyrndrobwllllantysiliogogogochensis. Next base: position 22,585 of record NZ_VIFM01000031.1, on the reverse strand, counting down.
GCCACCATGGGCCCCCGAGCATCTTCAACACCGACCAGGGTTCCCAGTTCACCGACCGGGACTGGTTGGTGGTGCTCCAGCGCCATGACGTGCGGATCAGCATGGACGGAAAGGGTCGCTGCCTGGACGACGTCTTCGTCGAGCGACTGTGGCGCAGCTTCAAGTACGAGGAGGTGTACCTCGACACGTGGGGCCTGCCAGAATGGAAACCGTCAATCGGTCAATGCGCTGAGTCGCCGTCGATGGGGAGGGGGCTGGCGGAGCTTGGGTGTCATTCCTGTGGGAGTCGTCCGAGCCGTTCGTGCGAAGGTCGGGCGGCAATGGCGAAAGACACCAACCTTCATGGACCAGCTCACAAGCGTCGTACTCTCGTTCGTTGCCTCGGGGCGGTAGCTGTGCTGTTCGTGATGGCGGTTTGGGGGGTTGTCGCTACGCGCCACGTTGGCACTGGTGGGGAGCGGTCTACCGCAGGGCTGCGACAGGAAGAGCGTTTCTCCCAAGTACAGAGCGCGGCCGGACGCACGGACGAGGTGCCTCCCGCCGACCCTCGGCCATCTTCTTTCCGCTCCTGCCGAAAGGATCCCGTGGGGGGATGCGACTATGGCGAGGCCTGCGATTTCACAGTGTACGACCACATGTGCAGTGATGGGCCTTGCGAAGGTCCCCAGAATGGCGACCAGCGCTGTCACCGCGTCTGTGATGACAACGTCTGCTCCAAGGGAGAGACCTGCGAGCAGCGCCTCGTCCATGACAGTGACACTGGCCGCCGGATGCTCCCTCTCTGCATGTGCTCTGGCGTGGGGTTCGGATGCCCTGAGCGGGGACCTGATGCGAAGCCGTGGCCCGCGGAGGGGGGCCTTGAGCCATGGCGGGCGGAGACTGATTTGCCCTTCGACCTCTACTACCACGCTGCCGCCAGCACCCCAGACCGTGTGTTCGTGTCGGGAGGACTTCGCCGCGTGCCTGGCTCCGACTCCCAGAACGCCGTTGTTCCGGAGGTCTACTCCGCTTCACTCTTGATGAGGGGAATGCTGGGGGAGTGGAAGGAGAGTGGGCGAATGCCGGAGCCACTCATCCGACATGCCATGGCCGTGCATGGGGGACGCCTGTACCTAGCGGGCGGAGAAATTCTAGGTGCGTCCAGGTTTGTAGCCTCTGTGTCCTCTGCACCCTTGCTGGAGGACGGCACTCTAGGCCCATGGAGGACGGAGCCTCCTCTTCCCTCTCCACGCGGAGGGCATGCGTTGGTGGCTACGGCTGAAACATTGTGGGTCGTTGGTGGCTCGCTGGACAGGGCATTCTTCGACGGGGCTTCCACGCTATGGCGTGCGAAGTTCGTCGAGGGGCGCATTGTCGGCTGGGAGTCCATCCAGGCGCCCTTCACGCTCCAGTACGACCAGACACCTGCGGTGCGGAACGACCGCCTATTTGTTGTGGACGAGAAGGATGCGCTCCACTCCACTTCGCTTGTTGGCCTGCCCGATTGGAGAGCCGAAAACACTCCGCAATGGCGGGACTCAGTTACCTTTCGGGCGAATGGACAACGCCGGGTCCAACTGGCGGCGCTGCAGGAGCGGATGCTCGTCATCCTAGACCGAGGACTGACCCTCACGGCCCCCTTCCTGGCCGAGAATCGGTTGGGGGCTTGGACGCAGGCCTCGCGCCTCCATGGCCCCGATTGGGGGGGCGTTATTAGCGTGAGTGGCACTGGCCGTGTCTACTTCTTCGGGGGCGGGATTTCCAACCTCACAGCCCCTCGCTACGTGCGGGTCTGGTCCAGTGGACAAATGGTGCCCTGAGCAGCGCGTGGTCAAGTCCCGAACCCTGTGTCGTTGGCTCGGAGGGGTTCGGGAGGGGAAGAGTCTGGTGTTGATTTCAGCAGAGACATATTCCTCCGCTCGACGTCAGTGCTTCTTGTTCAGCGGGAACAGGAACGAGAGCTGGACGCGCAGCTGCCACTCGGCCGCGCCTGGCAGGTCGGGCCGAATGGCGTTGTAGTACGCCGACACAGAGCCATTCAGGGCCTGCTTGCCCACGGTGAAGACCTTGCCCGCCCCCAGGCCGAAGGGAATGGTCCACTGCTCTCCCGAGGGCGCCTCCCAGTTCGCCGTGAGGATGGGCGCGGACGTCACATACCAACCCTTCGGAAGGTTGTAGCTGATGAAGTACTGGAGCAGCAGTTGGTTGACGGTCTCCCGCTCGTCGTCGCCGAACACGGAGAACACGTTGTTCGCCAGCACTCCAATGGACCAGGGAGAGGGCTGAACCAGCGCCACCACGGACGGACCGACACTCCACTTCCCCGTGCCCAGCGCATCCGCCGTCCCCGTCGGCAGCAGGAACGCCGGGCCGATCCCCCAGATGAAGAGGCCTGGCTTCTTCGGCGCCACGAAGAACGTGGCCGACGTGTCACCCAGACCGAACGTCCCCCCACTCCCCTCCGCCAGGTCCGGTTGATAGAGAATGGGCACGATGAGGCGCGCGATGACGTTGAAGTCGTGCGTCAGCGGCAACGGCACCACCGGCTGGATGTTGAGGGTGTTGCGCACCCGGTCTCCAGGGTCCACCCCCAGGTCCAGGTTGTTCTGGAGGGGCACGCTGATGAGCGGGGCCACCGGGTTCTGCACCGCCTTGGCCAGCTCCTGCTGATCCGCATCTCCTCCTGGCGGCGAGGGAGGCTGCTGCTCCTCCGCGGACGAAAGCAGTGGCCCCGTCAGCAGCAGCATCACGGCCAACGCCCCGCCTCGACCCGCCCCCGGTGCTCGCATGTGCCCCCGCTCCGTGCCAGGAATGGCACCGAAGGGGATGTTCATCGGTGGGCGGCCCGGCAATGGACGCCTCCCCACGGGGCATGCGCACCGCTTTGGACCGTGCGTTGGCAACCCTCGCCGGGAAGGCGACGCGCTCAGTCGCTCAGCGCATCGATCGCGGGTGGGACATACGCACCTCGCATCGCCGACTCGGTGGGGCCGTAGATGCGCAGGAGGACATAGAAGCGCCCATCGGGGATGGGCAGCCAGTTGGCCACGCGGTGGGGCTCGGGCGCCTCGTGCTGGAGGAAGAAGGAAATCGAGCCATCGCTCGACTTCTTCAAGTCACGAGACCTGTCCCCCATCGAGTACCGCTGGATGGGATTCTCCACCAGCATGCGAGTCTCACTGTCGTACGCCGTGAGCGACCAGAAGAACCGCGCGGGAGGCAGCGCGTCCGCGGTGAAGCGAAGCACGTACCGGCTCCGGCCTCCGTCCAGCAGGCGGTCCTCACCATCCAGGTGGGTGATGGGATAGACGGCCTCCTCGGCCGAGTTCGCGTAGATGTAGTTCCAGGCGACGCGCGCCCGCAGCAGGTAGTCGTCGCCGAACGCGCCCACCTTCGGGTCGGGCAGCTCCCAGCCGCGATGAAGCACGGGGCGCTGCTGGATGGCGCGGCGTGCCTCCTTCACACCCTCCAGCATCGCGTCACGCACGGCCGGCGAGAGCGCCTGTGCATCCATGCGCGCCCCGGGCCGCACCCCGAGTCGCGCGAAGCGCGCCAGCAAGGGCTGCTCCGCCTCCGCGAACCGGTGCCACTGCATCATGAAGTTGACGTACTCGAACGCCTTCAGCGACGCGTCCGCCTTGTCGTCGAAGTACGGAGGCCACGCCACTGCGGGCAGCTTCGGCGCCGCCTGCTTCGTGAGTTCATGGAGCGGCGTCAGCCGGAACCGCTGCTGGAGCGCGGCCGCCGTGGACAGGTCTTCGGGTCCACTGACGCCGATGCGCAGCAGCGCCGCCACGAACATCGAGGCGGACCGGATGACGAGCGCGTCGCGCAGCGAGTCGGGCAACACACCGTCCCAGTCCGGTCCCGCGATGACGAAGCGCCGAGGGTCCGTCCCCGTGGCCCGCGTCCCGATGTACGGCAGATTGTTCGTCGTGATGTCGACCAACTGGACGCAGAAGTAGCGTCCGCTCAGCTCGGGCGTGTCCAGCACCACGGGCTCACCGCGCAAATCCAGGTTCGCTTCCGAGTACAGCGTGTCGTTGTTCGGGGAGACGACGTCGCGGTCCTTCGGCGTGAACAGCCGAGCGAAGTGCAGGAAGCGATTGGCCGGCCGGACCTGCGGTGAGTCCGGCAGGAAACCCAGGGCGAACAGGCGGTAGTGCTCCACCAGAGGCAGGCCGAAGACATAGGCGTCGCGCGCGAGGTCCTGGATCTCCTGGGGCGTCAGTCCCGACGTCGATGACTCCAACATGATGGCACCTCTCCTGGCGTGACGAGGACAGCGCCCTCGCCCGCGCGGCTGGCTCACGTCCGGCAACCTGGGCCGGGGCTGATTCGCACGCAACAGTTCAAGAGGACCGGTGGCAAGGCGCCTGCTGCGGACGACTGGTCCAGCCCCACCCGCCCCGAATCGAGAGGCTTGCTCGTCCCCTCGCCCGGCCTCGAAGGACAGGACTGTCGACCTCATCGAATCCTTCGATTTCCCCCGCCTCGATTGTCAGACCCCCAGACGCTCAGCAACGTGTGCGGGACACGACCGCCGGAGCGCCACGCATGCCGGAGAGCCATCATCCCCACAGCGCCGCAGCCCACTCCGTCGCACGCTTCCTGCCATTCCTATCCTGGCTTCCCAAGTGGCGGCCGAGCTCGCTCAAGCGGGACGTCGCGGCGGCGCTGACCATCACCGCGCTCCAGATTCCAGAGGCCATGGCCTACGCGGAGCTCGCGGGAGTGCCACCGCAGGCGGCCTTCTACGCGGGCCCCGTGGCCCTGGTGCTCTATGCCCTGCTGGGCACGTCACGCCAGCTCGTGGTCGCCATCTCCGCCACCGTCGCCGTGCTCTCCGCGTCCACGGTGGCCGCGCTCGCTCCCTCGGGTACGCCCCGCTTCATCGCGCTCACCGCCGCGCTGGCCATGCTCGCGGGCCTCATCTCCATCCTCGCCGGCGTGCTGAAGCTCGGGCGAATCGCTCAGTTCTTCTCGGAGTCGGTCCTCACCGGCTTCGTCTTCGGTCTCGCCCTGGTCATCGCCATCAAACAGGTGCCCAAGCTGCTCGGCCTCGAAGCCGGGAGCGGCAACTTCTTCGAGCGGCTGTGGAACCTGGTGACCCACCTGGGCCAGACACACCCGCTCACGCTCGTCGTCGGCGTGGCGAGCCTCGCGGTGTTGGTCCTCCTGGGCAAGCTGCTGCCGCGCCTGCCCGCGTCCCTCGTCGTGCTGGTGCTGGGCACCGTGGTCGTCGGGGTGCTCGGACTTCAAGGGCGGGGTGTGAAGGTGGTGGGCGACATTCCCTCCGGCCTTTCGGGCCCCTCCATTCCAGACGTGGGCCTGGGAGACCTCTTGAAGCTGATGCCCGGTGCGTTCGGCATCGCGCTCGTGGCGTTCGCGGAGGCCATTGGACCCGCCCGGGTGCTCGCGTCGAAGCACCGCTATGAAATAGACCCGAACCAGGAGCTCATCGGCCTGGGCGCGGCGAACCTGGGCGCCGGCCTCTTCCGCGGTCTGTCCGTGGGATGCAGCCTGTCCAAGTCCGCCGCCAATGACGCGGCGGGGGCTCGCACGCAGATGTCCAGCCTGCTCGCGGCAGCCATCCTCGCGCTGGTGGCGCTCCTCTTCACGCCGCTGTTCCGCACGCTGCCGGAGGCCACCCTGGCCGCCATCGTCGTGCTGGCCACCGTGGGGATGATGGACGTCAAGGAGATGCGCCGCCTCTTCAAGCTGCGCCGCACGGACTTCTTCCTCGCGGCGGGTGCGCTCCTCAGCGTGCTCGTGCTCGAGGTGCTGCCGGGCCTGCTGGTCTCCGTGGGCCTCTCCGTGGCGCTCCTCGTCTGGCGCGCCAGCCAGCCCCGCGTCAGCGAGCTGGGACGCGCGCCGGGCACGCTGGACTTCGCGGACGTGCGGCGTGATCCCGCCCCGCTCACCGTGCCCGGGCTGCTGATGATTCGCCCCAACGAGGGCATCTTCTTCGCCAACGCCACGTCCCTCCGGGACGCCATCATCGGCCGGGTGGACAGCGCGACCTCGCCCGTTCACGCCGTGCTGCTGGACCTGGAAGTCACCGCGGACCTCGACGTGCCCGGCGCGGACATGCTCGCCGCGCTGAAGGAATCACTCGAGCACCGCGAAATCACGCTGATGCTCTCCCGCGTACTCGGACCCACCCAGCGCATGCTGGACCGGACCGGCGTGACGGAGCACATCGGCGCGAAGAACATCCACCCGCAGACCTTGAACGGCGTCGTGGAGTACCTGTCACATCGGACCCACCACGCGAAGGCCGAGTGGTCGCTCGTGCGAGACGGCCTCCACCGGTTGAATGCCCTGGTGGAAGAGGCCATCCCCGCGGCCGAGGAAGACGGCGACCGGCGACGGCTGGAAGCGCTGCGCCAGAAGCTGGCTCGGATTGACGACGGCTCATCGTCACGCGAGTAGTCGCCCGCCCTCCTCACGGCCGCCCCCTGGGACGTATTCCCAGACGCAACGGTGATATTCTGGACAGGTCGTACTAGCCAGAACTCATCGGACGGCCCGGCCTGTCCACCGAGGGGGCCCATGAGCAAGCGACGCCCGAGCCAGCGCAGTCAAAACGCGATGAAGCAACGAGCCGGGGCCGCCCTGCCCTCGGGCGCCGCCGCCGGAACCAACGACGTCCTGCTCACGGTGCCGGGCGTGACGCGAGACGCACCGCGCGCCCCCGCGTGGGTCACCTATCTCGAGAAGCGGCTCGCGACGGTCATCGCGCTGCTGGCGGCGGGCCTCGCGCTGACCAACCTGCCGCAGGTCCACAACATCGTGCTCCAGTTGCCGGGCATGGCGTCGCTGCGGGCGGGCGGCTCCGCGCTGATGGCCGTGACGTTCTGGGCGTATGTCGTGCTGCTCGGCGCCTTCTTCTTCCTGAGCGCGATGTGGGTCTTCGTTCCGCGCGACGGCTTCCCCCGGTGGATGGAGCACCGGAACCTCGTCAGCCGGGCCACGCTCGCGCTGTGTCGGAGGCTGGTGGCGTGGGCCCGCTTCCCCCTGGCGTTCCCCGCCCCGGAGCGCCGGACGCCGCGAGCCCTGCTGTACGGCGGCTTCGTCGTGGCGGGCCTCGCGCTGGGACTCGTGGGTTTTCTGGGGCTGCTGCCCGCGCCGTGGAAGGCGCGTGACTCGGGGCCGGGCCTCGTGGCCGCGCTCACGGTGGCGGTGGGCCTGCTCGGGCTGCTCGGCCCGAGGCTCCTCGCGTGGAAGCCGTCGCTTCGCGTCCTGGCGGAGGTCGTCACGCGGGGACTGGTGATGTCGCTGGGCTCGTACTTCCTGGCGGAGCTGCTCTGGGGCTTCTTCATCCCGACGATTCCCGAGGCCAGCTTCCGGCTCTACACCATCTGGGCCATCTACCATCTGCTCTTCGTGATTCTGTGCGCGGCGCGCGCGCTCGACCTGGTGGAGAACGTGGTCCAGCGCGCCGTGCTCGCCCTCGCGCTGCTGGGCTCCGGAGTCGTCGTCGTGGGGCTGCTGGACCGGCAGGAATCCCTCCAGTCCCTGCCCCTGGCCGAAGGCAAGTCCATGAGTGAGGACGCCCTCTTCACCCGGTGGGTCGACACGGCGAATCGAAGACTCGACTTGATGTGCGACGGCCCCGTCGTCTTCGTCTCCGCCGCGGGGGGCGGCTCGCGAGCGGCCATCTTCGCCATGCTCACGCTGGAGAGCCTGAGCCGGATGCAGGTGAAGGCCCCCGACGCCACCACGGAGCGCTGCCGCGCGCAGTCGCTGGCCGACCATGTCCTCTTCATCAGCAGCGTCTCCGGTGGCAGCGTCGCCAGCGCGCACTTCTCCCACCGATTGGCCGCGGGCACCCTGGGGGTGACCGTTCCCGCGGACGTTCCGCTCAAGCACGCGCCTCGCGAGGAGCTCGCCTCCCACCTGATGGACGGGGCGTGTGGCCTGAAGGCGGAGCGACTGTGGCCGCTGAGCAGCGACACCCTGGATGACATGTTCGTGGACTTCAACGCGCCCCTGCTGCGCGGCGTGGTGATGCCAGGGGTGAGCCGTGGCGGAGGGCTTGCGTCCTTCTGGTCGGACTACCTGGGCTGGCCCGCGAGCCTCCCCGACGACGGAAGTGTCCCCCTGCTCTTCATCAACACGGCCAGCGCTCGGACCGGGGGCCGCATCGTCACGGGCAAGCCGCCCCTGCCCGGCCGCCTGGTGAGTGACGGAACCCAGCCGGAGGCCCAGGCGCGCTCCACGAGCGAGCTGACGACGACGGGAGACATCGCGCTCGCCGACGCGGTCCGTGCCTCCGCGAACTTCCCCTTCGTCGTCGACCTTCCCGAGGTCGTCGACGCCCAGGAGCACCGCGAGCCGCTCATCGACGGCGGCGTCTTCGACAACACCGGGCTGGACACCTTCGTCCTGCTGCTGCGGGGGCTCACCGACACGGAGCGCTGGAAGACGAACCCCGCAGCGCGGGCCGCCATCGACCAGCTCTTCACGCAGCTCACGGACCGCGGCGTCCTCTTCGTGGAGATCGACTCGGGCGCGAAGCCGCCGTCGCTGGACGAGCGCGAGGCCTCCGTGGATGCCATCGGCACCCCACTCTCCGCCCTCTCGCGCGCAAGCCATGCCTTCGCGCGTGACATGGCCGACTACCAGAAGGCGGAGATAGGTCGCCTCCTCGCGAGCAAGCAGGTGCCCATGATGCAGACCCGCTACAACTACGGGGACGTGCAGCTGTCGGAGGACGCGAGCAAGGCGCAGCGCGAGTGCGTGGAGGAGAACCAGGACGAGGTGATGACGGCCTGGGCCCTCGGGCCCAAGGACAAGGGGCGCCTGCTGGGCCAGTTCCTCTGGCAGGAAGAGAGCGCGAGCAACCTCATCGCCAGCCACATCAAGAACCTCCGGGGCGCGGCCCAGACGCAGCGCACCGTCGCGTTCGGGGCCATCCAGGACCCCGTCGCCATCCACGCCCATCCGTTGATGGAGAAGCTGAAGGACCCGCTCGCGAGGAAGCTCGCCGCGGAGATCACCCGACAGCTCGTCGAGGACCAGGTCTCCCTGCAGCGACAAGGCACCGCTCGCCTCTACAATCCCGACGCCCCGGCCGTGCAGGTCTTCTCCCAGGTCGACGCGAGCACACCGGACCTCGCCACGAGCCTGGGGGATGGGCGCAAGGACGCGTGGGTCTACCTGGGCCAGTACCTGCCCGGCTCCAACACGTGGCGCACCTGCTTCTACTGCAAGCCCTCCCAGACGGAGTGGTCCTTGTCGCCGCAGCAGTTCGTGGGCAGCACGCTGGAGAGCACCGTCCCCTCGCTCCTGAGGGACGAGCCCGCGACGGGAGAGCCGGCGGCGTACGGCAAGCCCCTGGGCGCCCTCGGCGTCGGGCAGCACGTCACCGTCAAGGAGGTCCAGGACTGGGGCAACCTGGGCTTCATCTGGGCGAAGGTGAGCATCAACCCCAAGGACTCCGCCCGGCTCAAGCGCTGAAGGGACACTTCAGGCTGGGACGCCGCCCGGGGGCACTCGCCGCGAGGACTCCGTGTCTCGCTGTCGCTTCACCCAGAACTTGTAGGGCGTCAGCGCGAGCAGGCGGATGACGATGTAGGCCCCCACCACGCCCGCGACCTCCAGGGCCCGGTAGTTCGGATAGCTCTGGATGATGATGGTCATCGCCAGCACCGGGTGCGCGAAGGCCGTGGCCAGGGCCACCGCCTTGCGGTCCTCCAGCCGGGGTCCCCCGGCCCAGTGTCCGAGCACGGTGGAGATGGAGACGAGCACCACCAGCGCGAGGATGGCGAGCCACGCGATGTGGATGAGCCGGGGTCCGACGATGAAGAGCAGGACCACGGCCACGCAGAGCAACAGCACGCTGAACACCCGGCTGCACCACGGAGCCAGGGCCTTGGCCACGTTCGGAGCGTAGTGCCGCACGGCGATGCCCACCGCGAGCGGCGGGAGGATCTTCACCGCCAGCAGGCGGAACACCAGCTCCGGGTTCGCCTTGAACTCGACGCCGAGCAGGCGGTCCACGCCCAGGACCCACGCGGGCACCGTGATGAGCGCGAACACGCTGAGCAGGAGCAGCAGGTTGATGGACGTGGAGGGATTCGCGCCCAGGGCCTTCGCCTGATTCACCTGCAGCGGCGCGCCTGGACAGACCGCCATCAACAGGATGGCGCTGGCCACCACCGTCGGAAGTCGGAAGACCTCCACCACCGCCAGGGCCACGAGGGGCACGAGCAGCAGCACCACCAGCAGGGAGCGCACGTAGAGCGCGGGGCGCTCCAGGACGTGTCGAATCTCTCCGGGACGGCGCGCCAGTCCCTCGGTGAACATGAAGAGGGTCACGATGTTGCCCAGCACGAATGCGACCACGGACCTGAGCATGCTCGCCTCCTCTGCGGGCGGCGCGTGACTGGGCCCCCGCACAGGTATCTCCACCCCTGCCCCGTCGAGGGAGTCCACGGCACCCGGGCTTCCAGGCGCCCGTTTCGCCCACCCGCGCTCAGGTCACGCTCTGCCGGAGCTGGTTCACCACCGTGAGGAACTGGCGGTCCAACACCAACAGGATGGCGAGCGGCGCCACGGCCGCCGTCGCCACCGCGAGGAGCGAGCGTTGGTCCCACGGCAACAGCTTCATCCTCCGGGCGACCATGAAGGACGACCCCAGGTCCGCCAGGGAGGAGAAGTCCGGGGCCCCCAGCGGGTCCTCGTCCGGCTTCCGGCGGAACCACCTGTCCTCGAACTCTCTCGAGTGGTGCGCGGCGACCGCGGAGAACCACGGGTCTCCCTGGCGCTTGGCGCGCACGAGCTGATGGGAGAAGAACCCCAGGGGCGCGAACACGCAGATGATTGCCAGGACGGCGAAGAGGACCTGCGGCATGACGTAGTCCAGGGGGGCCTCGGTGATGGCGGCGGCATTCGTCCGGTACGAATACGCGGCGACAGCCACAGCCACCGCGAAGACCACCGGCGCGAAGCTGGCCTGGCAGATGGCGAGGAACCCCAACCCGCCCGACAGGTCCGGGTGGGTGGGAACCAGCCGGAGCCGGAGGCGGGAGACGCGAAGGAGGAAGACGCCCCAGACGACGGCGCGCCACGCCCACCGGAATGCGAGGAAGCGCACCAGGGGCTGGCTCACGCACTGGTACCACCCTCCCGCCAGGGACGGTCGGGGCGCCGGGTCCGACACGAAGAACCACTCCCGCGCCGGGTCTGGAGTGGAGACCAGCGCGAGCGCGATGACGATGCCGAGCAACACCAGCTCGACGGCCGGAGCGTCGCGCCAGTGAGTCAGGGATCGAGCCATGGCGTCGTACGAGGCTCGGTCCTTCTCCTCCACCAGATTCGCGCGGAGGAACTGACGCGCCGCCACCCCGACCCGGCCGTCGATATAGGGATCCACCGCCGCGAACACGGGCAGCGACAACAGCAGCTCCGCATGCACCTGGAGTTCAGAGAACAAGAGGCGCGTGGATCCCAGCCCTTCGAGCAGCGAGAGCAGCACCAGGGGCGCCCAGCTCACCAGCGTGATGACGAGCGCGGCCCGAACGGCGCTGAAGCCAGGCGGCCTGATGATTCGCAGGCCGCGCTCCAGTTCGAAGAACAGCCCGCCCCTCACCAGGGAGAAGTCGGGAAGTGTGTGGGAGTCGGCCATGATGAATGGGGCCGGAGGCTCAATCCCCGGTCCTCAGTACTCCTCGAACATCCGCTGCACCTTGGTCGGGTCCTTCGTCTCCAGCAGGGCCAGCTGCAGCAGCACGCGCGACTTCGCCGGGTTCAGCTCTCCGGAGGCCACGAAGCCCTTCTGGTCGTCGTTGATTTCATTGTTGCGGAGGACGAGTCCGCTGGGCAGCCGCGTGCTGCGCACCACCACCAGGCCCCTCTTCACGTGCTTGGCCAGCGTGTCGAGCGCCGGCTGGGTCATGTTCCCATCCCCCACGCCCGCGATGACCAGCCCCTTGGCTCCGTTCTTCACGGCGGAGTCGATGAGGTCCGGGCTCATGTTGGCGTGGGCGTAGAGGATGTCGACGCGGGGGAGCGTGTCCTTGCCGGTGACGGAGAACTCGGAGTCGACGGTGTGCTTCTTGTCCATCCTCTCGAACCAGTGGACGTCACCGGTGTTGACGACCCCCGCGGGGCCCCGGTTCGGGCTGCGGAAGGTCTCCACGTTGGTGGTGTTCGTCTTGGTGACGTTGCGAGCGGTGTGGATTTCGTCGTTGATGACAATCAGCACCCCGCGCCCCTTCGCCTCCGGGGACGCGGCCACCGCCACCGCGTTGTAGAGGTTGCCCGGGCCGTCCGCGCTGATGGCCGTGGCCGGACGCATGGAGCCCACGAGCACCACGGGCTTGTCGCTCTTGACGACCAGGTCCAGGAAGTACGCCGTCTCCTCCAGCGTGTCGGTGCCGTGCGTGACGACGACGGCGTCCACGTCCGGCGAAGCGAGCAGCTCGTTGGTGCGCTTCGCCAGCTTCAGCCACACCGAGTCGTTCATGTCCTGGCTGCCGATGTTCGCCACCTGCTCACCCGTCAGCTTCGCCACCTTGTCCAGGTTGGGGACGGCCTTGATGAGGTCCTCGACCTTGAAGGCTCCGGACTTGTAGCCATACCCCTGCGGATTGGCCTGCGCCCCGGCGATGGTGCCGCCGGTGGCGAGGATGCGCACGGACGCCAGGTCCTCGGAGGCCTTCCCTGGCGCCGCCTGGGCACCGCTCGAGCCCGACGTACTCTGCGACTCGCTGGAGTTCGTCGGCGGCCGCCCCTCCTGCGCGGCGATTCCCGCGCCTGTCAGCAGCAAGCCCAGCGCGGCCAGCAGCCCTCGCACCGTGTTCTTGGAACCGTTCATGGTGGACCTCGATTGGGGGTTGGCGTCACGGAAGCTCAGGAGTCCAGGCGGGTGCCCTTCCACTCCTGGATGGCGCGGATGACGATGTCCTTGAGGCTCTGGCCAATGCGCGGATAGTCGTCGTCATCCAGGTTCGCGAGCGACACGCGCGCCGACCACTCCGGCCCCTCGAAGCCGCTGCCGTTGAGCAGCACCACGCCGTGCCGGCGCGCCAGGGCGAGCACGATGTCGAGCGGATCGTGCCGCGACTCCGCGTACTCGACGAAGGCCGGACCCACGTGCTTGCGCGCCCACACGTCCAGGTCGAGCGTCTGGTAGTACGCCGTGCGCAGCGGATCGTCGGGCAGGTCGATGTCCAGCCCCTGATACAGCGCCGCGAGCCTGTCCCGGCAGATCTTCCGACAGCGCTTCTTGTACGTGTCGTCCTTGTCCAGCAAGGCGAACAGCGAGAAGAGCGACATCTGGAGCTGCTGCGGCAGGGACAGTCCCGCGGTGTGGTTCAGCGCGACGGCACGACTGTCGGCCACCATCCGGTCGATGAACTTCAGGCGCTCCGGTTCCAGCAAGATGGAGCCATACCGCTCGTTGAGCATCTCCCGCTGGGCCTCGGGCAGCCGGGCGATCATCGCGTCGACGATGTTGTCCTCGTGGAGCGCGACGACACCCAGGCGCCACCCCGTGCAGCCGAAGTGCTTGGAGTAGGAGTAGACCAGGAGCGTGTTGTGCGGCAGCTCCGCCGCCAGGGAGCGGAAGCCCTCGACGAAGGTGCCGTACACGTCGTCGGTGAGGATCAGCAGGTCGGGCCGCTTCTTCCGGACCAGGTCCACGAGCAGGTCCATCGACTCGCGCCGCATGGCCGTCGCACCGGGGTTGCCCGGATGCACGACGAAGAACGCCTTGATGCGCGGATCCTCCAGCTTGCGCAGCTCCGAATCCGGGTACTGCCACGCGTGGCGGCCTTCCTCCGTCATCGCGCTCTGGCGGATGTCCACCGTGCGCAGGCCGAACTCCTCCAGGCGCGGAATCTCCAGGTAGGGCGTGAAGATGGGCGTGCCCAGGGCAATGGTGTCGCCCTTCTGGAGCAGGCCGTTCACCATCAGCGACCGGAAGATGTACGTCATGGCCGCGGTGCCGCCCTCGACGGCGAACAGGTCGAACCGCCCCGGCGGCGGACGGCTGTCACACATCTCCTTGGCCAGGTAGGCCCGCACGATGCGCTCGCAGTGGACGAGCATCCGGTCCGGCACCGGATAGTTGTCGCCGATGGCCGCGTCGGTCAGCTCCCAGACGAACTTGTCCGCATCGAAGCCCAGCGTGGAGACGCCGTAGTCGAGCGCGTCGCGCAAGAGCCGGATGCCCGCGCTGTCCTCGCTCTCGTCGAGGAACTTCCGCAGCCGCGCGGCGATGCCCGGGGACTTCGGCATGCCGGCGAGCCCCACGTCCGGCTCGTTCCACGTGCGGCGGGACTCGTGCAGCGCGAACTGCCCCATCAGGAAGAACGCCTCGCGGGGCGTGGTGGCAATCCAGTTGGGGTTGCCGCGGCCCGCGTTGAGCATCACCGCCGCTCGCGTCTTCGCGGATTCATCCGCCAGCTCGATGAGCGTGTCCTTCAGCTCGAACGGACTGAGCTTGCGGAGCTCTTGCGTGTCGGGGGTATCCGCGTCCCGTGGGGCGCCCGTCTGCGTCTCGGTCGTCGTCTCCGTGCTCATATCCGTCTCGCTCCTGCGACGCCCCACCGGCTGGGGTGCTGTCGGTTCGGGTCGAACCACGTTGGCGAGAGGACTTTGTCCACGCGTGTACAGGCCGCCAATCCACGCGAGGACTCGCGCCGGGCGCTCGCAGGTCCGGGTGCTCGACCGCGGCCGCACGTCGCGAGCCCCGCCCTGGAGGGCCGGCTTGTCGTCCGGAACGGCGCCCCCCAGCTTGCCCCAAGGGGACCGGACACGTTCCCACCTGGCGGGGTTTCAAGGAGCGAGGCGACGAATGAGCGGCACGGAGGTCGTTGGTGAAGCCACGCCCCTGGAGGCGCGCGTCTCGCGCGACGGCAACGAGGTCGACACGGATGCGGCGCCCGGAGACGCACCGTTCCCGGGCATGGCGTGGATCCCCGGTGGCACGTACTGGATGGGCTCGGACCACCACTATCCGGAGGAGCGGCCCGCGCATCAGGTGACGGTGAGCGGCTTCTGGATGGACCGCCACACGGTGACGAACGCCGACTTCGCGCGCTTCGTGGAGGCGACGGGTTATCTCACCGTGGCCGAGCGTCCGCTGAATCCGGACGACTTCCCGGGCGCGGCCCCGGAGCTGCTCGTGCCCGGCTCGCTCGTGTTTCGCAAGGCGGCCCAACGCGTGGACCTGAAGGACCTCTCCCAGTGGTGGGCCTATACCCCCGGCGCCTGCTGGAAGCTGCCGGAGGGACACGGCAGCACCTGGAAGGGCCGCGAGTCGCATCCCGTGCTCCACGTCGCCTACGAGGACGCGGAGGCCTATGCCGCCTGGGTCGGAAAGGCCCTGCCCAGCGAAGCGGAGTGGGAGCGCGCGGCCCGCGCGGGCCTGGACCGCAAGGTCTACGTCTGGGGCGACGAGTTCTCCCCTGGAGGCCAGCACATGGCCAACATCTGGCAGGGAGAGTTCCCCTGGCAAAACCTGAACACCGATGGGTTCGAGGGGACCTCGCCAGTGGGGACCTTCCCGCCCAACGGGTATGGCCTGTTCGACATGGCGGGCAACGTCTGGGAGTGGACCACGGACTGGTTCCAGGAGCGGCACCAGGGCAACGGGGGCAAGGCGTGCTGCATCCCCGTCAATCCACGGGGCCCTCCGTCGAGCGGCAAGAGCCTGGACCCCTGCACGCCACAGGTGAAGATTCCGCGCCGCGTCCTCAAGGGCGGAAGCCACTTGTGCGCGTCCAACTACTGCTTGCGCTACCGACCCGCCGCACGTTCTCCGCAAGCCGTGGACAGTGGAACCACACACATCGGATTCCGATGTCTCGTCCGTGTTCCAGAAAAGTGACGCATCCTCGGAAACCACGAGCCGTTGGATGGAACCGCGGCAAACACGCCAGTTTCCGCCGGTTTGGGCACCCCCTGGTCGCGAACACGAAAGCCCTGCTAGTTTGCGCTCCCACTACAGACCTGTGTTATCAGCAGGCCCTGTTTCGCTCGCCAACTGCTGAAACAGTGAATCAGCCCAGGGGTATTACGAGTGAAGAGCGACGCGACACGGACACTGTTGGTGACTCGGTCCGACCTGCGCTGCATCGTGGAGGAGCTGGGCGCGGACGCGCTGATGGACGAGCTCATCCGTGCACTGACCGAAGCGCTGCGCACGTTTGACGGCGAGCTCACGGAAGTGCGCAAGCGTGACGGTTTCCTGTTGGATCACCCGCGTCAGCCAGGCTGCCTGGAGTGGATGCCGGTGATGCAGCGGGGCAGCGCGGTGACGGTGAAGATGGTGAGCTACAGCCCGTTCAACCCCGAGGCGCACGGGCTGCCGACCATCATCGCGACCAACAGCCTCTACGACGTGAACACCGGCCATCTGATTGCATTGATGGACGGCGTCTTCGCCACGGCGCTGCGCACGGGCGCGGCCTCCGCGGTGGCCACGCGCGCGCTGGCCTCGCCGGACAGCCGCGTCATCGGCCTGGTTGGCTGCGGGGCCCAGGCTGTCACGCAGCTGCACGCCATCCGGCGCGTGTTCCCCATCAACGAGGTGCTGGCCTACGACACGAATCCGGAGGCGCAGCAGTCGCTCGCGCGCCGCACGGCGTTCCTGGGGCTGGACGTGAAGGTCGTGACGCTGGCGGAGCTGGAGGAGCGCTCGGACATCATCTGCACCGCGACCTCCGTCGCCGTGGGAGGCGGGCCGGTCATCTCCGGCAAGGCGCTCAAGCCGCACGTCCACATCAACGCCGTGGGCTCGGACCTGCCCGGCAAGACGGAGCTGCCGAAGGAGCTGCTCGAGCGCAGCCTGGTGTGCCCGGACTTCCTCGTGCAGTGCCTGGTGGAGGGCGAGTGCCAGCAGATTCGCCCCGAGCAGGTGGGCCCGGACCTCACCACCCTGGTGAAGAACCCGGACGTGTACGAGTCGTGGCGGCAGCGCTCCACCGTGTTCGACTCCACGGGCTACGCGCTGGAGGACCAGGTCGTCACCGCGCTGATGCTGCGGCACGCGGAGCGGCTGGGGCTGGGCACGTCCGTGGGCCTGGAGACGGTCGGCGGCGACGCGTTGGACCCCTACGCCCTGCTGCGCGAGCCGGACGCCGCGCCTGTGCGCGACCTCCGCCGCGCCACGGGGAGCTGAGCCTCAGACCTCCAGGACGATCTTCCCGAAGCTCGCGTTGGACTCCATGTGGCGGTGAGCCTCCGCCACGCGCGCCAGCGGGAAGGTGGAGTCGATGATGGGGCGGACCCTGCCGGCGACCAACTCCGGCAGCCACCGCGCCTGGAAGCGCCGCGTGACGGCCGCCTTGGCCTCGAGCGGCAACGGGCGCAGGGCCATGCCCTTGATTTGAAGCCGGCGCAGCACCACCTGCTTCAGGTCCACGTCCCCACGCATCCCGTCCATCAGCCCCACCAGCAGCAGGCACCCGCCCAGGCGCAGCGAGGCGAGGTTTCGCTCCAGCGCCGCGCCGCCAACGAAGTCCTCCACCAGGTCCACGCCGCGCCCGTCCGTCCACCGCGCGAGCACCGGCGCGAAGTCCTCCTGGGTGCGCACCACGCCCGCGTCGGCGCCGAGTTCGAGACACCGGCGCTTCTTCTCCTCGCTGCCCACGGTGACGAATACGCGTGCGCCCACCGCGCGCGCCACCTGGATGCAGGCGGTGCCAATCCCGCTGCCCCCCGCGTGGACGAGCACGGACTGGCCCGGGCCCAGGCCTCCCAGCTCCAGCAGGGACTCGTGCGCGGTGCAGTACGCCTCTGGCGTGGCCGCGGCTTCGACGAAGGACCAGCCCTCCGGCATGAGGACCGCCATGCCCTCTTCCATCAGGCACGCCTCCGCGTAGCCGCCGCCGTCCACCAGCCCGAAGACCCGCTGGCCGGGCTCGAAGGAACGAACGGCCACTCCCACGGCCTCCACGACGCCGGAGACCTCCACCCCGAGCAACGGACTGGTGACATCCGGAGGCAGCGCGTAGCCCCCGGCGCGCTGCGTGGTGTCCGTCCGGTTGAGGGCGGAGGCGCGCACCCTGACGAGGAGCTGGTGAGGGCCCGGAACCGGGCGAGGAAGTTCCGCCAGATGAAGCTGCTCCGGACCGCCTGGACGCCGCACCACCACCGCCGTCATCACTTCAGTAGTTCGCATCCACGTCCACGCCATGGCGCCGCAAGGGCACGAGGAAGGAGCGCTCGAAGGTCATCACGACGGTGCCGTCCGCCTTGAGGCCCTTCGTCTCCACGGTGACGACTCCCTGTTTCGCGCGAGAGCGGGACCTTCGCTTCGCCAGCACCCGGCTCTCCGCGTAGAGGGTGTCCCCCACGAAGACGGGGGCCGTCAACCGGATGCGATCCCACCCGAGGTTCGCCACGCCCTTGGCACTGGTGCTGTTGAGACTCATCCCCCCGACGATGGCCAGGGTGACGAGGCTGGAGATGAGCGGCTGCTTCCACTCCGTCTTGCTGGCGTAGACGGCGTCGATGTGGAGCGGGTGCGTGTTCAGGCTCAGCAGGGACTGCCACATGTTGTCCACGTCGGTGATGGTTCTACCCGGACGGTGCTCGAAGACATCCCCCACCTCGAAGTCCTCGTAGAAGAGGCCGTGGGTCTCCCGGTAGCGCTGCTTGCCCACCTTCTTGTGGGCAGCCACCAATTTCTTCATGAGTCTCCACTCCTGGAACCCGCCCGGAGTTGGACGGGTGCCAGAGCCTCCTCGAGCTGGACGCTGGCCAGCACGCGCCGAGCCACCGTCACCAGCGGAGGACCAATCATGCTCCCTCCGACGACGTGGATGCCGCCTTTTCCATCCCCCGCCTGCGCCAGCACGCGACGCGCGTGGGCCACCATCTGCGCGGTGGGCCGCAGCGCCGCGTGGACGACGCCCACCTGGTCCGGGTGGATGACGATCTTCCCGGTGAAGCCCAGCGCGCAGACCCGGCGCGTCTCGTCCTCCAGCTCCGCCAGGTCTTCCAGGTCGAAGAACGGCGAGTCGATGGCATTCACCCCGGCGATGGCCGCCGCCATGGCGATGCGTGAGCGCGCGTAGAGCAGCGGCTCCCAGGCCAGGGGCACCCCCAGCTGCGCGGACAGGTCCGCGGCGCCGAAGATGAGGCCCCGCAACCGGGGGGTGGCCATGGCGATGGCGTCCACCGCTTCCACGCCGCGCGCCGTTTCGATGATGGCCAGCAGCGCCAGCTCCGGGAAGCGATCCCCGAGCAGCGCCTCCACCTGGTGGAGCTCCGACGGGGACTCCACTTTCGGCAGCAGCAAGGCGTCCAGCCGGGCGTTGGAGTCCAGGAGGGCGAGCACGTCGCGAAGACCCGCCTCGGTGCGAAGGCTGTTGATGCGCAGGCACAGGGGGCCGCGGGGCCTCGATGAGGACAGATAGGAGATGGCCAGTCGACGCGCCTCGGACTTGAGGGTCTCCGGGACACCGTCCTCCAGGTCCAGCAATCCCATGTCCGCCCCCACCTCCACCGCTTTGTCGAAGCGCATGGGGTCGATGGCGGGCGTCACCAGGAAGGACCTGCACTGCAATGGCATGGTCATGATGCGCTTGGCTCCATCGCTCAGGACTCAGGCGAGGACAGCTCCACCACGGCATCGCAGAGCCGTTGGAGGTCCTCGGGGGTGATGTTGGAGCGCAGCATGATGCGCAGCCCCGCCCGTCCCTTCGGGACGATGGGGAAGAACACCGCGGACGCGTAGAACCCCCGCTCCATCAACTTCCGCGAGCGCTCCACCGCGGCCGTCTCGGGTCCCACGTCGATGATCTTGATGGGGAAGTCCTCGCCGGCGGTTCGCGTGGGAACGCGCTCGTCGAAGTAGCGCACGTTGGCGCGCAGGGTCTGCTGACGCGCGGCCAGCTCCGGCCCGCCATGGATGCGCGCGGAGGCCAGGCTCGCGCCGATGGCTGGAATCGCCAGGCTCTGCGACCAGCCGAGCGGTCCCGCGAAGCGGCCCACGAGGTCCGCGTGCTGCCCCGGGCCGAGCATGATGGCGCCACCCGCGGTGCCAAAGCCCTTGCCCAGCGAGCCGATGATGATGGTGCGCGAGTTGACCTCCCCGCCCATCATCGCGCGCACATAGCCCTCTCCCGCGCCGCCGTAGATGGAGAGCGAGTGGGAGTCATCGAAGTAGAGGAACAGCCCGTACTTGTCCTGGAGGGCGAACAGGTCCTTCACGATGGCCACGCCCCCCATCGAGTAGAAGCCGTCCGCGACGTAGGCGACGCGCGCGTGCTTGCGACAGAGGTCCTCGAGGAAGTCCAGGTCGTTGTGTGGCGCGGTGATGACGTGCGTCTCATCGGCGCAGATGGGCTTGATGAGGTTCATCGAGAAGTGCGCGGACTTGTCGAAGACGAGGATGGGCTTCTGGCCATCCGGCAGCAGGTGCCCGGAGGCGATGAGGGGCAACAGGCCCGCGCTCGCGGAGCTGGCGGAGTTGGTGACGACCGTCTTGGCGCGCCAGAGCGCGGTCAGCTCCTCCTCCAGCGCATCCAGGTCCGCCAGCCGCACGCGCAGGCGGGAGATGGACATGGTCATCGTCCGCTCTCGCTGGAGGACCTCGATGGCGCCCTGGAGCACGTCCGGGTGCGAGTCGAGTCCCAGGTAGGAGCACGAGCAGGTGTTGAAGAACTCACGTCCATCCGGCAGCGACAGCGAGCCGTGCCCGGTGTTGTGCACGGACAAGTCCAACAACCCCGCCTCCTTGGCGGCGGTGAAGGAGGGATTGCCGTGGCCAATCATCGACTCCGTGTTGCGATAGCGATTCTTGAGTTCCATGACGGCTCACTCCTGCACTTCGAATCCGGGGACGACCGCATCGATTCCTACCGCCAGGTCCGGCGACGCCAGCACGCGCTCGAGGAGCACGACGAAGGCGTCGCGGAGACGTCGCGGAGTGTCCGGCTCGAAGAGGTCGGTGTTGAACTCCAGCAGGCCGGAGAAGCCATCCCCCCGCTCCTGCAAGGACAAGGTCAGCTCATAGATGGACGCGCCCCGGTCCGCGGGCATGGGGACCAGGGTCAGCTCCGGGAGCACCAGCGCTTCCATGGGCGTGTTCTGGAGGACGAACATCACCTGGAAGAGCGGCGCTCGATCCGGCTGTCGCTGGGGGACGAGGGCATCCACCACCTGGTCGACCGGCACCTCCTGGTGCGCGTAGGCGCCCAACGTGACATCGCGAACCCGTGACAGGAGCTGTCGGAAGCTCGGGTTGCCCCGCAGGTCCACGTGCAGTGCCACGGTGTTGACGAAGAGGCCGATGAGCGACTCCAGCTCCGGGAGCGCGCGGTTGGCGATGGGCGAGCCGATGACGATTTCTTCCTGGCGCGCCCGGTGGCAGAGCAAGGTGCCGAAGAGCGACAGCAGCGCCATGAACGGCGTCACCCGCTCCTTCTGGCAGAGCAGGTTGAGGGAGTCACTGCGCGCGCGCCCGAGCGCGACGGAGATCGACGTGCCGTTGAACGTGCGCGTGGTCGGACGGGGTTTGTCGACGGGGAGGTTCAGCAGCTTCGGGGCCTTCGCCAGCGCCCCACGCCAGTAGCCCAGCCGCGCCTCCAGCTCCGCGCCGGAGAGCCAGCGACGCTGCCAGGCCGCGTAGTCCGGGTACTGGATGTGGAGCGCCGGAAGCGAGGGCGTCTCCCCGCGCGAGAAGGCCGAGTACAGGTGCACCACCTCGCGGGTGATGATGCTCTCCGACCAGCCATCCGAGAGGATGTGGTGCTTGCTGAAGATGAACAGGTGTTCGTCGTCCGCGAGGCGAATCAGCGAGCCGCGCACGAGCGGCCCCCGGGTGAGGTCGAAGGGCCGGCGAGCATCCTCCGCGATGCGCCTGAGCAGCTCCGTCTCCGCGTCCTCCCGGCCCCGGAAGTCCTCCATGGGGAGGTCGATTCGCATCGACGCGGCGACCTTCTGCACGGGCCTGTCGTTCTCCTCGGTGAAGGTGGTGCGCAGCGACGCGTGGCGATCCACCAGCCCCTGGACCGCGGCCCGGAGCGCCTCCACCTGCAGCGCGCCCTTGAACCGGTAGGCCGCGGGCTGGTTGTAGGCCGTGGACGTGGGGTTCGCCTTGAACAACCGCCACAGCCGCTCCTGCGAATAGGACAGCGGCGGGAGTGAACCGCGAGACGCACGAACCAGCGGAGGCAGCACACTCAAGGGCTCGCGCGGCGTGGACTCGATGCGCCGGGCCAGCGCCGCGACGGAGGGCGCCTCGAACAACGTCTTGAGGTGGACCTCCGCCTTGAGCTGATTCCGGAGGCGGAACACCAACTGGGTCGCCAGCAGGGAGTGGCCGCCCATGCTGAAGAAGCTGTCGGTGACGCTGACGCGCGGCAGCTTCAGCACCGCCGCGAAGGCCTCCGCCAACTGCACCTCCAGCGCGTCCCTCGGTGCCACGAAGGGCGCCGCGCCCCGCAGGCTCTCCACGTCCGGCGCCGGCAGCTTGCTTCTCGCCAGCTTCCCACTCGGCGTCAGCGGCAGTGCCTCCAACTTCATCAGCGCCGGCGGCACCATGTGCTCCGGAAGCTTCCGCGCCAGCGCCTCGCGCAGCACCTCCGGCTCCCACTCCACGTCCTCCCCCAGCACCACGTACCCCACCAGCCTCTTGTCC
>NZ_VIFM01000319.1 GCF_006636215.1 Myxococcus llanfairpwllgwyngyllgogerychwyrndrobwllllantysiliogogogochensis | reverse complement strand
CAGATGCGCATCGCGGGTTGGGGATGATTCCTCAACCCTCAGCCCGCGATGCGCATCTGCTTTGCCCCCAGCACCGTCGGCAGCGGCCCATAGGCCATGGAGCGCTCGATGACGTTGCGCAGCTCGCGCACGTTGCCGGGCCAGGAGTGGGCCATCAGCGCCGCCAGGGCATCCGGTCCCAGCCTCGGCGGTGTCTGCCCCTCGGGCGTGAGCTGCCGGACGAAGTGTCTGGCCAGCGCCACCACGTCCTCGCGGCGCTCGCGCAGCGGCGGCACCCGCACCGGCACCACTTGCAACCGGTAGTAGAGGTCCTCGCGGAAGCGGCCCTCGCGCACCAGCTGGCTCAAGTCACGATGCGTGGCCGCCACCACGCGCACATCCACCTCGACCGGCCGTGTCTCGCCCAGGGGGAACACCTCCCCGTTCTCCAGCACGCGCAGGAGCTTGGGCTGCACGTCCAACGGCAGCTCGCCAATCTCGTCCAGGAAGAGGGTGCCGCCGTGGGCCGCGCGCAGCACGCCCGGGTGGTCGGATGCCGCGCCGGTGAAGGAGCCGCGCCGGTAGCCGAACAACTGTCCCTCGAAGAGTTCCTTGGGGACGGCGGCGCAGTTGAAGGCGACGTAGGGGCGCTGCGAGCGGGTGGACAGCACGTGCAGCGCTCGCGCGACGACTTCCTTTCCCGCGCCGGACTCGCCGGTGACGATGACGGTGGAGCGACTGGCGGACAGGCGCGCCAGCTCCACGCGCATCCGCTTCATGGAGGGCGAGGCGGCGATGAAGCCCGGCAGCTCCGCGTCCCGGGCCGTCTCCTCCGCCGGAGACTCGTTGGGGCCTGGCGCCTCCACGTCGACTGCCGCGAAGCCGCGCAGGGTCGCCACCTCCAGCGCGAAGCCGCCCAGCCGTGACAGCGCGGTGAGCAGCGCGCGGCCATCCGCGGGCAGGGGCCCGGCGACGCCCAGCCTCAGCCTGCGTCCGCAGCCGTCACCGAACTCCACTTCGTCCGTGCTCGGCACGGTGCCCAGCCCCGCCAGCAGGGTGATGCGGCCCTGGGAGTCCACTTCCTCCAGGCGCGGCGCGCAGCCGGGGAACAGGCCCTCCAGCACGCCCAGCAGCTCACGCTGGATGAGGGGCGCACCCATTCCGCGCACGGACAGCCGCTCGAAGGGCACCACCAGCGCCTCCGCGCCCAGTCGCGTCGCGGGAGTGCTGTCGGTGCCCGGAGCGCTCGCGCTGGGGGGACGCACCGAGGGGGGAATGAAGTTGGGCGGCGGCGTCATGCCGCCCAGGCGGCGCAGCTCCGCCTCGCTGGCGGCGAGCAGTTCGTCGGCGGCGGGGTCTCCCTCGTGCTTCGCCAGCCACGCCAGGAGGTTGCGCGTGTAGGCCGCCATGCACACGTCGCCGGAGAGGCGGAACGTGCCCAGCGATGCCTCCAGCAGCTCGCGGGCCTCGCGGGTGCGACCCTCCAGCACCAGCAACAAGGCCTCGAAACGGTGCAGCAGCGCCGAGTGCCACGCGGACGGCATCCGCTCCAGGAAGGCGCGCGTGCGGCGCAGCACCACGCGGCCCTCCTCGCGGTGGCCCGCGTAGACGCGCGCGGCCGTCTCGTACAGCAGGCACTCGCGACGCAGGTAGGGCCAGCCACCCAGCTCCATGCTTCGCGCACCGGCGGCGGCGAAGCCCGCGGCGGCGTGCTCGGCGGGGCCGCTGGAGAGGTCCGCCATGGCCTCCACGAAGAGGGCATAGGCGCCGGTGAGGGAGCGCTGGATGGAGCCGTCATACGCGGACAGCTTCGCCGCCAGACGGCGCAGCTCCGCGGGCTTGCTCGTCGTCAGCCACAGTCGTGCGCGTGTCACCGCGAGGTGCAGCGGCGTCCAGCTCAGCTCGGCCACCACCGCGTCGGCCTCGTCCAGCACCGCTTCGGCTTCCGTGAAGCGGGCCAGTCGCAGGAGCGCCTCGGCCTCCGCGCGCGCGGCGAAGATGAAGGAGAAGCCCCGCGCCATGCGTCCGCCGTACGCGGCCTCGCGCGTGCGGCGCACCAGCAGGAGCGCTTCTTCCGGCTCGCACGCCTCATCCAGGCGGCGCTGCGCGAGGAAGGCGAGGTTGCGCGCCTCCAGGAAGGCATAGCCCAGCCGCGCCGCGCCCTGTGCCACCTCGCGGAAGCGCCGCGTGGCCTGCGTGGCCTCGCCCCGGATGGCCTCCTCGTGCGCGCAGATGTCCTCGGCCAGCAGGCGCAGCGCCGGGTCCGTCACGCCCGCGAGCGCTTCCGCCACGCGGCCGGAGTAGCGCGCCACCCGCTCGGCTTCACCCAGGTAGAAGGCGCCCGCCATCTGCGCCATGCGCAACAGGCAGCGAGCGTCCGCGTCCGGATGCTCCGCCATCAACGCCTCGGCGCGAGCGACGTGCGCATCGGACCTGGTGGCGTCGAACAGCTTGCCGTCCGGTGACGCGTAGAGGTTGGCCGCGAGCGCGTGGACCTGCAGCTCCACCCACTCCGGCAACAGGCCCGTCTCGGCCTCGCCCAGGTGCGGCAGCAGCGTGGCGAAGGCGCCCCGGCAGTCCTCTCGTCCCCAGCGTTGAAGGTGGGCGAGTCCCACCGCCGCCAGGGCCCGTGCGCCCGGCGTCTTCAACACACCCGAGGCTCCCAGCTCCAGCAGCTCCTCCTCCGCCGCGCGCCACTCCGCCCGCTTCAGGCGCTCCAGGCAGGGCTGGAGCCGGACGCTCTCCTCGGGACGCAGGGGCTGACGGGACAGGGAGGGGAGCCGGGACACACCAGACAGGCCACCGGCGCCCAGCAACTGGCGCAGCGACTGGGCCACCCGACCTCGGGGCTTGCGCGCCTGGGGCGCCGACTCCGGCAGCTCCCAGCGGTACACGGTGAGGGGGGTGACACCGAGCATGCGGGCGAAGGCAGCACGACTGTGCCCTCCACGCAGGGCGCGGATGGCGTCAGGGCCCAACTCCCCGCGCTCCCCCTTTTCCTCCATGCTCTCCACGACACCGAACCCCTTGTGCCCCCCGCGGACGCAATCTCATGGGCCTTTTCCAGGGAGAATGCAAACGATTGAGCATTTCCCCGGATTAGCCCCGAAGTCTCACCCTCCCTCGTCGCGAGGTGAAGTCGTTATCGTACCGTGTGCCCCGCATTCCTGAGTCACCTCCGCCTCCCTCCCCGCAGCTTCAGGACGAGCGCCTGCGCAGGTTGGAGGGTGCCCTGTCGGAAGGGCGTGCTCGCGAGGATGCGGCCGTGGAGGCGTGGGTGCGGAAGACGGGTCGCCTGCCTCCTCGCAAGGTCCGACGGCAGTGGGAGAAGCAGTGGCGGAAGGAGGCCCGGCGGGCCGCGAGCAACGCGGTGCGGACCCGGCGTTCCTCCCAGCGCTCCAGGGACCCGGGGAAGGCCGCGGCCTTCATCGCGGTGGCGACCACGTGCCTGTTCCTGGCGATGGGGCAGCCCCGGCGGTTGTGGTGGCTCGTCTTCGTGGCGCTGGGCTTCTTCCTCGTCGCGGCGAAGTACCTGAAGCGCCCTTCGGAAGAGCAGGGGCCCCGGCTGCCGGAGCAGGCACCGGAGAAGCAGGCCGAGGTCTCAGGAGCCCCCGAGGACCCGAGGACGGCCCGGGTGGACGCGTTGTGCTCGCGACTGCTCGCGGAGTTGGGCCAGGGGCCCGCGGTGCTGCGCGAGGTGGTGCATGCGCCGGAGCGCACGGTGGAGGCGCTGCGCCAGGGGTGTCACGCGCTGGCGCGCCGGGAGCGGGAGCTGCGAGCGCTCGCGACGCCAGAGGAGGCGCGTCGGCTGGAGGAGGAGCGTCAGGCCCTGGCGGCGCGGGTGGAGGCGGAGAAGGACGCGGTGGTGCGCGAGCGGCTGCGAGGCGCGCTGACGGCGCTCGACGCCCAGCGGGAACAGCGCGCGGAGCTGGCCACGGCGGCGGACCGCCTGGAGGCCGAGCACACGCGGCTCTACTACACGCTGGAGGGGCTGTACGCGCAGGTGCTGCGGGTGCGCTCGGCGGACGCGGCCGGCGAGGACATCGCCGGGTTGGGCCTGCGCCAGAGCGTGGAGCAACTGGGCTCTGAAGTGGAGGCCGTGACGCAGGCGCTGGAGGAGGTCCACCGCCCGCCCGATGACCGGGTGCGCACGCGCTGAGGGTTACTCGCTGAGGGCGCGGCCCCTGGGCGACGACTCGCCTCCGGACGTGCTGGCCACGCGCACCGTCTTGGCGTTGAGGAACTCGTGGATGCCCAGGTCGGCCAGCTCGCGCCCGTGGCCGGAGTTCTTCACGCCGCCGAAGGGCAGCCGCGCGTCCGAGACGACCATCTCGTTGACGAACACCATGCCCGCCTCGACGCCGTCGATGAACTGGCGCTGCTCCGCCGCGTCCTTCGTCCACACGCTGGCGCCCAGGCCGAAGGGCGTCGCGTTCGCCAGCTCGATGGCGTGTTTCACGTCGCGCGCGCGCAGCAGCGTGGCCACCGGGCCGAACAGCTCGTCATGGAAGGCGGGCGCGTTGGGGGGCGGGTCCGCGAGCACGGTGGGCGGGTAGAAGTTCCCCGGACGCTCCAGCGGCTTGCCGCCGAGCAGCAGGCGCGCCCCGGCCTTCACGCTCTGCTCCACCTGCGCGTGCAGGCCCTTGAGGATGCCCTCCGTCGCCAGGGGACCCACGTCCGTCTTCGGGTCCGTGGGGTCGCCCACGGTGACGCGCTTCATGCGCTCCACGAAGCGGCGCTCGAACTCGGCGGCGATGGGCTCGGCGACGATGAAGCGCTTGGCGGCGATGCAGGACTGGCCGTTGTTGATGAGGCGCGCGGACACCGCGGTCTCCACGGCCTTGTCCAGGTCCGCGCTGGGCATGACGACGAACGGGTCGCTGCCGCCCAGCTCCAGCACCACCTTCTTGAGAGACCTGCCCGCGGACGCCCCCACCGAGCGGCCCGCGGCCTCGCTGCCGGTGAGCGTCACGGCCCGCACGCGCGGGTCCTCGATGACGCGATTCACGTCCGCCGTCTCGATGAGCAGCGTCTGGAAGGAGCCGGCCGGGAAGCCCGCTTGCAGGAAGACCTCCTCCAGCGCGAGCGCGCATTGGGGGACGTTGTGCGCGTGCTTGAGCAGGCCCACGTTGCCCGCCATCAGCGCGGGGGCGGCGAAGCGCACCACCTGCCAGAAGGGGAAGTTCCACGGCATGATGG
This sequence comes from Myxococcus llanfairpwllgwyngyllgogerychwyrndrobwllllantysiliogogogochensis, assembly GCF_006636215.1. GTDB lineage: Bacteria > Myxococcota > Myxococcia > Myxococcales > Myxococcaceae > Myxococcus > Myxococcus llanfairpwllgwyngyllgogerychwyrndrobwllllantysiliogogogochensis. The sequence goes on along the minus strand of NZ_VIFM01000319.1, from coordinate 6,935 downwards.
CCAGCACCGGGCCCAGCGGCTGGTAGCGGACGAAGGCGGTGTCGCCGCCCACTTCGATGGGCCGGTCCTTGAGCAGCCCCTCCGCCTTGGCCACGTAGTAGCGGCAGGCGGTGGCGCACTTGCGGGCCTCGGCCTTCGCGGCCTCCAGAGGCTTGCCCATCTCCTCCGTCATGATGCGGCCAAAGCGCTCCGCCTCCGCGTCCAGCAGCTCCGCGGCGCGGCGCATCCATCGGGCGCGCTCGGCGAAGGACGTCTGGCGGTAGTCGCGGAACGTGTCCGCCGACAGCTGGAGCTTCAACTCCAGCTCGGCCGGGGTGAGGGCGTTGAACGTGCGCAGCGTCTTGCCCGTCGTCGGGTCGATGGTGGCGATGGCCATGGGAAGCTCCTTCCGGGGGCCCTGTGATAGCAGCCGGATGCGTCCGGACAATGCCTCGCTGGAGGGAGCGTCAGGCCCCGCACGCGCCCGCCTCCCTCATTCCTGATATGCGACACAAGTCGGTCCGCTCCCGCCATGCCCCAGCTCCTGGTCCTCCCCGACGGCCGCCGTCTCCCGCTGGACAAGCCCGTCGTCTCCGTGGGCTCTGATGCCACCTGCGACGCCGTGCTCAGCGCGCCCGGTGTGAAGCCGAGCCACGCGCTGTTGTTCCGCGACGCGCGAGGTTGGAGCGTGTCCCCGGCGGGCAAGGGCTGCGACATCAAGGTCCGAGGCAAGCGCGTGGACCTGGCGCCGCTGGAGCCCGGGGACCGCTTCCGCGTGGGCACGGTGGAGCTGGAACTCGTCGACGCGGTGGAGCCCGTCGCGCGCGACGCGGCGGAGGTGGCACCTCGGCGGGACGGCCGGCTGGTGGCGGTGCTGGCGGAGCTGTCCTCACGGCTGCTCGTGCAGCGCCCTCCTCTGGAGTTGCTGGAGGTGGCGATGCGGGGGCTCGCCGATGTGGTGGGCGCGGACGTGGGCTTCCTCGTCACCGCGGACTCTCGCGAGGGGCCCCGGCGCGTGTTGTGCGCCACGGGCACCAGCCCCGATGCGGCGGTGGTGGACAGCCTGGTGGACCGGGTGCTGACGTCGGGCGCGCCGGTGCGGGTGGCGGACGTGGAAGCGGACGCGGCGCTGGCGAGGGCGCCGAGCCTGGAGGCCCTGCGGTTGGGCTCCGCGCTGGTGGTGCCGCTGCGCGTGGAGTCGGTGCCGCTGTCGGTGGTGTACCTGGGGCGCCGACTCGGTGCGCCGGCCTTCTCGTCGGTGGAGCTGGAGGAGGCCATGGCGCTCTGCGCGCTGACGGCGCTGCTGCTGTCGACCCGGCGCGAACTGACGGAGCTGCGCGCGCAGGTGGACGGCCTCACTCGTCGCATCGAAGCCGCGACCTTCGAAGGGCTCATCGGCGAGTCCCCGGCGATGCGCGCGCTCTACCGTCAGGTGGAGCGACTGGGGCCCACCCCGCTCAACGTCCTCATCGAAGGCGAGACGGGGACGGGCAAGGAGCTGGTGGCGCGGGCGCTCCATCGGCGCAGCGGGCGGCGCGGCCGACTGGTGGCCATCAACTGCGCGGCGCTGCCGGAGAGCCTCATCGAGCGCGAGCTGTTCGGCCATGCGCGTGGCGCCTTCACCGGCGCGGGCTCGGAGCGGGCGGGACTGGTGGAGGCGGCCGACGGAGGCACCCTCTTCCTGGATGAGATTGGGGACATGCCGCTGTCGCTCCAGACGCGTCTCTTGCGCGTGGTGCAGGAGCGCGAGGTGACGAGGTTGGGTGAGCACCAGCCGCGCAAGGTGGACGTGCGCGTGGTGTCGGCGACGCACGTGGCGCTGGAGGAGGCGGTGCGACGCGGCGGCTTCCGCGCGGACCTGCGCTTCCGATTGGAGGAAGTGCGAGTGGATGTGCCGCCGCTGCGAGAGCGCGGTGACGACGTGTTGCTCATCGCCCACCACGTGCTGACGCAGGAGTCGCGTAAGGCGCGAGGCTTCACGCAGAAGGCCACGGAGGCGCTGCGTGGCCATCCCTTTCCCGGCAACGTGCGGGAGCTGGCGTCCCGGGTGCGTCGCGCGGCGGTGCTGGCGACGGACGAACTGCTGAGGCCCGAGGACCTGGAGCTGGGCGGTGACGCCACGTCGATGGTTCCCCTGGAGGACGCGCGGGAGGCGTTCGTCCAGCGCTACGTGCGCGAGGCGATTGCCCGCTGTGGCGGCAGCAAGAAGGACGCGGCGGCGGCGCTGGGCATCGGCCTGCGCTCGCTGTTCCGCTACCTGGGCGAGGGGGACTGACAGGCCGCCTCCTCGGGAGGCCCGGTCCGCGTGCCAGTCCTGGCACGTTTCCCCCGGCGCCGGGCCCTCGGCGGGCCAGGGCCGTCATGCAACCCCGTGGAATCGGGGCGATTCGGTGTCTCGCGAGGCCGCGGCACGCCCGTTGCGATGGGGGTCGTCATCGCACGCTGGCGGAGGGCCGCCACGGTGCAACCGAACCTCGGGGAGACGAACATGAAGCATTTCGTGATGGGGCTGTTCCTGGCGATGGCGGTCGTGGGCTGTGGCAGCACGAAGGACGATGACGGTGGGGGGCCCGACGAGAACCCCAGCGAGCAGAGTGGCGCGCTGTGCAGCGCGAGCAAGGCCTGTCCCTCCGGGCAGTTCTGCTTCAACGGCCTGTGTGCGCTTGGCTGTCAGTCGAACGCCAACTGCGCGGCGGACCAGTACTGCGACGCCGAGGACACGGGCACCCTGGCCTCCTACTGCAAGAGCAAGAACGTGCCGACGTGCACCTCCAACAGCCAGTGCCTGAGCAATCAGGTCTGCATCGAGGGCCTGTGCAGCCTGGCGCCCCCGGCCAACCCGCCTTCGTGCAACCCGGAGACGAGCGACTTCAAGGACGGCTGCGACAACTACTCCGTCTGTCTGGACCCGGATGACGACGGCTCGCGGCAGCCGTACTGCGCCAGCTTCGCGCCGTGCGCCGAGGACGGTGCGTGCCCCACGGGCCTGGGCGGCGCGGTGTGCAACGACGGCTACCTGGCCAACAAGGGCCGCTTCTGCATGCAGGGGATTTGCCGTGACAACTCGAACTGCCCCTCGTCGTGGAGCTGCGTGAAGCCCTTCACGGGCGCGGTCCTCGGTTTCTGCAGCCCGGGTGCCTTCGGCTTCCCGTGCTCGGAGAACGCGCACTGCAAGAGCGGCCAGTGCTTCTCCGCGCCGGGCGTCCTCGGCACCTGCATGTAGTGAGCGGAAGTGGCCCTGTGTTCCCGCGTCGGGGGGCACGGGGCCCTTCGGTGTGGGGGGCTGCGCTTCGAGCCTCCCTCCGCGTAGAGTCGACCGGGCCTTGGTGATGCGCCGCCTCCTCCTGCTCTTATTGCTGCCCGCGCTCGTGTTGCTCGTCGCGCCGGGCTGTCCGCTCGACATCCGCATCCGCTGCGACGAGTCCCAGGGTTGTTCCCAGGGACAGGTCTGTGTGCGGGGTGGCTGTGAACCCGTGGACTCGGAGCGGGTGGGGGAGGCCTGTGGCGCGGATTCGGAGTGTGGCGCGGGGCTGACCTGCGGCCTGGGCTTTCCGGGCGGGTATTGCCTGCGGGAGTGCTCCGAGGCGCGGGACTGTCCGCGAGGCACCGTGTGCGCGACGGAGCTGGGGCAGTGCCTGCGGGCCTGTGGCGAGGACTGTGCTCGTCCGGGGTACGGCTGTGGCGCGGTGCCCCAGGTGGTCGAGCCGCTGACTGCTTGTGTGCCGGTGACGACGTCCGGGGACGGAGGCTGCACGGGCACGGGGTGCGAGGTGCCGGACGCGGGCTGCACGGGCACGGGGTGCGCGACGCCGGATGGGGGCTGCACGGGCACGGGGTGTGGGACGCCGGACGCGGGGTGTTCGAGCACGGTGGCGGTGGGCGGTGAGTGCTCGCGGGCGTGTGAGTGCGCGGATTCGGCCGCGGCCTGCGAGGACTCGAAGTGCACCCTGACGTGTGCGTCGGACTTCACGTGTCGGGCTGGGCGACGGTGCTCGAACGAGGAGTGTGTCGTGGGGCCTCGACTGGGGGAGGCGTGCGTGGACTCGCTCGAATGTCCCACCTTCGCGGGGTGTCCCAGGGAGCGACTGCGGTGCGAGGAGAAGTGCAACCCGAATGCAGGTGGCGGCCTCTGCGAGCCGGGCTACCAGTGCGCTCCGGACGGGCTGTGCGTGCAGGCGTGCTCGGGCGCGCCGGCGTCGGTGGGGGAGGTCTGCGAGAACTCGATGGACTGCTCGCCGTGTAGCGTGTGCCTGTCGTCGGGGGCGGCCTTGCGGTGTCGGCAGCCCTGCCGGCTGGACCGGGATTGTCCTGGGGGCGCGGTGGGGGCCTGCGAGCAGGCGGGGGACACGAAGGCCTGTCGGCTGTCGCTGTAATCCCCGAGTTGCTCGCGGGGGCCCGCTCCCCGAGAATGCCCGGGTGATGACGGGTGAGGTGCTTGCGGGCCGCTACCGACTCGATCGGGAGTTGGGGCGTGGGGGAATGGCCACGGTCTTCCTGGCCACGGACCTGCGGCTGTCGCGCCCGGTGGCATTGAAGCGGATGCATCCGGGAGGCGGCACGGGTCGCGCGGAGCGCTTCCGCAGGGAAGCGGAGCTTGCGGCTTCCCTCCACCATCCCAACGTCCTGGAGGTCCACGACTACGGCGAGGATGGCGCCCATGGTCCGTTCCTCGTCTGCGAGTGGGTGCGGGGCGAGGACCTGCGCGCGCTGGCGGGGAGGCTTTCACCGGTGCCGCCCGAGGCGGTGATGGTGCTGGGCTGGGAGCTCGCCCGGGCGCTCGCGGCGGCGCATGCGCACGGCATCGTCCACCGCGACGTGAAGCCGGACAACGTGCTGGTGGCGGAGGGAGGGCCGCTGAAGCTGGCGGACTTCGGCCTCGCCGCGCTGGAGGACCAGGAGCGACTCACGAGTACCGGCGCGGTGACGGGCTCGCTGCCGTACATGGCGCCCGAGCGCATCGACACGGGCGCGTACTCGCCCGCCTCGGATGTGTATGCGGTGGGTGTCATCCTGTTCGAGTTGTGCTCGGGCACGACGCCGCACGCGGGCAAGGGCGCGGCGCACCTGGCCGCGTCGGTGATGACGAAGGAGGCGCCGTCGCTGACGGAGGTCGTGCCGGGAACGCCCGAGCCGCTGGCGTCACTGGTGGCGCGGTGTCTGGCGAAGGACGCGCGGGACAGGCCTCGTGACGGGGCTGTGCTGGCGTCGGAGTTGGAGGAGTTGCTCCAGCGAAGGGTGGGACCGCCCGCGGATGTGGCTCGTGAGTTCTTCGGGAATCCGGTGGCAGGTGTCACGAAGTGGCGCCGGACGCGCTTCGAGCGGTTGCTGGGGGAAGGGCGCGGACTGCTGGCGCGCGGCGAGGGTGCGCGGGCCGCGAAGGTGCTCAACGCCGCGCTGGTGCTGGAGCCGACTTCCGCCGAGGTGGTGGCGTTGCTGCGCGAGCGGCCGAGGCGCTCCGGGTGGAGGACTGGTGCCGTGGGCGTGGGGCTCGTGCTCTGCGCGACGGTGGGGTGGGGTGGATGGACGCTCGCTCGACGGAGCGGGGTTGAGCCCTCCGGTGTGGAGGTGGCGGGCGTCACCGTGCCTGGCGAGCGCGCGAAGTCCGCGCCTCGGGCCGATGAGGACCCCATCGCGACGGGGGCGCCCCAGGGAGTCGAAGGTGAGACGCCGTCGCGTGGAGCGGAGTCTCCGTCAGGGCAGGTGGCTCCAGAGCAGCGGCCCGTTGATGCCTCCTCCACTTCCGCCGCCACGCTGCCTGGTGCGCCTACGGATGATGAGGTGCCTGCTCCGAACTCAGAGCGCCAGATACGAGAGGCCTGGCGAGCACGGGGTCGTTCGGGGGAAGTGGCTTCCGCGAAGCCCGCGCCGACGAGACGTTCGACGAGAGGGGAGGCCGTTGATGCCTCCCAGTCTCCCGTGCCGACGGAAAGCCCGGACGAGGGACCCCTTGGCGCTGAAGCCTCTCCGTCGCCGGTGCCGACGACAACAGGTCCTGGCGTGGGAACCTCCGTCCCCGCGCGTCCCGCGGTGCTGAAGGTGACGGCGCGCCCGTGGGCGGAGGTGTTCGTGAACGGCGAGAGTCGGGGCTACACGCCTCGCGTGCGTGAGCTCTCGCTGCCAGCGGGGACCTACCAGTTGCGCTTCGTCAACTCCCTGTGTGACGAGGTCGACGTGGAGGTGACGCTCGCTCCCGGGGAGACGGTGACGCGTGACGTGGTGTTGTCATTGCGCAAGGCGGAGGTGTTCATCCTCGCTCCCGAGGGTGCGCGACTCTTCGTGGACGGCCGGGAGGTGGGCGTCGCGCCTCTCTCGGGTCCGGTGCCGGTCGAGCATGGGCGACACACGGTGACGGCGCGCCGCGCGGGTGCGCTGCCCTTGCAGCGAGAGGTGGACGTGGTCGCGGGACGTCGTCTCGAAGTGGCGCTGGACGTGACGCCGTGATGAGCGCGGCCCTGGTGATGATGGTGCTCGCGGCGTCCCCGCTCGACGGTGCGCGCGGTGCCTACCAGTCCGGCGAGCTGCCGCGGGCCCGTGCCGAGCTGGAGTCCCTGCTCTATCCGCTGCGGCTCGATGGGGACGTGCTGGAGGCGGAGGCGCACCTGCTGCTCGCGGCCACCTTCCACGCGCAAGAAGAGCTCGCCCGCGCGGAGGATGAGGTGGTGCGAGGGTTGGCCGTGCACGGTGACTCGGTGCTGGACCCGTTGCTGTATCCGCCGGACTTCCTTGCGTTCGTGGAGCACGCGCGTGCCCAGCACCAGACGCGCATCGCGGAGCTGAGCGCGGAGCGGCGTCCTCGGCTGCTCCCGCCGCCGACACCCATCGTCGAGGCCGTGCAACGGGTCGAGGTGCCTGCCTCGCCGACGCTGACTCGCGCCTGGTATCTGGCGCCCTTTGGTGTGGGGCACTTCAAGCACGGGCGCTCGGGGATGGGGGCGGCGCTGGCGGTGACGCAGGGG
>NZ_VIFM01000318.1 GCF_006636215.1 Myxococcus llanfairpwllgwyngyllgogerychwyrndrobwllllantysiliogogogochensis | reverse complement strand
CCCTTCTTCCGCGCCCCCGCCCCACCGCGAGGCCCGTCACGGGCGCGCGAAGGCGGCGTGCGCCACGCAAAGACACCACCATGAACGTCCTCGGGATGCAGACGCTGTTCGTGAAGGAGGTCCGGCGCTTCATGCGAGTGCCGGGACAGACCGTCCTCTCACCGCTCATCAGCACCACGCTGTACTTCATCGTCTTCGGCTACAGCATCTCCGGCCGCGTCCACGAGGTGGAGGGCTCGCCCTACCTGCACTTCATCGTGCCGGGCCTCGTCTTCCTGGGCATCGCCAACAACGCGTTCCTCAACAGCTCCTCGTCGCTGTTCATCACCAAGATTCAGGGCACGGTGGTGGACCTGCTGGTGGCGCCCCTGGGGCCCGGGGAGCTGATGGCGGGCTTCATCGGCGGCGCCATGGTGCGCGGCCTCGTCGTCGGCGGCTTGACGTGGGCCGTGGCGGGCGCCTTCACCGGCTTCAGCCTGGAGCACGCGTGGGTGGCCGTGTACTTCCTGCTCATCGCCTCCTACGTCTTCAGCGTGCTGGGCATGCTCGCCGCCGTGTGGGCGGAGAAGTTCGAGCAGATCAACTTCTTCCCCACCTTCGTCATGCTGCCGCTCACGTTCCTCGGCGGCGTCTTCTATTCCGTGCGCGAGCTGCCCGCGCCGTGGAACACCATCAGCCTCTTCAACCCCATGGTCTACATGGTGGAGGGGCTGCGCTACGGGATGCTCGGCCGCAGCATGTACTCGCCCCTGTTCGGCGGCGGCATCCTCGCCGGCGTCGCCGTGGTGGCCACCGTCGTCGTGTACTTCGTGCTCCGCTCGGGTTACAGGATGAAGGCGTGAGTCCCACCCAGACCTTCACTGTCCCGTGTCAATGTGGGGTGACAGCCGACCGGTCATTTCCCGCACGGTGAGAAAGGGAGATATTCTCCCGAGCACATCATGGCGGTGCCATTCGGTAAGTACGAGTTGCTGCGGAAGATTGCCTCGGGAGGCATGGGACAGGTGTTTCTGGCCCGTGAGCACGGAACGGGCTTCGAGCGGCTGGTGGTCCTCAAACTCATCCTCCCGCACCTCGCGGAGGATGATGAGTTCCTCTCCATGTTCCTGGATGAGGCCGGGCTGGTAGCCCGCCTCACCCACCCCAACCTCATCACCATCCTCGACCTGTCCCAGATTGAGGGTCGGCACTGCCTGGCCATGGAGTACGTCCAGGGTGACGATGTGCGTCGTCTGGAGAAGTTCTCCCGGGCGCAGAACAAGCCGATGTCGGTGGGATTGATTCTGCGCGTCATCGCGGATGCCGCGGCGGGGCTCCACTACGCGCACCAGGCGCGGGACGTCCAGGGCCGGCCCATGCGGCTGGTACACCGCGACGTGTCACCGCAGAACATCCTGGTCGGCTTCGACGGCGGCGTGAAGGTCATCGACTTCGGTGTGGCCAAGGCTGCCACCAGCAGCGCCAACACGGCGACGGGCGTCCTCAAGGGCAAATACCCCTACATGTCCCCCGAGCAGGCGAGCGGCCTGGCCATCGACGCGCGCAGTGACTTGTTCGCGCTGGGCGTCGTCATGTGGGAGATGCTGACGGGCAAGCGGCTCTTCAAGGGTGACTCGGACTTGATGACGCTGCGGCTGGTGAAGGACTGCCAGGTGCCGCGCCCCTCGCAGCTCAACCCCAAGCTGCCGCCGGGCCTGGACGAAGTGGTGCTCAAGGCGCTGGCGCCCACACCGGACGAGCGCTACCCGGACTGCGGCGCCTTCCGGTTGGCGCTGGAGGACTACACGCTCAACCTGCGGCTGCCCTCCAGCAGCGCGCACCTGTCGGCGTACCTGCGGGAGCTGTACGCGGACCGCATCTCCACGGAGACGGACCCGGCGAAGCTGGACCAGCTCGCGGAGGACGCGGACCTGGACTCGCGCTCCAACTCGTCGCTCAGCGGCGTGGGGGGCCCGGGCGGGCGCACGTCCGCGTCGCGGCAGCAGCCTCGCAACGTCACGCCGGGGACGCGCTCGCGGCAGCAACTGGCGGCCGCCGTCGGAGGCCCCGTGGTGCAGGACCGCACGCGCGGCACCGCACCCATGGAGCGCGCTCCCAGCGCGGAGGTGCGCCGTATTCCGTGGGTGCCCGTCGTCGCGGCGGGCGCGGGGTTGCTGGTGGCGGCCGCGGCCGTCATCTTCCTGCGCGGACCGGCGGGCGCGGCGACGCTGCCGGAGAAACCGCCGACACAGACGCAGCAGGTGCACGTGGAGCGCGAGCGGCCTCCGCCCACGCCCACGCCCGAGCCGGTGAAGATGGTGGAGCTGCCCGTCATCACCGAGCCGCCCGGCGCCACGGTGAGCATCGCCGGCGAGGAGCGCGGCGTGACGCCCATGAAGCTGGAGCTGGAGCAGGGCGCGCCCATGGTGGCGGTGACGCTGGCGCTCAACGGCTACGAGCCGGTGACGCGCGAGGTCTCCGCCGCCGACGACGAGCTGCGGCTGGAGCTGCGGCGCCAGGGTGGCAAGTCCCCTGGCTCCACGAGCACCAAGCGCCCCGGGAATTCCCAGCAGGGTGGGAACCTGGGCATCAAGACGGGCCGCTGAGGCGGCGGCCCGGGTCCGCGGGCCCTCTTAGGGGGTGGCCTGCGGACGCGGCTTGCCCTTCGCGGCCGTCGACGACGTCGACGAAGTCGAAGACGCCTTCGGCAGCGCGGGCGGAGGCGGCTTGGCGAAGGAGTCGATGAGCGGCATGACCATCTGGGCCACGTCCAGGATGGGCCCCTCGAAGTTGTCCACCATCCTGACGGTGGTATCCAACCTCAAGAGCTTGTCGCTCTCCGCCGTGTGCTCGTTCCAGGCGACGCCGCCCACGGGCCCTGGCGTGCCGGTGCGCAGGAACTGGACCAGGGAGTCCACGAGGTTGCTGGTGAACTTCCGGTCCTCGTCCCCGAAGAGGTCTCCCGTCGGCGGGACGTGGTCCGCCGTCTCCAGGAAGAAGGAGACATCCCCGCCGTGGGGCACGCCCAGGGGCTGCCGGGGCGCGAGCATCTTCGCGCGGTACTCGAAGTAGTAGCGCCAGGCGTGGGCCCCATGGTGGGAGTGGAAGGACGCCAGGTGGCGCGGCGTCACGGAGAAGACGAAGTCGCGGCACATCCGCCGGCCAATCTCCCGGTCGTCATTCACGTCGGGGTAGAGCTGGCGAATCATCTCGCCCAGGGGGCCCAGCTTCTCGATGATGGTGGCCGGGTCGATGCCGAACGAGGACACCACGCTCGAGTCATCGCTCGTGCTGCCGAGGATGAGCGGCAGCTTGAGCTGCGAGCCCGCCTCGAAGCTGGCGCGAATCGTCTGGGGGAGCACCGAGTCCCCGTAGATGGGGCTGGGAGCGTTGCCGCTGTCCGAGGGGAGCGCCCAGAACTTCTCCGGGTCCAGCTTGCGCAGCTTCTCCATGGTGGCCTGCTGCCAGGGGACGCCCTGATGGTGGGCGAAGGCCACGCCCGCGAGCTTCGCGTCGGCCACGGACTTCTCCTGGAGCACGTAGGAGCTCATGGCCACGCCGCGGCGGAAGGGGTTCTTCTCCCGGATGAGCGGCGAGGTGAAGAACGCCAGCACGCTCTTGGCGCCGGCGGACTGGCCCATGATGGTGATGTTGCTGGGGTCTCCTCCGAACTGGGCGATGTTGTTCCTCACCCACTCCAGCGCGAGCATCTGGTCCAGGATGCCGAAGTTGGCCGGGCCGCCCGGGTTCTCCTTCTCCAGCTCCGGGTGCATGAAGAAGCCCAGGTGTCCCAGGCGGTAGTTGAAGGTGACGAGCACCACGTCGCGGGCGGCGAGCTGCGTGCCGTCATAGGGAGGCACGCGGCCCGTGCCGATGATGAAGGCGCCGCCGTGAATCCAGAACAGCACGGGCAGCTTCGCGCCCGGGTCCGTCTTGGGTGTCCAGACGTTGAGGTAGAGGCAGTCCTCGGCCATCTTCCCGGGGTCACCGCCGCCGCCCGCGATGCAGGCCTCGCGCGACTGGAGCGCGGAGGGACCGAAGTCGAGCGCCTCGCGAGGGCCGGTCCACGCGGGGATGGGCTGGGGCTCGCGCCAGCGGAGGTCGCCCACGGGCGGCTTCGCGTAGGGGATGCCCTTGAAGACGGAAACCTTCCCTTCCACCTTGCCTAGCAGCTGGCCTTCCTTGGTGGTGACCGGGGGTGTCTTGATGACATTCATTGTCTGGCTCCGTTGAGGGTGAATGGGGACGTGTCCACGTGCGGGGGCACACGGTCGGAGCCGGGAGAGGGACTACCTGTCGAGGAGCTACGCGAGCGAATCGCCTGACCACCGTCCGGGTGGGGTGCGTGACATAGAATTACGCCGCAATGTCTAGCAACCCGCGTGGCGAGAGGTTCAGCCCAAGCGCGGGTTATGAAACAGAGCCGGTGTGACGCACCTCCCTGGGGGCCCTGGCGACTGTCGGCCGAAGCGCGGAGAGGGTGCCCCGTGGGGCGCGCGTGTCGTCTGAATGTGACACTTCCGGTGAGGCCCACACCCTCCGCTCAGACTTCCTCGAACTTCGCCCCTGTGACCTTGGCGCGTTCCAGGGCCAGCTTGAGGTCCTCGGAGACGATGAGGGCAATCTCCCACCCCCAGGTGCGGAAGACCTTTGCGCCGCCTACCTTCGCGCGGTCGATTCGCATCCCGTAGACGCTGCGGTACTGGCCGAGCTTGTCCGGCCGCTCGTCCTCGGGCTTCCAATACAGTATCTCTTCCGAGGCTTCGTCATCGATGCAGCGGATCAGCTTCGTGGCGACGAGCATGACATGCTGTTCCGGGCGTCCTTCGACATCGACGGGAATCAATTGCACATCATCGGGCGCCAGCTCCGCGAAGAGGTTGGCCACTCGGACATGGACAATTGGAGCCATGCCAACTCCCGCCGTACAGAAATCCAACCACTTTCCAGGCTCACTGATGGGAAACTTCAGGCGACCCGCATGCTGGATGGGCCGCCCCCGGGCGAACTGCCAGATGTCTTCAACCTCGGTGCCCGTCTCATCGAGCGGGTCTCCCAGGTACCAATACCCACCCCGCACGTCTTCTCTGAGCATGTAGTATCGCGACGGATTCGGCATGGTGGACTTCCTAGAGTCCTCACGGGTCCCGAGTCAAAAAGCCGTGGATTTTGGTACCTGGGGTCTGCGCTTCACTTGCGAGCTTGCGTAGCTCACTCGTGAGGGCCTTCCGGCACTCTTCCACCTTGCGGCACTCTCCCAAGGCCGACCTCAGTCGTCGATAGACGTACTCGTGATACCGCTGCGGATGCGGCCCCTTGTGGCCCACGACTTCGACAACATTCTCGGGGTCCTTCAACTTCATCCCGGCTCGTGTGAACAACTCCCTGAATCTTGGCGTCCAGGGCCCGCCGCGCGCGGCGGAGACATCGTTCTTGTTCGTGGCGATGTGATGACGCTCGCTACGCCCTCCCCGGCTCGCCATGGCCACGGCATTCGGAGCGAGCGCGATGGTGAACCCCTCCGCCGTCAAGGCGACCGAACTCACGCTGCCCACGGCCGCGTACTGGAAGCCCGCTTGGGACTCCACGGCCATGGCAGCCTGGGCGGAGCCCGGCAACCCCACTGACTTCGCCGCCAGTCCCGCCGTGTTCCCGATGGCCACCGTGGCCAGCATCACGAAGACGCGCGCCGCGTTCTCCCCGAGCACCTCGCCGTACGCCTCACCCGCCCCATGGAGTTGCTCGAAGCTCGTCGCCCGGTCCACCTGGCGCACCAGCGTCAGCCACCCGTCCAGCATGCTCCACACCGTGTCCACGCCCAGGTAGGCGATGAGCAAGGCCGTCAAGGTCGCCGCTACGCCTTTACTCACCGGCTCGGGCAGCGACCACAAGAGCAGGTACATCGTCGCGGAGGCGGCGATGCCAGCCACGACTGCCTGGGGGTCCGTCATGCCCTCCAGTGCTTCGGAGGTCTCCTCCCACACCGAGTCCATGGCGATGGCCAGGGCCCACGTGTACTTGCCATCACTGGCCAGCAGGGGGCCCTCGTCCAGCAGGCGCAAGCAATCCCCAGGTCGGTCCTTCCGCTTGCACCACTGGCCGTAGGCACGCGTCAGCGCTTCATCCGCGTAGTCCTCCAGCAGCCGAGGGCCGTCCACATCCCCTCCACGCTGGGGGATGAGTCGCGAGGAATCACGCTCATACCCATACACTCCACTCCGGGACGGAACGCCGAAGCGCTCCCGCGCGACCTGCATGGGATTACGAGAGGGAGGAACATCCCGTGCCAGCTCGGTGAGGGCCTCCTCGAATTCGTCGTCTTCGAGTACCGCCGCACTCACTTCCGCGTCAGGCTCCTCGCGAGGAGTGACGAGGAAGGAGTCCTCCCCGGTCTCCAGCCGCACGACTCGGCCCGTCGCGCACCCAGTGACAGCCATCAACAGGAGCAGCGACACCACCCAACGAAGCGTCATGGTAGGCCCTGGCGAGAGGCCCGCGGCGAGGCGGGCACACCCGGCAATACCAGACGACACTGACAGGCGACCCGAGGCGTACCTCGGGCCACCTGGGTCCACGTCAGCGCTTGAAGTGGTCCGCGATGACGCTGGCCACGCAGCACGTCAGCTTCTTGCCGGTGGGGACATGCAGGAACTCGTTGGGGCCGTGCGCGTTGCTGCCCGGGCCCAACAGACCGGTGATAAGGAATTGCGCCTCCGGGAAGCGCTCACCCAGCATGCCCATGAAGGGGATGGTGCCGCCCTCGCCCATCGCCATGGCCGGCCGGCCGAAGTACGTGCCGGACGCGGACTCCACCGCGCGCGACAGCCAGCTCGCGAGCGGCGGCGCATCCCAGCCAACGCTGGCCTTGTCACCCTCGAAGCTCACCTTCGCGCCGTACGGCGGATCCTTCTCCAGCGCGTCCTTGAGCGCCTTCTGCGCCGACTTTGGCTCCAGCCTCGGAGGGATGCGCATGGACAGCTTCACCGTGGTGAACGGCCGCAGCACGTTGCCCGCGCTCTGCAGCGGCGGCATGCCGTCCACGCCCGTCACCGACAGCGCCGGGCGCCACGTGCGGTTGAGCACCAGCTCCCCACCGTCGTCCGACATGGGCCGCATGCCCGGCATCCACGGGAACTTGCCGAAGACCTCTTCACCCAGCACCTTCGCCGCCGCGCTCGCCTGCTCGCGCCGCTCCTTCGGAATCTCCACGTGCAGGCCCTGCACCGTCACACGGCCCGTGCCCTCCTCCTCCACCCTCGACAGCACCTGGCGCAGCACGCGGAAGGACGAGGCCACGATTCCGCTCGCGTCTCCGGAGTGCACGCCCTCCGTGAGCACGTCCACGCGCAGATTGCCCGCCACCATTCCGCGCAGCGACGTCGTCATCCAGAGCTGGTCGTAGTTCGCGCAGCCTGAATCCAGACACACCACCAGCGACGGCTTGCCGATGCGCGGCGCCAGCGCCTCGATGTACGCCGGCAAGTCGTAGCTGCCGCTCTCCTCACACGCCTCGATGAGCACCACGCAGCGCGCGTGCGGCACGCCCTGCTCGCGCAAGAGGCGCAGCGCCGTCAGCGACGCGAAGGCGGAGTAACCGTCATCCGCGCCACCACGGCCGTAGAGCTTGTCGCCCTCGCGCACGGGGGCCCACGGCGTCAGGCCCTCACGCCAGCCCGTCATCTCCGGCTGCTTGTCCAGGTGGCCGTACATCAGCACGGTGTCGTCGCCGCGCGTGCCGGGCACCTCCATGTAGATGACCGGCGTGCGGTCCTTCCCCTGCTCGTCCTTGAGGCGGATGACCTCCAGCGTGAGGCCGGGCAGGTGCGGCGCCTGCGCGCGGCACCACTCCGCGACGAGCTGCACGGCGGCTTCCATGTGCCCGGCCTTCACCCAGTCCGGGTCGAAGGCAGGCGACTTGTTGGGGATGCGGATGTAGCGCTCGAGCGCCGGGAGGATTTCCTTCTCCCAGATGCGGTCGGAGGACTCGGTGGCGGTCTGGACATTCATGGCCGCGATGCTGAGCACGGGACGCCGCCCCTGTCGACACCGACAAACCCCAGGTGAAGCCGGTAGCGCCTCGTCCCACCGGCCCCGCCCGCGCCTGGCCTGATGGCCTCCATCTGTGGGCCTGTCGAAAAGCCAGCCCACGAACCAAGGGCGCGAGGAGCCACCGCCCCTCGCGCCCTCCTGGAAGCACCGCGTCAGCGCCTGGGCGTCACGGCTGGATTTCGCGGACCGTCAACCACTTGAAGTCCACGTCGGTGGCGTTGTCCCAGCGGAACGTGGCGATGGGACCTCCCCACGTAATCGGCATGGCCCCGGTGGCGCCGCCGCAGTGCTGCGCATCACCGCCCCAGCTCCCTGAGTCGACCATGTCGTAGACCTTCTTCCACGTCACCTTGTCGGCGTTCTCGTTGACGTACATCTCCAGCCGCACCGCCTCCTTGCCGCTCACGGTGGTGTTGCGCATCACCGCCTTGAAGCCCACCCAGCGGCCCTTCAGCGCCGACGTCGCCGTCTTGTAGGAGGCCTGCTCGTAGGAGACATGCCACGTCTCCTTCTGCCAACGGGCGCGGCCGTCATAGTGCAGGCCCGCCTTGTAGCTGCTGCCCTCGCAGCCGGAGTGGTCGTCGTTGTGCTTGCCGCCGCGCGCGTACCAGTCGAAGTTGTCCTTCGCATCCGACGTGGCGTTGAGCTTCACGAAGCCCGTCATCTCCACGTTGCGCCAGTCATTGGCCGCCTGCATGTAGCCCCGGCTCGCCAGCACGTCCCGGTCATACGTGGGAATCTTCCGGTCGTCGTAGCCGGTGGAGGTGTAGACGAGCAGCCGCACCGCGCTGTTCTTCATCTTCCAGGAGCCGTCCGAGTTACGGGTGATGGTCTTCTGCGGATTGAAGCGCGCATCGGACGTCGCGTTGTCCGCCAGCGCCCACGCCTCGCCCCCGCTCTTCGAGGGGTAGAGCATCGTCACACCGAACTTGTCCTTGCCCGTGGGCTGCGGCGTCCCGGTGTCGGTGGTGATGGCCGAAAGCTCGGAGATGCTCGCCCAGGTGTTCATCGTGCTGCCATTGACGGTGATGCGCACGTAGCGCGCGTTCACCGGCGAGAAGGAGACGCGCTCGAACGCCGTGCTCTTTCCGGACGAACTGCCCGAGGACACCTGCGTCCAGGCGGCGCCATCCGTGGAGGTGGAGATGACGTAGTGACTGACGCGCTCGTTGCCCCGGAACCAGGCGATGTCCACCGCGCTCACCGACTTCGCGGCGCCCAGGTCGCCACGAAGCCACTGTCCCACGCCATCGCTGGACCAGCGCGTGGCGGTGTTTCCGTCGATGGCGTTGGCGGGCACGTTGCCGTCATGCCCACTGGCGGTGACGGCGACGAAGCCACCGGCGGCCAGCACGGGCGTGGAGAGCGCGAAGGCCATCAGCGCGAGCGCACCGCACGGCATGCGCCAGCGAAATCCCAGCCGGGATGAGGTCCTGTGGTGTGGATTCAAGTTGCTACCTCGAGTGAGGCCACCGAGGGCCACGACCCACCGGACGGACAGCGCCGCCCTGGCACGCCGCGTTCCCCCCGCGGCGCGTTGGCTTTCCTCCGTCGACTCGCGCCAGGGAGCTCAGGGTCTCCTCGCGGCACGTCGCCCACGGTGTTGATGACTCAACGTTCGGAAACTGCGGGCGCCAATACCCGAGGGGTCGACAGGTCATTCCCATCATCGACGCCCTCGGGCGGGCCCGCGGTCGTCCGCACGCCAGGGCAGCTACTGCTGGCTCTTGAAGCGCAACACGACGGCGGACGGCCCTTCCAGGCGCACGACTCCGTCCTGAAGCGGCGGCGTCCGCGTGTCGCCGCCAAAGCGCGGCTCCTCGCTCCACAACACCACTTCGGCGTCGGGAGGGACGCGGTGCTCCACCGTCCCGCCCAGGCCGAGCAGCACCTGGAGCACCTGCCCGCCCCCTCGCCGCTCCAGCACCAGCGCCCGAGGCCCCACGGCCCGCGCGTCATATGCGCCGCGCCGGGCCTCCCGCATCACGGAGTCCATCGCGCGCAGGCGGAGCAGCTCGCGGTAGAGCACACGGATGCCCGCGTGCTCCGGCTTCTGGGCCTCGCTCCAGTCAAGCCGGGAGCGCGCGAAGGTGTCCTCGGCCTGCGGGTCCGGCACCTGCTCACCCGCGAAGCGAGCGAAGCCCGCGAACTCCTTGCGCCGCCCCTCGGTGACGAGCCGCCCCAGCTCCTCGTGGTGGTCCGTGAAGTAGAGGAACGGCGTGCTCGCGTTCCACTCCTGCCCCATGAAGAGCAGCGGTGTGTAGGGCGACGACAGCAGCAGCGTGCTCATCGCGCGGAAGGCCGCGGGGGACACGTCGTGTCCCAGGCGCTCGCCCAGCGCGCGGTTGCCCACCTGGTCATGATTCTGGAGGCAGTGCACGAAGCGCCACGGCTCCAGGCCCTCCGCGCGCGTGCCCCGCGCATGTCCCTGGTTCTTCGACACCTGGCCCTCGTAGAACCACCCCTGGCGCAGCGTGCGCGCCAGGTCCTCCGCGCTGCCCGTGTAGTCCTGGAAGTAGCTCTCGCTGTCACCCGCGAAGGCGCGCCGCATCTGGTGATGGAAGTCATCCGCCCAGACGCCGTCCAGCCCGTGGCCTCCGTCGGACGCGGGCAGCATGAGGCGGCGCTCGTTGCGCTCATCCTCGGCGATGAGGACGACTCGCCGCCCCGGCGCGCTGGCCCGGGCGCGCTCGGCGATTTCGGTGAGCAGGTGGGGCTGTGTCTCATCGAGGATGGCGTGCGCCGCGTCCAGCCGCAGACCATCCAGGTGGTAGTCGCGAATCCACATCTCCACGTTGGAGAGCACCATCTCCCGCACGGGCCGGCTGTCCTTGCCGTCGTAGTTCACCGCGTCGCCCCACGGCGTGTGGTGGCGGCCGGTGAAGTAGTGCGGCGAGTACGCGCGCAGGTAGTTCCCGTCCGGACCGAAGTGGTTGTAGACGGCGTCCAGCACCACGCCCAGGCCCTGCGCGTGCGCGGCGTCCACCAGCGCGCGCAGTCCCCTCGGCCCGCCGTACACGTGCGCGGGCGCGAAGAGGTCCACGCCGTCGTAGCCCCAGTTGCGCGTGCCGGGGAAGCTGGCCACCGGCAGCAGCTCCAGCGCGGTGATGCCCAGCTCCTTGAGACCGGGCAGCTTGGGGATGAGCGCCTCGAAGGTCCCCTCGGGCGTGGCGGTGCCCACGTGGACCTCGTAGAGGACGAGCGCCTGGGGCTCCACGCCCTTCCAGCCCGAGTCCGTCCACGCGAAGTCCGGCACCACGACTTCCGAAGGGCCGTGCACGCCCCCAGGCTGCGAGCGGGACCATGGGTCTGGGAATGGCCCCGCGCCGTCCACGCGCAGCTTGTAGAGCACGCCCGCGCCCTGCCCCTCCAGCACCGCGACGAAATAGCCATCGCGCTCCGGAGTCATCGGCAGCACGCGCCCCGGCTCGCCGCGCGCGTCGTGCAGCACCACCTCCACGCGTGGGTGTCCGGGAGCCCAGACCCGCCACCGCACCCTCGGGCCCGCTTCCACCCACGCACCCAGCGAGGGAACCTTCGCCTGCTTCGCGTCCGCCTTCTCCGCCAGAGCACCCATGTTCGTGTTCCTGTAATGCGCCCGCACGCATCAGGGGAGCACTTGTGCGCGGACGAGGCCCACTCTCCCATGAGAGATGTTCACGGGTGGGCGTTCACGCGATGAGGGGCCCCTCACGTCGGCCGCCCGCTCAAGCGGGCGAGGGCTCGCGGTGCAACAGGAAGGGGAACGTGAGGCGGCGCAGCACCGGCAACTCCAGATGGGTCATCGCCAGCAGCGTGCGCCCCTCCAGCCAGCGCAGCTCGTCCACGAAGGGACGCCACTGCCACCCCACCTCCGGCGTGTACTCCACCTGGAGCGAGGTGCGCCCGTCCACCCGCGACGTCCCCTCGCGCAGCACCAGCGGCACGGCCCGCCACACGCCGCCCACGCGGTTCACCAGATTGGCCCCCTCGCGTCCTCCAGGGGCGATGTCCTTGCCCCACCAGCCGCGCATCCCCAGGACGCCGAGCAACCGGTGCGCGAAGCCCTGGAACCAGGCGGGCCCCAACAGCTCCGCCCGGTAGCGGCCCGGCAGCGAGTCCCGGGTGGGGGTGGGAA